>CAZLCY010000065.1:0-12644 GCA_964558075.1 uncultured Bacteroidales bacterium
CCGTCGTGAGTATATAAATACACACCTTCTGCCCGGGAAATCAGTTCGGGGGTTACCGAACTATTTATCGAAGAGTAGGGATGCCAAATATGTTTTTTGTCCGTTGCAATTAATTCCGAATAATTCATATTATACATCAATTGTAAATCCGTTGGATGTGAAGTTTTCAATATCTGTTTGCGTATCAGAACCTATTGTGGTAAGATAATTCCCTGTTAATGCCGAATTTATGCCGGCGTGTAATGCTTCGTTCTCGAAATCTTTAATGAGCAACCGTCCACCTGCAAAACGAAGATTAGCTCGTGGGTTAATAAAACGAAAAACAGCAATGGTAGAAAGTATTTCATCTTTACTTAAAGCATGTGCTTTTGCAAGCGGCGTACCCTCAATAGGTGTCAGAATATTTATTGGGATTGACTGTATGCCTAAATCCGCCAACGCACAAGCAAGTTCTACCCGTTGTTCAGCAGTTTCACCAAGACCGATAATTCCGCCTGAACACACATTTATACCTAATTTTTGAGCTGTTTGTATAACCTTAATTTTATCCTCAATTGTATGTGTTGAGCATACCTTCGGAAAAAAAGACGGAGCTGTTTCTAAATTACAATGGTAATGAGAAATGCCGGCTTCTTGTAATTTAATCAGTTGCGACTCAGAAAGAAGTCCCATTGAGGCACATAAGTCGATTTTGCTTCTGTTTTTTATTTCTTTATAAATAGAAAGTAAATTCTGTAAATTTCTATCAGAAATGCTTCGGCCACTTGTTACGAGTGAGTGGCGATGAACGCCGTTTTTTGCATTTTCGGAAGCCTCAGCAACAGCTTTTTCTGTATCAATTAAGTCATATTTTTCAACATTTGTAGAATGGTGTGTCGATTGACTGCACCATTTACAGTTTTCGCTACAGGCACCCGATTTGGCATTTGTTATGGAACATAAATCCATTTTGTTTCCGCAAAAATGTTTTCGGATTGTGTCTGCGGCATCGTAAAGCTCTTTTTTTTCGGGGTGATGTATTAATTCCACACCGGTTTCGTACGAAATGGTTTCACCGGAAAGAATTTTTTGAGTAAGTGTTTGTATATCAATCATAATTTATAAGTCTACATTAAATTGTTTTGCAATATTTTGTAAATCTTCTACAACAGGTGGGAGGAGTGGAATGCCATTTTGTAGACGTTCTTCCGTGAGTATTCGTTCCTGATCTCCCGGAATTTGAACCGGTTCGTCTGCAGAAATAGGGGGGCAGGCACGAAATGTTTCAATCCAGTTATCCATATGATTTTTAAATTCATCCGCAGGTCGGAAAGCATCAATACGCATAGCCCCTACAAAATGCCCGATTCCTTTTCCGACCGGATTTTCGGCAGGATTGAGAAATGCTAGAAACGGCGGAACCCAAGGGCCGTAATTTGCACCGGAAAGCACCGCAGTAAGTATGTCAACTATAGAACCTAAGCAATACCCTTTATGACTACTGTGAATTCTGTCTGAACCCAAAGGCAATAAGGCACCGCCGCTTTTAAGACCCGATGCATCCTGCGTTGGATTTCCGTGCTTGTCCTGAATCCACCCAAGAGGAGCATCTTCATTTTTCCGTTGTAAAATTTCAAGTTTTCCAACAGCTGTAGCGGTTGACGCAAAGTCTGCCACAAACGGAGGTTGATTTTTTGCCGGAACAGCCATTGCAACCGGATTGGTGCCAAGCATTTTTTTATTCCCGAATGTCGGTGCTGTTGTTGGCGTTGCATTGGTGAATGCAAAACCTATCATATCGTGTTCGAGAGCCATCATTGCATGATAACCTGCAATGCCAAAATGGTTAGAGTTATTTATTGCAACCCAGCCGGTTCCAACATTGCGAGCCTTTTCGATTGCTATGTTCATTGCCTGAGGGGCAACAACAAGACCTAATCCCTGATCTCCGTCAATTGTTGCTGTTGAGGGCGTTTCATGTTCAATTTTTAGCTGTGGTTGTGGATTCATGCGTTTTGCTTCCCACAAATTTATATAGCCTCGCAAACGTGCAACACCGTGCGAATCTACACCTCGTAAATCTGCTGAAATTAAAACGTCTGCGCCTAATTTTGCATCGCTATCGGAATGTCCTATTTTTTTAAGAACAGTATAGGTAAAAGTGTATAAGCGAGAGTGATTATAGTTGTTTGTATTCATTTTTTATATACTTTAAATAAAGTTTGTCCCAATCAATAATGAGTGCAAAAATACTATATAAAAATGGGAAAACGGGTATTTTGTAGCGAACAATTGCACCGATAACGGGAGTTGTAATGCCAATAATCCACAGTAATGTTATTGAAAAAATAAGAGAAAACCATATAATATTTTGCTGCGAACGATCTAAGTTTCGTCGATAAAAACAGGCAAGAAGGCCTAAGATTATTAGCATAAGATTTTCTAATGCAGGCACAATTCCAAGTAATGATGATGTATTCCATAGCCAAGGGAGAAAAACTGCTCGATAGAGAGATGCCGGAGTGTCTTTGATGAAACTCATGATGTTTGCGTCAATAAAGCCGATAGGTATATAGCTTTGAGCGTGTGCGTAATACACAACATCCATGATGAAATCATTTCGTTTGTCTGCAAATTTCTCAAGAATAGGTACTGCATGCAGATAAGTGTTGTTGATAATAATTCCCAGTATAAGTACGAGCATGCTTATTATATACACATATGAAACTCTTTTTTGTGGCAGTTTGTATGCGATTAAAAAACCAAGCGATGCAGGAATGAGAGCGGCAATCACATACACTTTTATGTGTAATAAAATAAATATACCGATAATAAGAGACAGCCATGAAAGATACTTTTTTTGTTTTGTGAGAACGGAAATAAATCCGTACACATAACAGGCTAATCCCAACATTACAATTGTTTCTTTGAGCATGGCGGATGTCCAAAAAAATCCGGAAGGAATTAAAACGATAGAGATTAATAAGGCATATTGTAATTTCGGATTATATGAGTATATTATTTTGTATAATAATAGATACGAGAATATTGAGATAAAACCCGCAAACACATTATGTACCCAAATGTTACCAAAAGAGAACAGCATAATAATAGCATTAGCTTTTATAATTGTCCGATTATCGTTTCCGAAGCCATAGTCAATTTTCCGATCCCAAAATTCCATTTTATCATAGTATTGATTTAATTGAGGATGTGAGATGTCGATATCGCATATCAATTTAATATAATGCCATGCCGAATGTTCAAGAGACGAAAATATAATTTTTGCATCATCAAAATATTTGAATATATCGGCCTCAATGCGAACAGGATAATATGATGTATAAACCCAATACATCACAGCAGACGAAATTATTTTCAATGAAAATATGCCGATAAGAATCCAAAACGGAAGATGCATACTTTTGAAAAACCTGTGTTTATACAGTATGTATGAAAAAATGATAAAATACAAAAAAGGTAACAAAAACGTCATACCTGTATATTTAACGTCAGCTCGACGTGATTTTTGAATTTAGAGTGATATATCTGCTTTTCTAAAAAACAGTTCTTGCATGTTCGTTATATCTGAAATAATATAATCAACATGCTGTTTTGTTGTGTGAGCCATATCTTCGGTTGTTTCACCGGAGAGAACGAGAATTGTTTTAAAATTGTGCTGTGCCATTTTCATATCGGTATATAAACGGTCGCCAACCATACAAATATGTTCGGCTTGCGTTTTGGTATAGTTACAAATATAGTCTGCTGCAATTTTTTGAGGTTTGCCAAAAAATTCAGCGAAATGACCGCTCGATTTTTCAATGAGAGCCGTAATTGCTCCACAGTCAGGAATAAATTCATTGTGTGAGGCCGGACAAAGCACATCTTCATTTGTTGCGAAAATGGGAACACCTTTTCGTGCATAATGATTTGCCAATTCAATTTTTTCGTAATTTAAACTGGTATCAAATCCTATTACCACAGCCTCAACAGACTGATTTTTTTTCGATATAATTGATATTCCCGCAGCATTGAGTTCTGTGTGCATATCATCGGTTCCTATGCACGAAATGTGAGATATTTTTTTTCTGTTGAGGTATGAAATAAGCACATCAGTAGAACTGATAATCTGTTGTTTTTCAATGAAATTCAAACCAAAATCATGTAGTTTATTAAGATAAAAATCTTTGGAATGAGATGAGTTATTTGTGAAAAAATAAAATGGGATGTGTTGAGAGTTTAGTTCAGAGAATAATGGAACGACATCATTAATAAGCATATTATCACAATAAACCGTACCGTCTAAATCAAAGACAAAACATGAAATAGGATATGTTCCAATGTGTATCATAAGAGTGAAAAAAAAAGCCTCATATTTTTGAGGCTTTATATTATATATTATCCGAAATCGTCAAAATAAATATTTTCTCGTTCAACTCCCAAATCGTGGAGCATATTAATGGCAGCATTTGCCATTGGCCCTGGACCGCACATGTAATATTCTATATCCTCAGGAGCCTCATGTTTGCTGAGATATTCATCATGTATTACCTGATGAATAAAACCGGTATATCCATCCCAATTATCTTCAGGTAACGGGTCACTTAAGGCAATATTAAAGGTAAAATTAGGAAAATCCTTTTCGATTTTTCTAAATTCTTCTTCATAGAATATTTCTTTTTTTGAACGAGCACCATACCAGTACGTAACTTTTCGGTCTGTTTTTAAGGTATGGAACAAGTGGAATAAATGAGAACGCAACGGAGCCATACCGGCACCACCGCCTATGTATAACATTTCATTTTGTGTGTCCTGAATAAAGAATTCACCAAAGGGACCCGAAATAGTTACTTTATCTCCCGGTTTACGAGAAAAAATATATGAAGAGCATGCCCCCGGAGGAACTTTCTCCCAATTATTTTTTTCTCTGTCCCACTGAGGAGTAGCAATACGAATATTAAGCATAACAATATTTCCTTCTGCAGGATGGTTTGCCATAGAATATGCCCTGAACGTTTCTTCCGTATTCTTTATATGTAATCCCCAGAGTTTAAATTTGTCCCATTCCGATTTAAACTGTTCATCAACATCAATGTCTTTTCCAAAATCACACTCATATTTTGGTACATCAATTTGAATATATCCACCTGGTTTAAAATCAAGACTTTCACCTTCCGGAAGTTTTACGACAAATTCTTTAATAAATGAAGCTACATTTCTGTTTGATACAACTTCACATTCCATTTTCTTAACGCCCAGCACCTCTTCAGGAACCCAAATTTTCATATCCTCTTTTACTTTCACCTGACAAGCCAAACGCCAATTGTTTGCCTGCTCTTTTTTGCTGAAAAAAGGTTTTTCGGTTGGTAAAATAGAACCTCCACCATCGAGTGTTTTACATTTACACATACCGCACGAACCGCCGCCACCACATGCAGAAGGAAGAAATATTTCCTGATTTTGAAGAGTATTCAAAAGGGTAGCCCCGGGTTTTACCTGCACCGGATCTAAATCATTTACCTGAAAAGAAACTTCTCCCGAGGGTAATAATTTAGCTTTTGCATATAATAAAATAGCAACTAATAATAATATAACTAATAAAAATACTACAATACTTGTAATAATAACTATCCCCGCAGAAGCGTCAAGAAAAATCATATGTGTGAAATTTATAATTTAATACCCATAAAACTCATAAATGCAATCCCCATCAATCCGGTTGCAATAAATGTTATACCTAATCCTCGTAATGCCGGCGGCACATTCGAATATTGAATTTTTTCGCGAATTGCAGCAATGCCAACTATTGCTAAAAACCATCCAACACCGGATCCTAAACCAAATACCGAAGCTTCAGTAATAGTATTATATGCACGTTCTTGCATAAACAATGAACCACCTAAAATTGCACAGTTGACCGCAATAAGAGGAAGAAAAATACCTAAAGAAGTATATAACGACGGTGCAAATTTTTCAACAATCATTTCCACTAATTGAACCATTGATGCAATTACTGCAATAAACATAATGAAACTTAAGAAGCTTAAATCAACATCTTTAAATGACTCGCTAAGCCAAACAAGTGCACCACTTTCTAACACATATGTGTCAATTAAATAGTTGACCGGAACCGTAATGCCAAGCACAAAAATAACGGCAATTCCTAAACCGGTAGAAGTTTCAACTGTTTTAGAAACAGCAAGGTAAGAACACATACCCAAAAAGTATGCGAATACCATGTTATCTATAAAAATTGACTTAACAAAAATATCTAATAAATTTTCCATATCTCCGTGTTATTCTTAATTTTCTTCAATTAATTCTTTATTGCGTGAGCGTTGTACCCATATAATGACACCAACAACCAAAAGAGCCATTGGTGATAATAACATCAAGCCATTATTTTCATAGCCCCAACTGTATATTACATCAGGTATTATTGGAATTTCACCAAATGCCGGGAGGGTAATTGTTCCTGCCCCTAACACTTCGCGAATGAATGCAACTAAAATGAGAATAACACCATATCCTAATCCGTTTCCAATCCCATCAAGAAGCGAACGCCATGGTTTATTTCCTAAAGCAAAGGCTTCCAGTCGCCCCATGATAATACAGTTTGTAATAATTAATCCGACAAATACCGATAAAGCTTTACTTACTTCGTATGAAAAAGCTTTGAGTATTAAGTCAACAATAATTACGAGAGAGGCGATAACAACTAATTGAACAATAATTCTGATTCTATCGGGAATAGTTTTTCGAAGAAGTGAAATAATAACATTTGCAAGACCTAAAACCGCAACTACCGATATAGATAATATTATTGCCGGTTCTAATTTTACAGTAACGGCTAATGCAGAACAGATACCGAGACATTGTACGGTAATCGGATTACTCTTCCCTAAAGGATTGGTTAATAGTTCTATATTTTTCTTTGAAAATAATGGTTCTTTTTCAGCACTCATTGTATGTTATTTTTTATTGGATTTGAAAAATGATAAATATCCTTGCAATGACTCATTAAGCATTTCGGAAACCCCGTTCGAGGTAATTGTTCCTCCCGAAATAGCGTCAACGCCATGCATATTATCCGGTTTTGCACCACCTTTTATAACTTCAATTGAGGTAAAATCCCCTGTTTTGTCGAAAATCTTTTTGCCGATAAATTGTTCCATAAATCCATCAGTGTTGATTTCAGCCCCCAAACCGGGTGTTTCTCCTTTATGGTCAAACACGACGCCGAAAACCGTAGACAAGTCCTCTTCTAATGAGATATATCCCCATATCGGACCCCACAATCCTTTTCCTCGAAGAGGAATAATGTAGATGTTTTTATTGTCGACCGAAGCTTTAAATAAGGGTAAATTTCGTTCCTCTAACGGGCGTGCATATTCTTTCTTTAAATCAATTTCAAAAGCGGTAAGAGTATCAGTTGTTTTTCCGTCTTGTAGTGTTATGTATGGTTCCACATCGCCTTGAGCGTTCACAACAAATGATTCAGTAATATAGGTGTCAAATAGTTTTTGAACATCTTTTCCGTCGTAAGGAATATTTATAGTAGCGAGAATATTTTCTCGTTTTTCATTTTTAACATTCGCTATTTGTCGGTCTTTTAATGTGTGAGCAGTAAATGAAAGAACTGCGGCAACAACAACGACAAGAGCAATAGCGTAAATAAAAACATATGTATTACTTCGTTCCATATAGAGATTGTTAAATTTTTAGTTGTTTTCTGAATCTGACTGTACCATATTAATCTTTGCTCTTCGTAGACGTGCTTTTATATTAGCTTGCACAATATAATGATCAATGAGCGGAGCAAACACATTCATGAATAAAATTGCAAGCATCATTCCTTCAGGATATGCCGGGTTAACCGTCCGGATTAATATAGCAAAAACACCGATTAAAAAACCATATATCCACTTACCTTTATTTGTTTGAGAACCGGTAACCGGATCGGTTGCCATAAATACCGCACCAAAGGCAAAACCACCAATAAGAAGATGTTCAAGAGCCGGTGTATTAAGAAGAGCATTTCCTTCGGGAGCAACCGCATGTAACAATAAACCCATAAGATACCCGCCGGCAAATACCGAAAGCATTATGCGATAGCTGCCAATACCGGTATATAATAATATAGCTGCACCTATTAATATAGCAATGGTTGATGTTTCACCTACCGAACCGGCATAATTTCCGATAAACATATCAAGCATCGATAATTTGTTGTCAACAAATTCGCTATATGCTTCGGTTACCATATTAACTTTTTGTCCAAGAATAGTTTCACCGGTAAAACCGTCAACTAATTGAGGATTTTGATCAATATCTTTTATCCATACGGTATTTCCCGACATTTTTGCTGGATATGCAAAAAATAAGAATGCTCGTGTTAGTAAAGCCGGGTTAACGATATTCATACCGGTTCCCCCAAAAGCTTCTTTACCTATAAGTACGGAAAAAGCTGTAGCAACAGCAAGCATCCATAACGGGATATCAACCGGAACTATAAGAGGAATAAGCATCCCGGTCACCAAAAACCCTCGTTTATTTCGTGACCGCGTATATAAACAAAAACAAATTCCAATCCGAGCCCTACTCCGTATGAAACAACAATGAGAGGTAGTACTTGAAGAAATCCCTGCCAAAAAGACTCCAAAATAGAAGTGTTTTCGCCTATAGACATATAGTATAGTTCACCAACATTCCACATGCCGAATAGTAATGCAGGCAATAGCGAAACAACAACAAGAATCATTGAACGTTTCATGTCTATCGCATCGCGTATATGAGCACCGGTAGTGGTTACTTTTTCGGGAACAAAGAAGAATGTTTCAAAACTTTCGTATACCGGTAACCATTTTTCATATTTGCCGCCTTTTTCAAAATGCGGTTTGGTTTTGTCTATGAGATTTTTTATTATTTTCATTGAATTATATACAGATTTTGAAAATTAACTAAATTCTTTTTTAATAGTATCTAATCCTTGTCGAATTATCGATTGAATTTCAATTTTTGACGGACAAACAAATTCACATAAAGCAAAATCTTCTTCTGCAACTTCGAAAATGCCAAGTTGTTCCATTTTGTCAATATCATTTACTAGTATAGATTTTAGCAAATGAATGGGGTATATGTTCATTGGCAATACACGCTCGTACTGTCCGGTAAATACAAATGGACGCTCTCCTCCATGGTAATTCGTGTCTACTTTAAATTCTCTGTCGGGCTGTAACCATGAGAAAAATGAACGGTAAAAACTAAATTTGTTAAAACCGGGATTAATCCAACCCATAAATTCCGGGTAGTTACCCTCGTTAATTACTGATATTTGAGTATCGTAAAAACCAACGTATCCGGTTTTATTTACTTGAGTTCCCGTCAATACATTGCCACTGATAATTCGTTGTTCTTTGTCGCTTGTTATTTGATTGTTTAGCATACTATTAACAGATGCACCAAGAATGGTTTTGAAGTAATATGGTTTTCTTACGTTTCCGGTAAGAGCTATAATTTTTCGGGCATCAAAAATAGATTTTTCAAAGAATCTGCCGATAAGAACAACATCTTGCGGTTTTACTGTCCATACAACATCACCTTTGTTAATAGGATCTAAATGATGGATTTGAATGCCAACGTTGCCAGCCGGGTGTTTTCCTGAAAAATAATTAATCTGTACGTCCTTTGCTGCTTGAAAAGGATTGTTTGCACGTGTTTCTTGATATATATTTACATGTGTTTTTCCGTCTGTAAGTTGATTTAACACCTCAATACCTTTTAAAAACTCTGATTTATATTCTGAAATTAAAAAAGTGTAATCGGGAGCTAAAGGAGCCGTGTCAAAGGTGGAGATAAAAATAGCTTTTGGTGTGTCACTCGGATTGGCTATACAAGCGTATGGTCGCTGAATTATACATGGCCATAAACCACTTTCTAATAAAGATTTTTTTATTGCATCTCTATTGTTTCGATTAATTTCCGGAGTGTTAAATTTTTTATATTCAACCTTACCATTTTCTGTTTTAACCACAACTTCGAGAATTTTTCTTCGCTCACCTCGATTGATTAATTCAACTGTACCGCTTACCGGTGAGGTAAAAAGAATGTCGGGATTGTATTTGTCATAGAAAAGAGCATCTCCTGCTAAAACTGTGTCACCTTCTTTTACAGATAGTTTCGGTTTGAGACCAACAAAGTCTGTTGGTTTAACCGCAACTTTTTCCGCTAATGGTAATTGATGAAAAATTCGTTCAGGCTTGCCTTGTAAGTTAATTGTCAGCCCTTTTTTTATATGAGTTACCTTTGACATTTTTTACAGAAATATTTTGTTAAAATTATCCATGGCAAAAATAAATAAATTATTTTGTTTGAGTGTTTTTTTGATAAGTATTTTTAATAAAAATTTTTGCTGAAATAGATGAGTGTGCAGAGTAATCTTGTACCTTTGCATAAAGTTTTGTGTGATGATGGATAAAAATGGTGCCACAGTGCTTGCGTATCTTAATGAGAATTGCAAGCATATTTTTACTAAAATTTTTTCGGGGAAACGCATTTCTGCGGAAGAATGCTTGACTTTGTATAATGAAGCTTCTCTTTCGGCTCTTGGTTTTGCGGCTAATTATATGTGCGAGCAAAAAAATAAACGCTTTGTGTATTTCAATAAAAATATTCATATTGAACCTACAAATATTTGTATTCACAATTGTGTGTTTTGTTCGTATGCACGAAAAAAAAATCAAGAAGGTAGTTGGGAATTATCGGTTGATGAAATTGTACATAATATCTCTGCTAATTGTACTGATTCAATTACGGAATTTCATATTGTTGGAGGCGTGCACCCTGAACGCAAATTGGATTTTTATGTTGAACTTTTGACCGCTTTGAAATTATCGTATCCAAAAGTTCATATTAAGGCATTTACTGCGGTTGAGATTGAGTTTATGGCGATAGCTTCACGCTGTTCGTTTAAAGAGGCTTTGGCTGCTTTAAAAAATGCCGGACTTGATTCTATGCCCGGTGGTGGTGCTGAAATATTCGATACAGATTTGAGAAAAAAAATATGTCCTTCAAAAACAAATGCTGAAAACTGGTTAACTATTCACGAAACTGCTCATAATCTCAATATACCAACTACAGCAACAATGTTGTATGGTCATATCGAGTCGTATGAGCATCGAGTTAGTCATTTGTTGCGTTTGAGAAATCTGCAAGATAAAACAGGCGGTTTTCATGCTTTTATTCCATTAAAATATAAAAAAGAAAATAATCCTCTTGGTTTGTCTACGGAAGTTTCGTGGGTTGAGGTATTGAGAAATTTTGCAGTTTCTCGTATTTTTTTAGATAATTTTAATCATATTAAAGCGTATTGGCCGATGATTGGAAAAGATTTAGCTCAAATCAGTCTTGATTTTGGTGTAGATGATTTTGACGGAACAATTAATGATTCTACAAAAATCTACTCTATGGCAGGAGCGGATGATACAAATCCGTCAATGACCCAAGAGCAGATGGTGGCATTAATAAAAGAGGCTCGGAAAGTACCGGTAGAACGAGATTCTGTGTATAACACAATATCAATTTTTTAATTTTTTGTATGAATAATCATCAATCACTTCGACATTTTTTGCGGAATTCTGTTTTTGCTCGCTCGGTATATGTTTTTCTCTTTATAGGAATGGTAGGTATGTTGTTTTTTAAACAAGGAGATGCAGTACTTTTTGTAAACACATACTGTACACATACGTTTTTTGATTATTTTTTTCGTGCTCTTACTTTTTTTGGTAATGGGATTATCTTTGTTGTGGCTATTATTGCTTATATGTTCGTTTCTTATCAAAAAGCCCTGCAATATGCAATCGTTGGTTTGTTGGTTTTGTTGGTAAGCTTTTTATTGAAGCACATTGTGTTTGGAGCTCTTCCTCGACCAACCCTTTTTTTTGATCTTTCCGAATTTCATTATATTATACCGCATGTAGATTTTGCACGGCATTTTTCATTTCCTTCCGGACATACTATGACTGCTTTTGCTTTTTTTGCCTTAACATCATATCATGCTTCGCAAAAATCACTCCTTTATATATATGTAATTCTTGCATTTATTGTTGGTTTTTCCCGTATATATTTATTAATGCACTTTTTTCGTGATGTATATGCCGGAGTGTGTATCGGATTGGTTTTGATGATACTTGGAGTTTTTCTTTCAAAACATGTACATGTGCCTCCACATCGAGGCTTAATCAAGCGTAATCAGTTGTTGGAACGGCAGTCGGTGTGAATCATGAAAAAAATAGATAAAAACTTTGTTGGTTTTAAAATAAACGTATATTTTTGCAGTCTAATTTTTGATAGATATAGAAAAGAATTAATAACTAACAGATTATGTATTTAACAACGGAAAGAAAGTCTGAAATTTTCAAAAAATTTGGTAAATCTGAAAAAGATACCGGTTCAACAGAAGGTCAAATAGCATTATTTACCGAAAGAATAAATCATTTAACAGAACTCTTAAAAGCTAATAAAAAAGATTACGTTACGCAACGTTCTCTTCTAAAATTAGTAGGAAAGCGACGTCAGTTGCTCAACTATTTAACAAATCAAGATATTCAAAAATATCGAGAGCTTATTAAAGAGTTAAAAATTAGAAAATAATAATTTTTTTG
>CAZLCY010000066.1:0-12472 GCA_964558075.1 uncultured Bacteroidales bacterium
CTCTACTCTCATATTGTGATAGTTATGTTTTTTAACTAACAACTTGGGTTAAGTAGTGCTTGCGAGAAAAGACCTGATTGTAGAAGTTTCTGCAAGGAAAACTTCAAAGACATGGCTTTCGAAGACTTATTAATTGGGAGTTTTCGGGCAGAGACTAAGTAGTTTTTTATTTGTTCTGCGTTATTGCTAATGCACAATTGATACCATCGGTTGCTGATGAAACAATTCCCCCCGCATATCCGGCACCTTCGCCACAAGGATATAAGTTTATAATGTCTTCATGATGTAGTTGTATTGGTTTGCGTGGAATACGTATTGGTGATGATGTGCGTGATTCTACTCCAACTAATATACCGTCATTCGATGCAAATCCGCGAATTCGTTTGCTAAATATCTTAAATGCTTCTTGTAGTTTTTCAGCAATTGGTTCGGGTAGCCAGAAATGAAGAGGTGAGCTGATAATTCCGGGAGTGTAAGAACACTCCGGCAGGTTTTGAGATATTTTTTTTGCTATAAAATCACTGATTCTTTGTGCCGGAGCTTGCAGGTTTGCTCCACCGTTTTGGAATGCCAATGATTCGAGGTGTTCTTGAAATTTTAGTCCGGCAAAAACACCATGTTCTTTAAATGGCTCGTAGTCTTTTTCGTCTAACGAAACAACAATTCCGGAGTTTGCAAATTTTGAGTTTCGTAATGAATTTGACATGCCGTTTATAACTAATTGCTGTGGATGAGTCGATGCCGGAACAATAATACCGCCGGGACACATGCAAAAGGAGTATACGCCTTTGTCGTCTGTGGTGTGTGCCAGAGAATATTCCGCAGGTGGTAAATATGGCGATGATACCCCATGATATTGGTTGTTATTAATAAATTCTTGGGGATGTTCTACACGAACACCCATGGCGGTAGGTTTGCTTTCAATACGAATGCCGGATTCATGCAAGGCATAATACACATCACGAGCTGAGTGCCCGCTTGCTAATATTACTTGTTGTACGGCAATTGTAGTATTCGAATTTAATATGAGTTCTGATATTTTATTGTTTTTGGTTTTGAATCCGCTTACATGTGTTGAGAAGTGTATTTCTCCACCGCAGTCTAAAATTGTCTGACGAATATTCTTTATAATACCGGGCAACTTGTCGGTTCCGATATGTGGATGTGCATCAATACCAATTTGTTTGTTTGCTCCGTGTAAGCAGAGTAAATCAATAATTCTTTGTGGATCTCCCTTTTTCTTCGAACGGGTATATAATTTTCCGTCAGAAAATGTTCCGGCACCGCCCTCTCCAAAACTGTAATTTGAATGTTTGCGTACATCTTTATTTTGATGCAACATTGCGATGTCTATTTTTCGTTTTTCAATTGTTTTACCGCGTTCAAAAATAATGGGTTTATATCCGTGTTCAATTAATGTAAGTGCGGCAAATAATCCTGCAGGCCCACAGCCAATTATATGAACCTCTTCTGCAGAGTCAACTTGTTGACGATTGAATAAAATTTCTTTTTTGGGAAGTGTTTGTATTGAGTTGCAGGCATATTCTATGGTGAGATTATACTGAATATTACGTGAACGTGCATCAAGTGAACGGCGAATTATTCGTATATCGTTTATAGACTGTACCGGTATTCCAATTTTATTGGAAATAGAATTTTTAATTGTTTGTGTGTGATTTGATGCTTTTGGTGAAAGTCGTATTTGTATAGTTGCTATCATATTATTCTATTCAAAGTGAAGTGAGAAAATTACCATTCGTGATTTAAGTTTTTCTATTGCTTGGGAATATTCTATTGATTCTTTTATAAGTATGTCTTGTAATCCAAAACTAAATTTTATTTCGGTAGATAATTTAAAGTATACGAGATACCAATCGATACCAAATCCAAATTCATAATAATAATCAAGTGGTTTTTGGCGAATAGTATAATCGCTGTTTTCTTTTTGCACACGTTTGGTTTCTAAATCATATTTTAATGCCATACCGGTAAGTAAGTACATTCTGTAATTATTGATTCTCGTTGCCCGTATTTTTACACTTATAGGGGCATCAATATGAATGGATGGCAGTTTCATGTTGTAAGTGTAAAAACTCATTTCTTCTTCGGTTGAACTGAAATCCCTCATTTTGTATACAAGATTTCGTTGGCTAAATATAAGTCCCGGCAGAAATCGGAGATTAAAATGGTTACCCATACGTAAATCACTAACTATTCCTAAATGAATTCCCGGGGTGCTTTGTGCTTCTATATGATATACAGAATCGGTGGAGCCGGCAAACAGAAGATATTTTGAAGGGATGATTCGATAATCTAATTTATTAAAACCTAAAGTGAATCCTAAATGAAAAGGACGATTGTCATAGCCCGGATTGTATTGAATCTTTTTCTTTTGTGCAAATCCGGAAAAAGAAAAACAAACAAGAAATACGCAAGTTATAAGTTCAAATCTTAATAGTTTCAAAATAGGTTTAATAAATAAGTGAAAAATATAACGTGTTTATTTTGTGCAAATATATAAACTTGCAATACCAAACGAGAGTTTTTTGTGAATAATTGTTTTGAATCCGATGTTTTGTAGTATTTTTATAAAACCGTTGCCGTAGGGAAAATTTTCTACAGACTCAGGTAAATATTTGTATGCATTGAAGTCTTTTGAAATAATTTTTCCAATTCTTGGTAATACATATTCAAAGTATATATTGTATAGTTGTTTTATTGGAAAATGTTTCGGTTTTGAGAATTCTAATATTACAGCTATGCCATCATTTTTAAGAACACGGTAGTTTTCTTCGAGACCTGCTTGTAAATTTTCGAAGTTTCGAACGCCAAATCCTGTAAGGCTTGCGTCAAAATAGTTGTCGGAAAAATCGAGATTTTCGGAGTCTCCTTTTTGAAGGGTGATAACTGAAGAAAGTTTCTTTTTTTGTACTTTTTCTATTCCTTTTTCGAGCATTTTTTCGGAAATATCTATACCAATAATTGTGTGAGGAGATAATTTTTTTGCTGCGAGAATAGCAAAATCGCCGGTGCCGGTTGCGATGTCTAAGATTGTATGTGGTTTATGTTTTTTTATAAGCTTAATTGCTTTTTTTCGCCATATTTTGTCAATATTAAACGAAAGTATATGATTAAGAAAATCATAACTGTGAGCAATGTTGTTAAACATTAACGTCACTTGTTTTTTGTGACTGAGATTAGAGTTTTTATATGGATTTATCATTCTCTTTTTAATTTATGATTGCAAAGATACTGTTTCTTATGAAAAAGTAATGATAAAAAAGCCAATCTCATTTTTTGGCACTTCTTTATTAAGTAAAATTTCGGGTTTATTCTATCTTTGTGAAAAATTCGAATAATGAAGTTTTCTATTTTACACAAGGATTCTCAATCGCAGGCTCGAGTCGGTGTTGTTGAAACAGATTATGGGCATATTGAAACCCCGATTTTTATGCCGGTAGGAACCTTGGGGGCTGTTAAGGGGGTGCATAGTCGTGAATTGGAACAGGATGTGCATGCACAAATAATTCTGGGAAATACCTATCATCTTTATCTAAGACCGGGTATGGAGGTTATTAAAAACGCCGGCGGATTACATTCTTTTATGAATTGGAAGAAGCCAATTTTAACTGATAGTGGCGGGTATCAGGTTTTTTCTTTAACACATAACAGAAAGTTAACTGAAGAAGGGGCTGTGTTTAAATCGCATATCGATGGTTCTCGTCATGTGTTTACTCCCGAAAATGTTGTCGATTTTCAACGAATTATTGGTTCTGATATTTGTATGGCTTTAGATGAATGCACGCCGTATCCTTGTGATTATGAGTATGCTAAAAATTCTATGAATCTTACTCATCGGTGGCTCAAACGAGGTGTTATGCATTTTAAAAAGACCGAAGCTTTGTATGGTGCTTCCCAAACTTTTTTTCCTATTGTGCAAGGGAGTGTATATAAAGACTTACGTGCACAGTCTGCAGAGTTTATTGCTACTCAGAATATGGAGGGGAATGCTATTGGTGGCTTGAGTGTTGGCGAACCAATTGATGATATGTATGAAATGCTTGAGGTGGTTAATGGTATTCTGCCTTGGGAAAAACCACGGTATTTAATGGGGGTTGGAACTCCTGTTAATATTTTAGAAGCAATTGCACTTGGTACCGATATGTTCGATTGTGTTATGCCTACTCGTAATGGTCGAAATGGAATGATGTTTACCTGGAACGGTATTATGAATATGAAAAATAAAAAATGGGAACAAGATTTTTCGTGTTTAGATGAAGATGCTTTATCATATGTAGATACAGCATATTCAAAAGCATATGTTCGCCATTTATTTCATGCCGGTGAAAGATTAGGTGCTCAAATTTTGAGTATCCATAATTTAGCCTTTTATTTGGCATTAGTAAAAGCAGCACGCGAAAAAATTATACAGGGTGAATTTGCTTCGTGGAAACAAAAAATGGTTGTTCAATTGGCTCAACGTATCTAAATAAGAGATGATAAAAAAAATAGATTTATATATCATAAAAGGGTTTTTGGGAACATTTTTCTTCTCTATTGTTATTATTATGAGTATAGCAATAGTTTTTGATATTCAGGAGAAGTTTGATGATTTTATTGAAGCTCCTCTCAAAGAGATTGTTTTTGATTATTACTTAAATTTTATCCCTTTTTATGTAAATCTTTTTTCTTCTTTATTTGTTTTTATTTCTGTTGTCTATTTTACTTCCCGAATAGCCAATAATTCAGAAATTATTGCAATACACGCAAGTGGTATAAGTCTCAATCGTTTTTTGCGACCATATATGATTTCTGCTACTATTCTAGCAATTCTTTCGTGGTTTATGATTATGTACATAATACCTGATGCAAATAAAGTACGGCTTGCTTTTGAAGATAAATATGTGTTTAGTCGTTTTCAGAATTGGGATCGTGATATTCATAGACAGGTTCGTCCCGGTATTTTTGTGTATATCGAAAGTTATAATGTTGATACAGAAAATGCTTTTCGTTTTTCAATGGAGAGAATTGAAAATGGAAAACTGGTTTCTAAACTAAATAGTGCATATGCTAAATGGAATGAAGAAACTCAACGGTGGAATGTGTATGACTATACTATTCGGAATTTTTATAAGGACAGTCATAGCATTAAAACCGGACATGTGATTGATACCGTGTTTTATCTGGTTCCTGATGATTTTAAGCAAAGAACTGTATATGTCGAAAGATTAACTATTGAAGAGTTAAATGAACATATTGCAACGCAAAAACTACAGGGTACAGGTAATATGAATAGGCTGCTCGTACAAAAATATCAACGCTGGGCATATCCGTTTTCAACATTTATTTTAACTATTTTAGGGGTTAGTCTCGCAAATAGAAAGAAGCGCGGAAGTACGGTCGTTAATGTTGTGCTGGGATTAATGTTGATGTTTACTTATATTTTATTTATGCAAATTTCAACAACTTTTACTATTAAGGCAAATTTTGATCCTTTACTTGCTGTATGGGTACCAAATATTGTGTATGCTATTATTGCTTTTACTTTATATATGAAAGCTAAAATTTAGTATTTTGGCACATATGTTTTTTTCTCGAAAATTTCAAATACTTCGATATTCATATCTTTGAATTTTTTCATGCAGAGACATCAAAAAGCAAAGCTTTTTTTGTAAGTACTATATATTTAAAGAATCTATGCGTAAGAGTCAAATCGTTCTGCTGAGTGTACTCCTTTTATAGAACGTAATTTATCTAATATTTTTTCTAATACGGAGTTATTTGAAATATAAAATGAAAGAAGTCCTTCAAAATTTCCGTCTCGTGATGAAATATTGAATTTTCTAATGGGAATTTTAAAATCATGATCAATAACTTGTGTTATTCTGTTTATAATTGCAATTTCATCGCTTCCAATAATTCGTATTCCTACATTAAATTCATGTGAACTTGGTTTATTTGTCCATTCTGCTTTAATAATACGATATGGATAATAGTTAAACATATGTGCAGCATTCGGACATGTTAATCTATGAATTTTGATACCTCCTCCAGCACTTATAAAACCAAATATTTCGTCGCCTTTTATAGGATTGCAACATTTGGCAAATTTATAATCAATGTTGTGAAGAGAGTCTTCAATAATTAATAAATTATCTTCTTTGTTGCGGATGTCATTTGTGTGTTGTAATCTTTTTTCTATTTCATGTGCATCTATTGAAACAGGTTTTTTTTCTATATCACCTTTTTCCGGTTCAGAGAATAATTGTTTGATTTCGGTAAAGTCGATTTTGTTTTCGTAGATGGCAATATATAAGTCGTTTGCATGTTTATACCCGAATTTTTTGCAAATGCTGTGAATGGTATTGTCTCCAAATTTTATTTTTATATTTTGCAATTTACGAGCTAATATTTCTTTTCCAACTTCTGCATTTTTGTATTGAATGTCATACAGGTATTTTTTGATGCGTTGTTGTGCTTTTGATGTTTGTACAAAAGTAAGCCAGTCTTGTTTGGGGGTTTGTTGTTTCGATGTTATTATCTCAATTTTGTCACCGTTTTCTAAAGTATGTTTCAGAGGAACAATTTTACCGTTCACTTTTCCTGCAGTACAAGTGTTACCGAGTTCGGAATGGATTTCATATGCAAAGTCGAGAACAGTTGCTTTTTTGCGAAGTCTGTATAAATCATCTTTTGGAGTAAATACAAATATTTCATCGGAGTAGAGCTCCATGCGAGATAAGGAGTCCTCTTCGAGATCCTTTCCTGATGCATTCTCCAATATATTTCTGATGCTTGCAAGCCAGCTGATAGAACCGGTTGCACGTTCACCTTCTTTGTATTTCCAATGAGCTGCATGTCCTTTTTCTGCAATATCGTCCATACGTTGGGTTCTGATTTGCACCTCCACCCATTTATTGTCGGGACCCAGAACGGTTGTGTGAAGAGATTCATAACCACTTTGTTTGGGTGACGAAATCCAATCGCGCAATCGTTTCGGATTGGGCGTGTAAATGTCGGAAACTATAGAAAAAACATGCCAACATAAACTTTTTTCATGTTCCCTCGGTGTATCAATTATTATACGTATTGCAAATAAATCATAAATATTTTCAAATTCGGTGTCTTTTTTCTTAATTTTATTCCATATTGATGAAATAGATTTCGGACGCCCAAATATTTTAAATGAGATATTTTCTTGCTCCAGTTTTTTTTTAATTGGTTCAATAAAGTTTTCCACAAACTCTTCTCGTTGTTGCTTTTTATCTGCTAATTTTTTAGCAATGGTTTTGTAAATGTCGTAGTGTAAGTATTTCATCGACATTTCCTCCATCTCAGTTTTTATTTGGTAGAGTCCAAGTCGGTGCGAAATAGGAGCGTAGAGTGAGGAGAGCTCCTCGCACAATTGAATTTGTTCGGGAGAAGAAAGGTGTTCTATATTTTCAAGTGCATAGAGCTTTATTGTTAATAAGATAAGAATTACTCGAACATCATCAGCTTGTGTAAGAATTAATTTTATGAAATTCTCCGAATGAAATTTTGATTTTGTTGTGTCTATTTTTTCGACTCTGCTTACGCCATTTACAATTCCAAAAACTTTTTCTCCATAATTAGAAATAATATGTTCTTTCGAGAGTATTTTTTTTTTGTATAAGGGAAGTAAAAAAATGCTTGTAAGAGCTTTGCCTGCAAGACCAATTTCGTTGACTGCTAAATGAGCAGTATCTGTTTGTGTGTTAGTATATGAAGGTAGTGTTTCGTGAAGCGAATAAAATGCTTTTTTTATAAATGGAATATCTCGCTCTTTTATAACATGCTTGGCAAGATCTATAATATGATTAATTTTTTTTTCTATGTTATCCATAATATCAAGTAATATCTTATTTTTTGACGAACGATAGAGTCTGAATATTACCGTCGGAGCATTTAATTTTTAAATAATAAAGACTACTTTGTAAATGTGCAACAGAAAGATTTTGGTTCTGAATTGTTCCTTCAGAAATCTTTGTGCCATTCATTGCATACAGGATATATGGTGTGTTGCTTTCAATACCATACACGGAAATGTGGCTTGAAGCAATGCTCGGATATAAATATGCTGAGGGTACTGTTTTTGAAAGTTTTGGTAAATGTGTTTGATCCTCGTTCAATTCTCCAAATACCGGTCGCATTAATAAGGCACCACTTTGTGAAGATTCTAACCATTCGTACCCCGTGTTGTAATATATTTTTCGTGCAATTGTGCTTTGTAAATCTAAACCTACATTTAACAATATATCGTATGGTTGTTGCCAACCGATAAAAATAACGGAATCTATATACAATCCGTTTTCATTGTCTCCAATAATACCTTCATTTTTTATAGTATATGTTTTGAAATTATATAAACCGTTATCGTGAGAAACATTTTCACCCGGCATTTTATACAATAATTCGCCCGGCATACCTAATTCGTTTGCTTTCCATACGCAGAGAGTGAATGTCGCATTTTCATAAAGTGTAGGGTTAAAGTAAATATCAATTGCCTTAAGGGTGTCAGCTTTGAGTGGGCTGTATTTATAAGCAACTCTTCCTAAAGGTGCATTACGAAGACCATATCCGGCTTCGGGGATACCGTCATCATAAGCATAATAATTATCTAAAATAAAACGTACTCTGTTTGTGTCATTCCATTGCAGTTCTGTGTCGAGTTGATGCACATTGTCACTAAAATAATGTTGAAATTCGTATGTTCCACGTTCATATAATCCGATATCTGATGCTATAAAATTATAAAAAGAAATATCGAAGGCACTTAAAATATCTAATTCTTCGCCATACGTGTACCCTTGAACAAACCATGAGGGGGTTGTTGAAAAAGTAAGTTTTTCATTCGTATGTTTTTTTAATACGGAAAAGTTAAACGAAATTTGATGACTTACCGAATCGAAATTTTCTAGTGCCATTTCTACGCTCATACGAAAATCGCTTTGGGATACTTCAGAAAAATGTGAGAGAGGAACAGAAGAGTATGAACTATATAACTGTTTCAGTGGTTTTACGAAAGCTATGTCGCTTATATTCTGATTAGGATTTGTTCTGTTTGCTGCTAACCATACCATGTCGATATTCCAAAAGTCCTGATTTCGTGAGTGGCTAATATCTGTGCTCAAACTTGCATAATTTTTAAAGCGAAAACGAAACCCTTTGTGTAAAAATGATTCGGGAATAGGTATAAATGCCTGTGAAAATGTTTCGAGCGTATCGGTGCTTGTTGCCCACATTCTTTGCCATGCCGGATTGCAGGTTCCAAGCGTTTGGGTTGTTGTAACAGACCATGTTTCTGCTCCGTCGGGAATACGAGCTGACAGGAGGTTGTTTGTGATTTCTTGATTGTGCGTAACACTGTCGATAACGGTCGAGTCGGCTTGAAGCAGATAAAAATATGCGTGCGAAATGGTTTCTATGGAGAAGTTTTGGGCTGAAATTTTTTGGTGTGAGTATGGTGAAATGGAAATATCTGTAATGAGGTAATTTTCCAATAAATCATTCATAAGAATTGAATCAAGATGATTGGGAATAATATAAAGTGTGTCGAAATGTATGATGCTATCACTCGCATTATATAATTCAATCGCCTGTGTTGTAATTTCATTGATGAAAACACCCTCTCTTTGTGTCGGAATATAGAATTCAACAACTAAACTGTCTCGTTCATTAGGTTTATTTCCGTATCCTCCTGCCTGATATTGAAAAGATAAAGCTATGTTATCGTCAATTGAATATTCGAGAAATTCGGGTAAAAAGTCATACGAGCCTTGTATATATATATAGTCATTGTCTTTTTTGTGATAGAGTGAATCTATAAACGGAACATATGATGAGCCATTAAAGGTATAGAGGGTGTCTCCGGCATAAAACGCACTAACATCTGTTACGGGTTTGAAAGAGTTGTTTGTATATAGGTAATAATCATTTTCTAAAAGCTCAAATTCAGAGTTATATAGTTGGTCTGAACGATACATAATCTGATAAGATTCTAGATTGAGAGGTTGTGAGCTTAGGTAATCGGCTATAAATTGCGAATTTGAAGCGTTTTCATAAAGTGTGCCGTCGGATTGAAGTGCATCTAAAGTTGCAATTCCTATAGTAGGGGCATTTTTACCGAAAGCTGTATTTATATATGCATCGGTATCAATCCAATTATTTGAATTAGGATATGTGTATGGGTATGCAAAGTCATCGAAAAAAGGGAGTGAATTTAATGATTCTCTTTGAGCTTTAGTCTCTTCTGATTTTAATTGATTGTGTGGAGTTTGTATATAGATAATAGATTCTTGACTATAGCCACATGTAGAAAGAAAGAGAAAAATAATAATGCATCTTAAAAATTGCTTCATATATTTAATGATAATTTTACGATTGTAACGTACAGCATCAACATTTATTCTTGTTCCACTGCAATACTTTTGGGTTGCACCCAAAAATCCAGCGGTTCACTCAATGACATAACTTCATCTTCTCCACTAAAAGGTCGTTGCTTCCAAACAATTGCTTGTGCTGAATCTTCGGCGGAACTGTACTCTGCGGGTGAAAAAACGGCATTATAATTTATCATTAAACTGTCAAGAATAGAAATTGCATCGCTATAGGAATGTCCGATAAGACTCGGAACAAAAATTTTTGTGTCGGAGTTTTTTCCGACAACCAATGATATTTTAGAGCCTTTCGGAATTTGTTTTCCGGGTTCTATTTGTGTGTTTTCGAATTTTTGTTCAAATACGTAGTTGTCAGCAATATCGGGCTTATAATCGATTCTTCCGACTTGAAGACCGTTTCGTTCGAGAATGTATTTGGCTTGCCGAAGCGATACATCAAATGCTTTGGGCATTGGCACCATAATCGGACCCGTTGCATTTATGGAAAGATAAATTGTTCGGTTTTCTTTAACTTCTTTACCGGCATGAGGAATATGACCGGCAATATCGCCGGGATCAACAAAATCCGAAAAAATCGTATCGTGAATTTCGAGTTTTAATGAATGTTCGGCGGAAATTACTTGAGCTTCTTCCAGTGAAATACCAACAAAATCGGGAACGACAATTTTTTCACCGTGAAGGGTAAAGTTTGATAAACCTGATTTGAGCAGAAAAAAAAGTAATATACTTATTATACACATAAGTCCAAGATGAATAAACAATCTCTTAGACCAAAAATTGGTTTCTTTTTTCATATAAAATCTGTAATTGAAAATTATAATGTTGCAAAGATAAAAATATAATTGATATATGTAAAAAAAAGAGGTAAGGAAGTAGGTTACAGGCAACCTGAGAAGAAGAAACTAAAACAACCTACCTTACCTTAAACCTCAAACACCACATAACCAATCATGAAAAAGCCGCAACACCATGAAAAAAAGAGAAGACCAGGTCGCCTGTGTATTGTAATATCATAAAAATGATAATATGTCAATTTAAAATATATTGTTGCTCTCAACAATATGAATTATTTATAAAACAAATATACTATATAAATTTCGCTGTGTCATATTTTTAATACTAAAAATGCATGGGTATTTATGACCAATTTTTTAATTTATAATTAATAATAAAATAACCTTATTAATCTAAACGAACAATATTATTTTTTATTGCAAATAGAACTAATTTTATTGAATTGGATGATTCGGTTTTATCAAGTAAGTTCGCTCTATGTCGCTCTACGGTTCGTTGACTGATAAAAAGTTTTTCTGATATTTCAAAATTTGAAAATCCTTTACAAATGAGTTCTAAAACATCTAATTCTCGCGGGGTAAGATGAAGATCTTTTGCTTCATCTTTGTTTTTGATAATTTTCATTAACAATTCCTGCGAAAAATATGAGTCGCCCTTAAGAATTTTATTCATAGCGGACATTAGTTCATGATTAGAGGAGTCTTTCAATAAAAACCCTTTTACTCCTAAATCAATAAATGCATTGTAATATTCTTCACTATCGTACATCGATAGTACAAGAATTGCTTGGTTCGGATTTTTTGCTAAAATTTCTTTAGCAGCTTCAACTCCGTTCATTACAGGCATATTGATGTCAAGAAGAATAATGTCGACCTCTGTTCGTTCCAATTTTTCGAGTAGTTCTTTGCCATTTGATGCTTCACCAATAGTTGTGAATTTTTCTGATTCAGAGAGAATGTATTTGATACCATCTCTAAAAAGTTGATGATCGTCGGCAATAAAAACTTTAATTTTTTCCATGAGCTTTAATGTTTTGTTCTGCAATGTTTGTTTCTAAAATAAATAAAAACCCGTTATTAATAGTGGAATTTATTGTGTATTTTGCTTCTAATGAGTTTATTCTGTTAATGATATTGTATAATCCCATACCGGAAGCGTTTTGTTGCGTTTTTTCATTAACATTGAACCCAATACCATTATCTTTGTACGTAAAAGTAAGAATATCATTACTATAAAGCAAAGAAATATTTATTTTTGTT
>CAZLCY010000067.1:0-12300 GCA_964558075.1 uncultured Bacteroidales bacterium
AAAACGACTTGGCGAAAACACCAAACAAGGTCTTTCTTTTACTGAGTTTACCTATCAGTTAGTTCAAGGATATGATTTTTTATATCTCTATAAAAATCACAATTGCAAATTACAAATGGGCGGTTCCGACCAATGGGGTAATATAACAACAGGAACCGAATTAGTACGACGAAAAGAATCCGGAGAAGCCTTTGCTCTCACCTGTCCGCTTATTACAAAAGCAGATGGCGGTAAATTCGGAAAAACCGAATCCGGTAATGTCTGGCTAGACCCCGAAAGAACTTCACCATATACTTTTTATCAATTTTGGGTAAATGTATCTGACGAAGATGCGGCAAAATATATTAAGATTTTCACCATGCTCGGACAAGAAGAAATTAATTCTCTTGTCACAAAACACGCTGAAGCTCCACATCTTCGGCTACTCCAAAAGCGTCTTGCACAAGAAATCACGTGCATGGTTCACGGCGAAGATGAATATAATTTAGCACAAGAAGCTACGCAAATTCTTTTTGGTAAAGGTACAACCGAATCATTAGCATCTTTACCAAAACAAACATTTTTGGCGGTGTTCGACGGTGTTCCGCGTTTTTCAATATCACGACATAATCTTGCTGAAGGAATCCCTGTTCTTGATCTTCTTGCATTAGAAACGAGTATTTTTAGTAGTAAGGGCGAAGCTCGTAAAATGATTCAAGGAGGAGGCGTCAGTATAAATAAATCAAAAATTGAATCATTCGAAATAGCTATTGATGATTCATATTTACTCAATAATACCTATATTCTTATTCAGCGCGGAAAAAAGAACAATTACATTATTGAAGTAGAATAAACAAAAAAACTCCGGTAAATTACCGCAGTTTTTTTTATAATTTTTGTACAAGAATAACGGTATCTCGTTGAACAACAACAGACCATTTGTGCACGCCATTACCACCAATGGTAAAACCAGCACCATAATCACCACTAATTTTATGATACCCCTCTTCGATCGGACGATAATCGGTACGTCCCTGTGCATCAATAGTATATTCTATAGAATCATCTAAACGAACAAAAATTTCATGACTTGTTTCATTTTCTATTCGAAGACTGTGCTCTGTATCCTCCTGACAAGCATAGAGAAAAAAGATACTCAAGAAATAAAAAACATACTTTTTCATATCATACGATTTTAATAAGTTTTATATAGTATAGGGTTTTCCGAACTCTCCCTTATGGAGTCTTTCATACAATAAATCAGAAAGTTCAGCTCCCTTACGCTCAACTTCTTTGTGACCAATTGCAATTATAGATTCAACCTCATACTGAGAAGGAATATTCAGCATATTTTTAATATACTCCGAAGCCATAATTCCCGATTCATGCTCTCGTTTATGAATTTGTATCCAACAACTTCCCAAGCCCAAATCTTCCGCTGCTAACTGAATATACAAAGAAGCAATTGATGTATCTTCAACCCATACATCACTTTTTTCCGGATCGGCAACAACAACAATAGCAAAAGGTGCTTTTGCTAAAAAAGCAGCACCGTGCGGTTTCGACTCCGACAATTTACGAAGCATTTCTGAATCATCTATTGCAATAAATTCCCATGGATTACTCCGTTTCGAAGCGGGAGACAACAAGGCTGCTTGCAATAATTGTTTTTGTATTTCAGAAGAAAGCTTATCAGCCTTAAATTTTCGAGCACTCCTTCGTGATTGTATTAAAGAAAAAAAAGATTCCATATCTCTGAATTTATTGTTATTTTATTGTTTCAAATATACAAAAATGATTGAAACTAAAAAAGGCAAACTTATGTTCTAATCATACATATCATGATTCATTGCACAAGCATTACTTACAGCATCTCTAAAAAAAGTAGTAAATTCTCCCACCTTTAAATATGGGAGACATTGGAAAATTCTATACTTTGCACATTATTATACTTTCTAATATTTACGTGCCTTTTAATGCCCCCCCTATCTTACTCGTAAAAAATAAATCACACAAAAAAACATCCGTGTTTGTATGTTACAAAAAATCACGTACCTTTATTTCTCAATACAAAGAGAACAAAAGATTTCAATAAAAAATCTTCACAACAAAGAAATGAAAGTATTATTAACCGGAGCTACCGGATATATCGGAAAAAGATTATTACCTGTTTTGGTTAATAAAGGTCATACAGTTGTTTGCTGTGTGCGTGACGCAAACAAGTTTCACCCAAAACAATCGTTGGCAGATAAAATTGAAATTATTGAAAATGATTTAACCGACAAAGATTCTTTACAGAATATACCTTCTGATATTGAATGTGCATTTTATCTGGTTCATTCTATGTCTTCTACCAAGAACTACGAATACTTAGAAAAACTATCTGCGGTAAATTTCAGAGAAGCACTCGAAAACACTCAGGCAAAACAAGTAATTTACCTTAGTGGTATTGTCAACTCCGAAAACCTCTCAAAACATCTCAATTCACGAAAAAACGTTGAAATAGAATTAGGTTACGGAACCTATGCTCTCACAACGCTTCGGGCAGGCATAATAATTGGGTCAGGCAGTGCTTCGTTTGAAATTATTCGAGATCTGGTTGAAAAACTTCCGATTATGATTGCACCGCAATGGCTCAAAACAAAATGTCAGCCTATTGGAATTTCAGATGTTATAACCATACTTACCGGCGTACTAAACAATACTCGCACCTTCAATAAGAATTATGATATTGCCGGCAGCGATATCTTGAGCTATAAAGAAATGTTGCGGAAATACGCATCTGTTCGCGGTTTACAACGATACATCCTCACTATTCCGGTAATGACACCAAGACTATCTTCGTACTGGCTCTATTTTGTCACCTCAATATCATATACTCTTGCATCTTCATTGGTTGACAGTATGAAAATTGAGGTTATTGCACAGAATGATGAAATAAACAAGATACTTGATATACAACCGATAAGCTACGAAGAATCTATACAAAGAGCATTTAAAATTATTGAACATAACGAAATTGTCTCCAGTTGGAAAGATTCAACAATAAGCGGCACATTACAGAATAAAATATCTGAATATATACAGATTCCCGAATATGGCTGCTATAAGGATATCCGCAAACGTTACTGCGAAAACATTCCTGTTTGCCTCGATAAAATTTGGCGAATTGGCGGAAAAACCGGCTGGTACTTCGCTCAATGGTTATGGGTTTTTCGAGGTCATTTTGATAAACTTATTGGCGGTGTTGGATTACAACGAGGGCGAACAAACGAGAATACTCTTCAGAGTGGCGACACACTCGATTTTTGGCGAGTACTTTATGCAAATAAAGAAGAAGGACGATTATTACTTTTGGCAGAAATGAAACTACCGGGCGAAGCATGGTTAGAGTTTCGTGTTCAGGACAATCATATAATCCAAACAGCAACATTCCGTCCAAAAGGTGTTTTTGGCAGATTCTATTGGCTGAGCATATTACCTTTTCATAACATGATTTTTGGCGGCTTACTCAAAGAACTTACAAAAGATAAACCAAAGCAAAAGCCCCCCCTTTTTCAACAAAAAACTGTCGATTATAGTGAGGCTATTCATAAATAACAACCATTTTGAATGTATCAAACAAACATCAATATATTCTCACGAATCAACCTTATTAGAATCTTCTCATTACAACAATGTATCATCGGTAATCTAAATATATTTTCAAGTTCCTCAAGCCTATTGAAAGGCAAATTAAGCTCAAATAAAAAAGACTACTAAGTTACAAGAAAATCCATATATATAAAACAATAAATTACTTATACTACAAATTAAAACATTAGCAACATCATAAAAAAAAATGCTCTAACTAATTACATTTTTCATTGAAAATGCAAACATTCAAAATATATTTGAACTATAAATAATAACACAATATTAAAACTTAAAAAAATGACAGATCCTCAAGCAACTCAATTAAACGAAATTATTAGCAAAGAAAATCAGATGGTTTTGAATATGCTTTCCGAACGAGGAAAAAATATTTATTTTCCTAAATTAGGAATTTTATCTCAATCTGCTCAAGCTAAGGGAAAAGAAATAAACGCAACAATTGGTCAAGCCATGGCAGACAATGGAAAACCCATGCATCTTGAAGGATTTGATTCATTAACAAACATGAGTATAGACGACATTTACCCATATGCACCAAGTTACGGAAAACCGGAACTTCGTACAAAATGGAAAGAATTTATATACGAAAAAAACCCGTCATTAGGCTCTCACCCTATCAGTTTACCAATTGCAACAAACGGATTAACTCATGCAATAAGCATGGCAGGATATATGTTTGCAGATGAACATGATGAAATAATAATGCCTGATTTGTATTGGGAAAATTACGATTTAATTTTTGACAATACTTATAATGCCACCATAAAAACTTTTCCTCTTTTTACTTACCATCAATTTAATATACATGGCTTCACAAAAGCATTACAAAATGCAAAAGGAACAAAAAAAATTATTTTACTCAATTTCCCAAACAATCCGACAGGATATACACCAAGTCCGGAAGAAATTGATGCCATAAAAAAAGTAATTTTAGCAGAAGCAGAAGCAGGCAACACTGTAACAGTATTAATTGACGATGCCTATTTTGGTCTTGTATATAAAAAAGGTATTTACACCGAATCAATTTTCACCCAATTAGCTAATCTGCACGAACGAGTATTAGCAGTTAAAATTGATGGCCCTACAAAAGAAGACTACGTGTGGGGATTCCGTGTTGGTTTTATGACATATGGTATAAAAAATGGTTCGCCAAAACTGTATGAAACTCTCGAAGCAAAAACAGCAGGTGCTGTTCGTGGTAATATATCAAACATAAGTAATTTATCTCAATCGTTATTATATACAATTTATCAATCGAAAGAATATAACTCATACAAACAAGATAAATATTCAATTCTCGAATCACGTTTCACCGAATTGGAGCAGGTACTCAACGAATACGGAGACAATAAATACTTTACTCCACTCCCCTACAATTCAGGATATTTTATGTGTATAAAATTGCATAGCGGTCTCCAAGGTGAAGAAATTCGTCAATTACTGCTTGAAAAATATTCTACCGGAGTAATCGTTTTCGGCGATGTTATTCGCTTAGCATTTTCGGCAGTCCCGAAACAATCAATCAGAAAAATGGTTGAAAACATTGTTGCGGCGTGTAAAGAATTATCACAATAATAAAACAACAACAATCTTACATTTAAATAAGTAGAGAGGCAAATAATTGCCTCTCTACTTATTTTAAATCATACATATTTTGCGAAATTTTCCACATATCCTAATTTATTTCAAAAACCTCGAACCACTTTTCGCTGCTTCCACTTAAATAAAAAATCATACACGCTCTTTTTCAAATGTACCTCCCATTTTACAAGTAAAAAAATCACATAAACTATCTTCATATTAGTATTTTATCAGCCCCTTCCACACTTTTCATAAAAGAAATGTAAGCATAAATTATAATTACCTACTAAAACAAAAAAACGTATAACTTTTTTTTACTTCGCAAAAATGTATAATTTTGTATGGCAAGTAAGAAAAGCATATACTTTTTTTTTGGACTAAAATTAATAATTATGGCACGCTCAAAAGGATTTGTAGAATTTGACGTTGATAAATGTAAAGGGTGTGAACTATGTGTGAATGCATGTCCGTTTCATGTGCTCGAAATGTCTCCCCAAGTAAACAATAAAGGATATCATTTTAGTTATATGAAAAATTATGATAAATGTACCGGGTGCGAAAGCTGTGCAATGGTATGTCCGGACGTAGTTATTACAGTATATAAACTAAAACAGTAAATCCAATGGACTCAAGTATACGATTAATGAAAGGAAACGAAGCCATTGCAGAAGCTGCTATACGACATGGCGTTGATGCATACTTCGGATATCCTATTACCCCCCAATCAGAAATTATTGAATATTTATCACAAGAAGACCCCTACCATAAGCGGACGGGAATGGTTGTTTTACAAGCAGAAAGTGAAATTGCTGCAATAAATATGGTGTATGGAGCGGCCGGATGTGGAAAAATGGCAATGACCTCATCATCAAGCCCGGGAATAAGCCTTAAACAAGAAGGTCTGTCGTATATGGCAGGAGCCGAACTTCCGTGTTTATTTGTAAATGTAATGCGCGGCGGTCCCGGATTAGGAACAATTCAACCTAGCCAAGCAGACTATTTCCAGGCAGTCAAAGGTGGTGGTCATGGAGACTATAGTACCATTGTACTTGCACCTTCAACCGTACAGGAACAATATGATTTTGTAGCCCTGGGGTTTGACCTTGCCTTTACATACCGCATGCCCGTCATGTTACTCACAGACGGTGCTATTGGGCAAATGATGGAGAAAGTTGTTCTGAGCGAAGAAAAACAACGTAAACATATTGAGTACGATTGGGCAACCACCGGAAAAGACAGTTCCAGAGAACGGCATTATATAACTTCATTATATTTACAAGCAGAAGTACAAGAACAAAAAAACATAACATTACAAACAAAATATTCACACATTAAAGAAACCGAAGTTCGTTTCGAAGAAACCGACACAAAAGATGCTGAATATTTGATAGTCGCATATGGAGTAAGTGCCCGTATTTCTCAAAAAGTTGTTGAGTTGGCTCGAAAAGACGGTGTGAAATTAGGAATGTTACGACCAATAACATTATGGCCTTTTCCTTCAAAACGAATTAAAGAACTTACCACACAACTACAAGGAATATTATGTGTTGAAATGAGTGCAGGACAAATGGTAGAAGATGTTCAATTAGCAGCAGCACAAACACATGTGCCCATAAAACATTACGGACGAATGGGTGGTGTCGTTGCATCGCCTGACGAAATATACGAACACTTCAAAACTCTTTTTTTCTAACATTATGAAAGATCTCGAAACATATAAAAAAGAACTTTTGGCACAAGGTGCCGAAAAAACCTTCTCGAAAACGTCCAATTTAACCGACACGCCGTTTTCATATTGTGGCGGATGTGGACATGGTGTGGTTCACCGATTGATTATGGAGGTTGTCGAAGAACTGGGAATTACCCAAGACACCATTGGTATTGCTCCGGTAGGATGCACCGTTATCGCATACGATTTTATGAACATTGATATGCAACAAGCCGCTCACGGACGAGCAACAGCCGTGGCAACGGGCATAAAACGGGTAATGCCCGAAAAATATGTATTCTCATACCAAGGCGACGGTGATTTAGCTGCCATTGGAACAGGAGAAACAATCCACACCTGCAACAGAGGTGAAAATATTGCTATATTTTTTATTAACAATGGTATTTATGGAATGACCGGTGGTCAGATGGCACCAACTACGCTTGATGGCATGAAATCGTCAACCTCACCATATGGTCGAGATTTAGACACAATGGGTCACCCTCTTTCTATTACCGAAATGATAGCACAACTTCCCGGAACATACTATGTTACAAGACAATCTGTACATACTCCGGCAAATGTACGAAAATGTAAACGTGCAATTACAAAAGCTTTTACCAATCAAAAACTCAATAAAGGCTTAAGTTTTGTTGAAATTGTTAGCAATTGCAATTCCGGTTGGAAAATGCGACCGGTAGATTCTAACAAATGGATGGAAGAAAATATGTTTAAAGCCTATACATTAGGTGATATAAAAGTTCCGAAAGAAGAATAATGATTTAAATGAAAACAAAATACACATACAACATCCTCAATAAGGATTATTAATACAATTTGCCCCTAACAACGGGACAAACAATTATTATTTATCAATATTCTATATCCTCCAAATAGGTGGATATGACTGTTAAAAACAATAAAATAAACGTATGAATGAAGAAATATTAATTGCCGGATTTGGAGGACAAGGTGTTTTATTAATGGGTAAAATACTTGCATACTCCGGAATGATGCAGGGCAAAGAGGTGTGCTGGATGCCATCATACGGACCCGAAATGAGAGGTGGAACCGCAAATGTTACCGTCATTATTGGTGAAAACAGAATAAACTCACCTGTTTTACAAACATTCGATACGGTTGTTATTCTTAATCAACAATCGATGGACAAATTTGAACAAGCAGTTCGTCCGGGTGGTAAATTGTTTTATGACAGTAACGGTATACGCAATCTTCCGACCCGAAAAGATATTAGTATTTATCACATTCCCGCAACTGCAAAGTCTGCGGAAATTGGCAACACTAAAGTTTTTAACATTATGATACTCGGTGGTCTTTTACAAAAATTACCGATTGTTGATAAACAGTTTGTTGAGCAAGGTTTATATAAATCATTACCCGAACGAGCACACTCGCTTATTCCATTAAATATGGAAGCTTTTACGATTGGCGGAACTATTGTCGAAACTATATGGGAAGTGTGATTTTTATTGTTTTAGTATACATGCACGAGCGGCAACTTAACAATAAAACATGTATGAGTATTTTTTTTGGCTTTCCATAGAATAATTATATTCTTTTTTAATCTTCCTAGAATATTTATTATCCCCCATTTTCACTAGCAAACTCCCTTATCTATTTATTGATAAATTCACACCTGTTCATGCGAAAAATTTATGCCTGCGACGACACACATCGGTATAAAAATTATTGTAAGCACATCACAGTAAATAAACAGAGTGTCTTTTCGTTCAACTTGTTAAAAAGTCTAAAAAAAGTATTTTTTTTTACCGAAGCTCAAGAGCTGCTGTAAAAAAAACACTCGTTTTTTAGAGTGGAGCTGCAGGGTTTCGAACCCTGGTCCGAACAAGCATTGAAAATGCTTTCTACATGTTTAGCCATGTTATTAATTGTCGAAGAAAAACCGAGAACAGGCACCCTATTTTTCCCTTAGTTTGGTATAATTTAATGCATGTTTCCAAACGCAACACACACGAGTCTTTATTTTCTGCACCTCGAACTCAAACGACTAAAGACGTGCCATTTGCGAGATGTCCTGCTTCCGAATCTTATTCGGAACTAAGCTTAATCTACTATGATTCGATTAGGCAGCAAGAGCGTAATTATTTTCGCCAATTATTGGTTCAGGATGTGTTTGTACGGGTCAAATCCTGATCGCCCGACATGCTTACATTTCCAATCAACTTCTCGTCAAATCCATTCAGCCCCAAATTGGAAATACAAATGTAATATGTTTATCGACTTTTGTCAACAATATTTTTAAATATTAATTTTTTTTTTATTTTTGTATATCCTAAATAAATATTTAAACTTAAGACTTATGAAAAAAATTTTACTCGTCTGTATGATTGCCGTTTCTTTGGCAACATATTCTCAGGAATCAACAAGTCACATCAGGTTAAACCAAATTGGTTTTTTACCCTATGCAGAAAAACTGGCAGCAGTAGTTGATATTAATGCTACTTCTTTCGAAGTTATTGACACGCTCGACAATGTGGTATTCACAAACACACTCTCTTCTGCTGCTCTATGGAGTGCTTCCGGAGAATCGGTGCAAATTGCAGATTTTAGTATATTCGCCACGCCGGGAACATACAAAATTCGTATTGACGGATATGGTGAATCTGTCCGCTTTACAATAAGCGACACTGTTTTTTCAGAAATAAACAATGCAATTGTGAAAGCATTTTATTTTAACCGTGCATCTACGGAACTACTACCGGAACATGCCGGGGTTTATGCTCGAAATGCCGGACATCCCGACACCACAGTAATAATTCTCCCTTCGGCAGCAGGACCTACACGTGTTGCCGGCGACACTCTATCTGCACCAAAAGGCTGGTATGATGCGGGAGATTATAATAAATATATTGTAAACTCGGGAATCACCGTGGGAACTCTTTTACAGGCATATGAAAGCTATTCTGAATACTATGACACGCTCACATGGAATATCCCTGAAAGTGGAAATGATATTGCAGATTTATTAGATGAAATAAGATGGAATCTCGACTGGATGTTCACAATGCAAGACCCTGCCGATGGTGGTGTGTACAATAAAACAACCTCTGCTCGATTTTCGGGAATGATAATGCCGGATGAAGACAATGCAACACGGTATGTTGTGGCAAAAGGAACGGCTGCATCTTTAGATTTTGCAGCGGTTATGGCTATGGCCGGTCGGGTGTATGCTGATATAGATTCTGTTTTTGCAGATTCGTGTCTACGTGCTGCGGAATATGCTTGGGAATGGGCAGAAGACAATCCTAACGTTGCCTATTTAAATCCGGATGCAGAAGATGGGTATCCTGCTGTTTCAACAGGTGGCTATGGTGACAATTCTTTTAGCGATGAGAAAATATGGGCAGCGAGCGAACTTCTTATTTCTACCGGAAAAGATTCGGTGTATGCTTCAGACATTAACTTATATACTCAATTTAACACTCCCAACTGGCGTTCTCTCGCAACGCTCTGTCTTTTCTCTCTCTACACACATCGAGACTCAATTGGTTTCGCTGTAGATACCACTCGAGTAAAAGACATTATTCTATCTAAAGCAGCTGACTTACGAGATGCTCAACTATCGCACCCATATCGCATAACAACATCAAATTTTGCATGGGGAAGTAACAGTACTGTTGCAAACGAATCGATTATGCTTCTTCATGCATTTCGTATTTCTCAGGAACAATCTTTTCTTAACGCTGCACTTTCCTGCTACGACTATATTTTAGGCAGAAATGCAACCGAATATTGTTTTATTACAGAATTTGGTACCAAAGCTTCTCGTAATGTTCACCATCGTGTATCAGAAGCTGATGCTCTTCCGGGATCAGTTCCCGGATTTTTAGCGGGCGGGCCTAACGGAAATGCCGGAAGTGAATGTAGCACAACATATTCCCGTTATGCCGCAAAAGCATACAAAGACGAAACCTGCAGTTACACCACAAACGAAGTTGCAATAAACTGGCAAGCTCCCATGACATATCTTGCACACGCTATTCCACTAGAATATTCTAATTGGTTAAAATCTCTTCCGGATAATTTTGCTATTCCGTCGGTTACTTCAATAGAATTGGCTCGAATACAAACAAGCTCTACCTTCTCTGTATTTTCGAATACAGAATGGCATCTAAAAACAGACGATACATGGTATGAATTCTCTGAAGATACTGTTATTGGAAGTGCTTTTATTAATTTGACTGTTACCGAAGAAAACGAAGGTGATACAATTCGACCCGGAAATTTTTATGTGTTAATAGGTGAAGATACGATACAAACCATATCCCTTCATCAAATTGGTCGCATGAAAGAATTCAGAATTGAAGCCGAAGATTATATTTCAATGGATGGTATACAAACAGAAACTTGCGAAGATGATGAGGGTGAAGGTATCAATGTGGGTTATATTGACAATGGGGATTCAATGACATATACACTTGACATAACGCACGCCGGCTCATACACTATTGGGTATAGAACAGCAGCTCAAAGCAGTACTGGTGAATTACATATGCTTATTGAAGATTCTGTATACTCTTTAATTCACCCATCACCTACCGGTGGATGGCAAAATTGGGTAACAATTACCGATACTGCCTATTTCGAAGAGGGAATATATGAAATTACACTCTTTTCTCTATTTGGCGGATTCAACCTCAACTATATGGATTTTGCATTTATAACAAGCGAAAATATTGCTCCGGAACATAATCCAACAATTATCCCTAATAATTTGCATTATGTATCAAATTCTCCTGAAATACATATTGAAAATCCGGTAACGAACAATAGTCTTGGGATTTTCGGTTTACAAACAAACACTCAATACACTGTTGCTCTATATACAATCACTGGCAACTTTGTAAGTTCTCACGAAATAAACTCAAAATCACCGTCGGTTCCAATCACACACGAAGCGGGAACATATATTTGTGAAATTATTGACGAAGAGAATAATCTTGAATCTTTTATTTTCATAATTACACAATAAACTGTATTTGTAATACCTGTTGATTTTTTGCATCAACAGGTATTTTTTTATCTAAAACCAACCTGTCATGATAAAAATTATATCTCTCATAATTAGCATTTTAACCGGATTATACGGATGTTCCGTTGCACAAAAAGAGACAGAACACATCAGACTCAATCAAATTGGTTTTTTACCTGTTTCTCAAAAAACTGCAGCGGTAGTTAATGCAGACGCTTCCGATTTTTATCTTAAAAATAAAGACGGGGAAATTATATACCGCGGAAAACTCGACATTGCACAAACATGGATTTCCTCTGGAGAATCGGTGCAAATAGCAGATTTTTCCATGGTAAGTACTCAGGGAACATACACACTAACCGTC
>CAZLCY010000068.1:0-12268 GCA_964558075.1 uncultured Bacteroidales bacterium
AATTGCCATACAAATATTCAAAAGGTTTTCGGAAAAAATAGATAACCAAAATGTTTCTTTAACTTTTTTAAGTGCAGAAAAATCTTATAAATTGGAAGAAATTGCAAAAAAAGAAAACATAGAAAAAAACATCCATTTTTGGGGTAATCAATCAGGAGACTCCATGGTTGAATGTATAAATAACAGTTCAGTAATAATTGGCACATCTTTGAACAGTAACAAAGGCCTTGCAATTCAGGAATCCATGGCATGTGAAAAACCAGTTATTGTTTTTAATAATAATGTCACCCATAGTTTCTAAACGACTGGGGTTGTTGTAGTCGAGACAAAAAATAACATCAGCTTTGTTCAAAAATTCTTTTGCTTGTCTGTTGTGTTTATCAAATAATAAAATATTCTCATATCCGTGCATCCATTTCAGAAAAACCGGACAGTCGTTGGGCATAATGACTTGAACATCTTTGTTTAATTGTTGCAAAACACTTGCTAATGCAACTGTCGAACCAACCGCATCTCCATCGGGATTTGTGTGTGTGGTTATTGCAAAAACCTGATGTTTTTCTATTATTTCTCGTATTCCGTTGATGTCAGCTGATTGTAATTTCATCTGGTACATATGTCTTTTACTCGTTTGTTTCTGTTTTTTTAAGACTGCAAACTTATAAAATAGTTTTTAATAAATTGTATTCTTTTGCATATCTTCTTCTTTTTCAATAGATACTAATTCTAAATCAAAGACTATAGTAGTGAATGGTTTTATGAGGTCATTGGTTGATCCGTTTGCTCCCCAGGCGTATTTGCTGGGAACAATTATCAACGCCCGTTCTCCTTCTCGCATTGTGTGCAAAGCACGATCTATTCCTTCAACAACCTGCCATTCGCTGCCATATACATATTCCATCATGGTAAAGTGATTTATAATTTCACCTCCCAACAAACTTCCCTGATAACTGATTGTTATAAGGTCATTTTCCTGTGGTTGTTTGCCAAATCCATGATGGATAGTGTGTTTGAATATACCGTTTGTGTCTGTAAATGAATAGCGATGGTTTGCAATATAGTCTTTAATAGTGTTGTGCTCAAATTCTTGTTTATTTTCGAGCCACTGGCGGTATTGTTCTTGTTTGGTTCGATATTCTTGTTCACTTAATACGGAATTGACGGTTATGGTGAATTGTAAATTCTTTTCTCTTGAAAGTATTTCAGAAAATTCGGGAATGAGAACATTTCGTATACATGTTGAATTCGGGCTTATAAATGAAATGCTGTCTCCTTTTTGAGCATGCAATAACATATCGGGCAAACAGGCAGAATGGCGTGGTTTAATTTGTATTTCAAATTGTTCTGAAGCAATAATGGAGTCTTCGGACTGATTAAAAAAATAAATATCTGCTTGCACATAATTAAATGCTTGCACTTTTCGCCCTTGTTCGTGAAAGGAGAGGAGTTGGTAATAATACCCGTTTTCGTCGTACGTATAACCCGGGTGTTTTTGTTCTTTATAATTACAAGATGAACAAAAAAACAGAGCATACAGTATTAAGGTTACATATATTTTCATTGTTATTTTTATGAATTACAAATATCAGAAATATTTTAGAAATGCGAGAAGAAAAGTGAAAAAGGTGTGGAATGGAGGAATAAACTTCAAATCTCACAGTTATTTTTTATGTTTAAATGAATAATTGTTAAAAAGTCTCTGCCCGAAAGTTTCTAATTACATTAATATGCCTTCGAAAGCATTGTCTTTGAAGTTTTCTATACAGAGACTTTTAAAATTAAGACTTTTTTGCAAAGACAATTCATGAAGCACTACAGTCATTTTTTTTATTCGTAATTCTTCTTCACATGAAAAAAACTATATATATCTTATAGTATTTGCCTTTTGCCTCTTGCCTCTTGCCTTCTTATATTGTCTTCAGAATAATTATGAATTATTCGGGTAAAATAATTTCTTTTACTGTACTTTTGCGAAAAATATCCTAAATAAATAATTATATGTTTACACTTCGGCAATATGTACGAAATTCTGTGTGGGTTATAAAATTATTGTACTTTTTTTTGTATTCGGCTATTGCTGCATGGTCTTCTTATTTTTATGTGTTTCTCGAAGACGATCGTGCCTTAACCGGTACGCAAATTGGTCTCATTGCTGCGGTTCAGCAAATTAATAATATTATATTTCTCCCTCTGTGGGGTATGGTTTCGGATCGGTATGGAAAGCGAAAGGTATTTCTTATGTTAATTGGAATATCTGTTGTTTTGCTTTACGGATTTATGCTGAATGGTTCGTTTTGGTATTATTTTCTGTTTATGATTTTGTTTAGTGCTTTGCATAATCCTGTTGGAGCACTCATTGATGCTTTTGCAATTAATAAGTCGAAAGAAAAATATATAAACTCGTCATACGGACAGATGCGTTTGTGGGCTTCGGTCGGTTGGGCTTTCTCTTCGCTACTTACCGGATATTTAATAGAATCGACGTCTTTATCAATAATTTTTGTGGTGGCTTCTTTCTTTTTATTGTGCACTTGGTTGGTAACCTTTTTTTATGTGAATAAAAAACGCGAAATTCGCAGCACACAAGCTCCATCGTTTAAAACATTAAAGAATCTATTGTTCGGAAATAAACAGCTTTTTTATTTCTTTCTTATAATTATGTTGTTTTATATTCTGAATTCACCAACCCTGAATTTTATTAATTTATACTATAAAGAAATTGGAGCTTCAAATACGCAAATCGGATATGCTTTTGCGGTGCAAGCATTATGTGAATTGCCTTTTATGTTTTTTAGTACTCATATTATCAATAAATTCGGTATTCGCCGTGTTTTGTTTGCTACCATGGTAGTTGCTTCCGTTCGGTTAATGTTGTATGGCTTTACAACCGACCCATGGGTGGCAATAAGTATTGGTGCATTGCATGGAATTACATTGGGCTTATTTATTGTGTCGGTTATTGAGTATACAAATTATATTGTACCACAGTCTCAAAACTCTACGGGGCAGACGCTTATGTATACTTTTTTGGGTGTGGGAATGAGTGTGGGAAACTTTCTGAATGGCTTATGGAAAGATTCATTCGGCTTGCAATATGCAATGCGAATAGATTCAGTGTTGATAATTATTCTCCTCATCGCAGTATATATGGTGCTGTTTTATCGAAAAGGAAAACAAAAAATTAAGATGCGAGCTGTACGTAAAAAAAATGTATAATATAAGCATTTCTTTTCGTTACGTTTGTATTAATTGTATCTTTGTCTTTGTATTAACTGGGATAGAAAAATATAAAAAAAATAGAAATATGGGATTGCTCGGAAATTTTTTTAATCCACGAAAACCACGAGGTTTTGAATATAATCCTGTGTATTATGATGCAGATGCTGAGAAAAAAGAACTTCATCGAAAACGAATAATTCAAGATATGCGAAAGGAACGTGGCGAAGACATTGATAATGCTCAGTATGTACCAAATATTCGGGGGCAATTTCGTGCACAAAAAGAACAAAAATCCCGGATAGTTCATCGTCAAAATGTACGTATACTATTTATTTTTATTATCTTATTGTATTTTGCGTACATTTTTTACACACATTTATAAGGAAATATTCATGGCAGACATTATACAATTATTACCGGATTCTGTTGCAAATCAGATTGCTGCCGGCGAGGTGGTTCAACGTCCTGCTTCTGTTGTGAAGGAGTTGGTTGAAAATGCTATTGATGCCGGAGCTACGGAAATAACTATTTCTATTGGTGATGCCGGTCGAACATCTATTCAAATAATGGATAATGGTGTTGGTATGTCTGATACTGATGCACGTATGTCTTTTGAACGCCATGCGACTTCAAAAATTCGTTCTGCTGCCGATATTTTTAAAATTCGCTCTATGGGTTTTCGTGGCGAAGCACTTGCATCTATTGCTGCCGTTTCTCATGTGGAAATGAAAACGAAGCGTGAGGATGATTCGGTTGGAACCAAAATTGTGGTGAAAGGGAGTGTGGTTGAGAAGCAAGAACCTGTTCAGTTTCAGAGAGGAACGTCTATTCAGGTTAAAAATTTGTTTTATAATATACCGGCTCGTCGAAAGTTTTTGAAAAAGAATGAAACGGAATTAAAATATATTATTACCGAAATATATCACACGGCTCTTGCTCATTGCGGTATTTCTTTTACGGTGTATAAAGATGGTGATTTGTATGCAAAATATCCGGAATCAAATGTAAAACAGCGGATTGTAAATGTGTTCGGAAAACGCTTCGAGAAATCGTTGTTGCGTGTAGAATCTGAAACGTCTATTTGTAAGGTGTTCGGTTTTATAGGTACGCCCGAAACTGCAAAAAAACAGAATTTTAATCAGTATTTTTTTGTGAATAATCGTTTTTTCAAACATCGTTCGTTTCAGCGTACCGTTGTGCAAGCATATGGCTCACTTATTTCGCCTCAGGAATATCCTCCTTTTTTTATTTTTATTGAGGTCGATCCGGAAAAAATTGATGTGAATATTCACCCGACAAAAACGGAAATTAAGTTTGTTGAGGAATATAATATTTCTTCTATTATTGAATCGGCGGTGAAATATTCTTTAGGAAAAAGTAATATTGTACCGTCTCTCGATTTTTCCGATGATACAAATTATGACGATATGTTTGCGAGACCAAGTTCTCATGAGGTAAAAGTGCCGAGTATAAAAGTTAACCCGGGGTATAATCCTTTTGCAAATTCTTCTTTTGAAAAAGAAGATCCAAACCTTCGAAATTGGGAGCAGTTGTTTGAGGATTTTGAACGTTCTCCGGAACCTGATATTCCGCAACAAACATATGAGTCCGCAATTAATTCACAGTCGGAAAATTCACATATACAACAAACTTCGTGTTTGCAGGTAGCAAAAAAATATATTGTAACTCAGGGAAAAACCGGCTTGTTGATTATTGATATTAAACGTGCTCATAGTCGAATTGTTTTTGAAAAATTGCTCGGTTCAGCACAACAGAATTCAGCTCCTTGTCAGAAAATTCTTATGCCGGTGAAAATTGAACTGGATTCTTCGGATTTTGACACAATTTCTGACATTTTGCCAGATTTACAGTCTTTTGGTTTTGATATTGAAATATTTGGTAAAAATTGTTTTGTGGTGAATGGCTGTCCGGCACATGTTGATATTTCGGAGACGGAACAGGTTTTGGCAGAGTTTGTTCGTATGTATACTGAAAATCAGATAAATGTAAAAGAAAAAATACGTGAAAATATTGCTGTTTCTTTAGCAAAATCTACGTCGTTATTTCGGAATGTGACAATGCAGCAAGACGAAATGCAGGCATTTATAGCCCAGCTTTTTCAGTGTCAATCCCACAGTTTGTCAGCCGACGGAAAAGTGGCTGTTATTTTGTTAGAGTATGATGAAATTTTACAAAAATTTAAGTAATTATGAGTTATTACAGACCATTGGGGTTTTCAATATTACCTCCTATTGTTAAAAATTTATTGCTTCTCAATATTGCTATGTTTGTTTTAACAGCAATTTTGCAATATACAATGAGGTATGATTTGACGCATGTGCTGGGATTGCATTATGTGGGTTCTGAAAATTTTAAACCGCTCCAGTTCGTAACGTATATGTTTATGCACGGAAGTTTGTCGCATATCTTTTTTAATATGTTTGCTTTGTGGATGTTTGGCAGTGCTATAGAACATGTGTGGGGGCCGCAGAAATTCTTGTTGTATTATCTTGTGACGGGTATTGGTGCGGGCGTTTTGCAGGTTGTGTTTCAGCATATACAGTTAATGGATATTAACGAAGTGTTGTCGCCCGAGCAAGTTCAGATTATAAAAACAGAAGGAGCCGAGGTTATGAGTCAAAGTATGAATTATAAAGATTCTCTCATGGCGAAATATAATGGAATTATGAATGCCCCTACGGTTGGTGCTTCGGGAGCGGTTTTTGGACTTCTTCTTGCTTTTGGTATGCTGTTTCCCGATTCTTATATCTATATTTATTTTGCAATTCCGGTAAAAGCTAAATATTTTGTAATGCTGTATGGTTTGTTTGAATTGTATATGGGAATTCAAAATAATCCGGGTGATAATGTTGCTCATTATGCACATCTCGGAGGAATGCTGTTTGGATTTTTATTGATTTATTATTGGAGAAAGAAAGGGACGTATTTATGAAAATGTGGGAACATGTTCAACAGGAATTTAAACGTGGAAATAATTTGACGCGAATTATATATATAAATGTCGGTGTTTTTGTTTTTTTGCGAATATTGAATTTGCTCGCCTGGATGTTTACCGGTTCACCATCTTCCGATGTGTATGCTGTTTTTATAGAAAATCTTCAAACCTATTTGAATCCTTCGTTTTTATTAATTAAACCATGGACTTTGCTAACGTATATGTTTACGCACGAAGGTTTTTTGCATATTCTTTTTAATATGCTGTGGCTCTATTGGATGGGACGTATTTTTATTGATTTGTTGAATGGGAAACGTTTCCTTGCAATTTATTTACTGGGTGGTTTGGCAGGAGCTGTTCTTGCGTTGCTGGCGTTTAATTTTTTACCGTCTTTATCACACTATGTCGAACAAGGAAATCCTATACCCATGCTTGGTGCTTCGGGTGCAGTAATGGCTATAACGGTGGCAATAGGGACATATGTGCCGGATTATCGCATACGATTTGTTTTTGTTGGTGAAATGTCGCTTAAATATATTGTTATAATTGCTGTTGCTATTGATATTTTGTTTCTCCCTGATGGTAATGCAGGTGGACGGTTTGCTCATCTCGGTGGTGCTGCTTTTGGGTTTTTATGGGCATATAAATTGAAAAAAGGTACCGATATTTCAAAATGGTTTATGAGCCTGCTCGATACGATTGCGGTGTGGTTTAAACCAAAAAAACAATCAAACATGCATGTGTCGTACAGAAATAAGCAGAAAAAAAAGGAGAGGGGTGCATATGTGCAATATGAAGAAGTAAACTCATTTTCTTCCCCAAAAACCCAGAATTATTCGCAGGCAGAAATTGATGTTATTCTCGATAAAGTTGCAAAAACAGGCTACGAAAGTTTAACCAAGCGAGAAAAAGAAATTCTTTTTTCTTCAAGTAATAGAAATAAAAAATGACACGAATTTTTAGATTTATTATTCTTATTCTCACAATTTGTGTTAGTGCAGCTTTGTTCATTACCTATCTTACGTATTATATTGACCCTCGAGAACTTTCTTTTTTCGAAATTTGGGCTTTGGGGTATCCAATATATATGAGTCTTGCTTTTGTGAGTATCATTTATTGGTTATTTTCGGATATAAAAAAGTATGTGTTTATTCCGCTTATTAGTATAGTATTTGGTATGTCAACACATTTAGATGTGATTGCTTTTAATAAATCTGTTGAACCGAGTTCTGACAATACATTGTCTGTTGTGACATACAATGTGCAAGCTTTTAATTGGTTGGGCTGGCGTCAGCGAAAAGATATTCAGCAGGGAGTGTGTGAATATTTGTATGAAAAACAAGCAGATGTCTTATGTTTTCAAGAATTTCATCATGATATTCGAGAGGCTTTTGTGGTAATTGACAGTTTAAAGAAACATGCAGGTGTTACAAATATTGCGGCATATCAATTTCATGCGATACCCGGACGCTATTTTTATGGAAATGTTATTTGTTCTCGTTTTCCAATTATTCGTCATGATGTATTACAGTTTCAAAAAACAGGTAATTCCTGTTTGTGGGCTGATATAAAAAAAGGAACAGATACTATTCGAATATGTAATGTGCATTTTGAGTCATATCGCTTTTCTCCCAATCAGATAGAAACGATAAATAAAATGTCTTTTTATCATATAGAAGAACCGGAGGAGTATCGTTCTTTATTTGATAATTTTTCGCATGCAATTTTTTTACGTGCTCATCAAGCCGAAGAGTTGGCTCAATTTATTGTAAAGTCTCCCTATAAAGTAGTTGTGACCGGCGATTTTAATACCCCTCCGTATTCACATACTTACCGTACTGTTCAAAAAGCAGCTGATTTTTCCGATGCCTTTCTTTCTGCCGGCTCCGGAATTGGGGGGACGCTCAATTGGAAACTTTCTGCAATTCGTCTCGATTATGTTTTGTATCCAAACAATTGGAAAGCGTTTCGTTATGAATCTCCTCAGTTGCTGTTGTCCGATCATTTTCCGGTGTATACTGAAATATCGGTGGAGTAGGTTTTTAATTTCTGATTACTATTTAATTTCTTACTTGTTCAAAACTTGCTCATAAGTCTCATCTTTTTTTATCAATTATATTTCTTATCTCTTTTAGTTTTGTATTTCTAATGTGGTTCATATAGATTAAAAGGGAATCCTGTGAAAATCAGGAACTATCCCCGTAGCTGTAATTCCGCTGCTTGTGGCAGTTTCAACCAAAAACCACTGTTTGTCCTTGACAAATGGGAAGGGGTTGAAAAAACGGAAAAGTCAGAAGACCTGCCAATTAGTAATTATTATGTAGCTTTCGGGTGAAAAAGCGATGAATACATATCTGTTTGTATAGGTGTTATTCTATTCTTTTCCTGTAAGTTACCATTTGTTTAATAATATAAAATTTTTGTACAATGAATGGTGATTTTTTATCTCAAATCGTGAAACGCAACGGTGAAGTTGTTGCTTTTTCTCAAGAAAAAATTGAGCACGCAATTTTTAAGGCAATGCGTGCAAGTGGTAAACCTAATCGTGAAAAAGCTGCGGAATTATCGCAGGAGGTTCGTGTTAAACTGATGACGGCTCGCGATGGACAAACGCCTACCGTGGAAATGGTGCAGGATTATGTTGAGCAGGTCTTGTTTGCTCAGGATGATTTTGAATTGTTGAAAACCTATTTGCTTTACCGTAATTTGCGTGCTCAATCCCGTCATGCGAAGGAACTTTTTTCGAACATTGATGTTATGGATGATTATCTCTCTATGTCTGACTGGAGAGTAAAAGAAAGTGCAAATTCCTCGTATTCTTTGCAAGGGCTAAATCAGCATATTTCTACTTGTATGACTTCGCAGTATTGGTTAACGAAGTTGTATCCTGAAAGTATTGCAACGAAACACAAACAGGGATATTTACATATTCATGATTTGGGTTTTTTGAGTGTATATTGTGTGGGGTGGGATTTGAAAGATTTGCTTATGAGTGGGTTTAAGGGGGTTCTCGGAAAAACCGAAAGTAAACCGGCAAAGCATTTTCGTACGGCTCTCGGTCAAATTGTGAATTTCTTTTATACTATGCAGGGCGAAGCTGCCGGTGCTCAGGCGTTTTCTAATTTTGATACTATGCTTGCGCCCTATGTTCGCTACGATAATCTTTCGTATCAACAGGTGAAACAGGCTTTGCAGGAATTTATGTTTAATGTGAATATTCCTACACGGGTTGGGTTTCAAACACCCTTTACAAATATTACCATGGATTTATTAATTCCTGATTTTCTGAAAGACGAGCATGTTACTTGGGGTGGAATGGTTACTGATGATGTGTATGGTGATTTTCAGAATGAATTGACCATGATAAATAAAGCTTTTGCTGAGGTGATGATTGCGGGTGATGCTAATGGTAGCCTGTTTTCTTTTCCGATTCCTACATATAATATAACTCCCGATTTTGAGTGGAATAATCCGGATTATGATGGTATTTGGGAAATGACGGCAAAATATGGTATTCCGTATTTTTCGAATTTTGTGAATTCCGATATGAAGCCCGATGATGTGCGAAGTATGTGTTGTCGTTTGCGTCTTGATAAACGTGAATTGAATAAGCGAGGGGGTGGTTTGTTTGCGTCAAATCCCTTAACCGGTTCTGTTGGGGTAGTTACAATAAATTTACCGAAAATCGGTTATGAGGCAACGTCTGAAGAAAATTTATATGAGCGTTTGCGTAATTTGATGAATCTTGCTAAAGATAGTTTGGAAATTAAACGGAAAACTATTGAAACGTATACGGAAAAAGGCTTGTATCCGTATTCTAAATTTTATTTGCGAGATATTTACGCTCGTCATGGCTCGTATTGGAAAAATCATTTTTCTACAATTGGAATTAATGGCATGAATGAATGTTGTTTGAATTTTCTTGGGGTGCCCATTACTGACACGAAAGGAGAGAGGTTTGCGATACGGATAATGAATGTTATGCGTGATGTGTTGGCAGAATTTCAGGAAGAAACAGGGAATATATATAATCTGGAAGCAACTCCTGCAGAAAGCACAGCTTATCGCTTTGCACGTATCGATACGGTACAATATCCGGATATTATTACTGCGAATCATGAGTCCTATCAAGGTGGTGCTTCGCCGTATTATACCAATTCATCACATGTTCCGGTTGGTTTTTCTGATGATATGTTTGAGGTATTGAATATGCAGGATGAACTGCAAACCTTATATACCGGAGGGACGGTTTTGCATTTATTTACCGGTGAGGCTAATATGCCCGGAGAGTCTGCAAAAAATGTGATTCGCAAAATTACCGATAATTATCGTTTGCCCTATGTCACTATTTCTCCAACGTTTAGTATTTGTCCGTCTCATGGATATATTAGGGGCGAACATTATGCGTGTCCGAAATGTGGTGAGGAAACCGAAGTTTACAGTCGTATTGTTGGCTATATGCGTCCCGTACGACAATGGAATAATGGGAAACAGCAGGAATTTAAAGATAGAAAAATTTGTAAGGTGTCTACTGAAGAATTTCAGCCTGTGGGTATTGAAGAGTCAGTTGAATATGTGAAAAATAATTAATATGAAGGGGTATGTGCAAATATATACCGGCAACGGAAAAGGAAAGACTACGGCAGCATTGGGATTGACAATGCGTGCTGTGGGTGCCGGAAAAAAAGTGTTTATCGGACAATTTGTAAAAGGAATGAAGTATTCGGAAATACAAACCCTTGAAGCTCGTTTTCCGGAAGTTTGCGTAAAGCAATATGGTCTCCGCTGTTTTATTCGGGAAAAACCGGCACAAGAGGATATTGATTCCGCTCAGGCCGGGTTGCATGAAGTGAAGCGTATAATCGAACAAGGAGAATATGATGTGGTGATTCTCGATGAATTAAATATTGCCTTACATTATAAACTGTTTCCGATACAGGAAGTTCTCGACATTATTGCTCATAAGCCGGAACATGTGGAATTGGTAATAACCGGACGCTATGTGCAGAAAGAACTGCTTGATGTTGCCGATTTGGTGACAGAAATGAAAGAAATAAAGCACTATTATACTCAGGGAGTACAAGGTCGAAAAGGTATTGAAAGTTAGTGTGATATGGTAATTGGTGGATTACAAAAACAAAGTTTTATAGACTGGGAAGGAAAAACAACTGCGGTAATTTTTACCCGCGGTTGTAATTTCCGCTGTGGCTTTTGTCATAATCCCTCATTGGTATTACCGGAATTATTCAAAGGTACCGAACATATTTCTCCTGATGAAGTACTGGATTTTCTTTCTACTCGAAAAAACTGGTTAGACGGCGTGGTTATTACCGGTGGTGAACCCACATTACATGCAGATTTGCCTGATTTTATTGCTTCTTTGAACGAGATTGGACTTCCCGTAAAACTCGACACAAACGGTTCCAATTCGCATATGTTACAATCATTGATAAGGCATCAGTTAATTGAGTATGTGGCAATGGATATCAAAACTAAGTTAGAACCAGAAGCATTTGCTGAGATTACTGCGTGTGCCGATTCTCAGCTTGTTGATCAGATTGTGCAATCGTTGTGCATTTTACGAAACTCTGGTATAGATTATATGTTACGAACAACCGTCGTTCCTGGTTTTCATACAGACCAAGATATTCGTATATTACGAGAACAGTTTGCCGATGAACGATATGTTGTACAGGACTATCGTGAAGGGGATACGGTGGAAAATTATAAGTAAATTGTAGAGTGAATGGTTGTGAAAAGTTCAAAATTTATTAATTTAGATTTAGAAACCAAAAAAATCAAAAAAAATGAACTTTACACAATCGCAAATTACAACAATTTTAGAAGAAATCGTGACAAAAGAAGATGGATTAAATACGGTTTTTTTAACTCAGTTTAGAAGCTCCCACTACCGCGAACAATGTCATTAAGTTAAGGAAAATTACAACGTATCTTTCATGTTTTTAGGCACTTTCGGTTTCTTTCTATTGCGATATTTATCTATATTTCTTTCAAATTTTCTATCTGGTCTTATTGGAATCAAATGTTTTTTAAAAAGTTCTTTTAAATCATGTAATATTATTTCTGTTTCGG
>CAZLCY010000069.1:0-12267 GCA_964558075.1 uncultured Bacteroidales bacterium
GATAAAAAAATAATTTACTCAAAATCAAGCAGTTGACTAAATCCGTCATTGGTAGCGTAACGTAGTGAAGCGTGAGGATCTCGTGCATCTGTACTGGCGGTTATTTAGTCTTGTGTTTCAATTTTTGAGATTAACCTTGTTGAGCTCCACTGCGTTCCGGTTGCCGCGCTCCACTGCGTTCCGCTCGCAATGACGTGGGTGGTGGACTGGAGGTTATTTAGTTTCGTGTTTCAATAGTAGAGATTGCCACACTCCACTACGTTGCGTTCGCAATGACGTGGGGGTGTGAAGGTGGTTCTTTGTGTATCACATATCTATTTTCACCACCAAGAGCCACAGAGTTTTTAACCATTAACAATTAATAATTGACAATTAAAATTTATATTTGTCTAAAAAATCAGATATGACACATATTCATCCCCATGAGGAAATAGAAAATAAACGACAGGTTAAGGAGCAGCTTCTTAACCAGCATAGTGTTGCTATATGGATGAGCGGGCTTTCCGGAGCAGGTAAGTCTACCATTGCGTTGGAACTTGAAAAAATGTGTACGCAGCACGGCTTTGTAACACAAATATTAGATGGTGATAATATACGAACAGGCATTAATAAAAATTTGAGTTTTTCTGATGAAGATCGGAAAGAAAATTTACGGCGGATAGCCGAAGTCAATAAACTGTTGTATTAATTGCGGTATTATTACCATAAATTCGTTTATATCTCCTACAGAAGCATCTCGCGAAACAGCTCGCTCAATTATAGGTGCCGATAATTTTGTGGAAGTGTATATTGATGCTCCATTAGAAGTCTGTGAACAACGTGATGTGAAGGGCTTATATAAAAAAGCACGCGAAGGAAAAATTACTCAATTTACCGGAATTGATTCGGTTTTTGAGAAGCCGAAACATGCAGATGTAACGGTTGATACGGTTAATAACACCGCAGAAGAATGTGCTCGGAAAATATTTGAGTTTGTGAAGCCGGTGGTTTTGTATATAAAGTAGATTTTTTGTTACTAAAAGGTGTGTTGAATATGAAAATTATTTAATGTTAAATATATTAAGAGTTTTAAAAAAGTAGAAGTTCCCTATTACCCCAATCGTAAAGTTAATTAATAAAACAGTCGCAGATGCAAAAAGTGTTATTAAAATTGCATTCTCTACAGAAGAATTTATTAATGCCATAAAACCACCGGAAATAATTTGAACAGTACCCAAATTACCGGGAGTGAGTTTAATAATTACTGAAACGCTCATAATTAAACTTATTAAAGCAATTTCAAATAAACTCATATTAAAACTTAATATATGTGCTATATAGTAAAACCAAAAAATTGAAATTATTAATTTTATTATATATGTACTCAAAATAATAATCGTAAATCTTGTGTTGCTCCAAAGAAAATTTGTGCTACTAAAAACAGAAATCACGAAAGACCGTATTTTATTAACTATTTTGTGTTTTGATATATTGGTTTTGTCTAATAATATACGTGTAAATTTTACTAGTATAGGGTTTATAATTAACAAAATTGAAATTATGATTAATAGGGTATTATAATTATTACTAGTAAATAAAAAAATTAACAAGAATAACCCTGTAAAAAATAGTGTTATAAGATATAGATAGATGTTAATAGATAAGCTTTCACTTATCTTCATATTATATTTTTTTTTGAAAAAGTATGTGGTAAATATTAAACTGCCTTGAAACGGCATAATAAAACTCCATAATCCCATAACCGAAGGTAAGAAAAAAACATCTTTTTTCTTTAAACTTACGCCAAACTGTTTTCTAATAAAATAGTATTGAATGCCACTAAAAAAGTGCAAGCTAAGAGCAAATAATATTGAAAATAGTATCTCTAAATATGATACTTTCAGTAATATATAAATCTTCTCTTCAATATAAATATAAACTATTGCCAGTAATGTAACTAAAAAAATAAATGATATAATATTTTTTTTCATTTCGTTGCCTTAACAATAGTATAATGACCAAATGTTCTAAAAAAAGGGATTGTTCCTAAGAAAGGGATACTTAATCCACCGGATTTTATTTTCACCTCTTTAAACCCTGCTATTTCAAACATCCTTATAATCCACCTCTGAGGATATATGCAAATATGATCTTTTGTGTAAAAGTATTTCTTTATCATAAAGATTGTTAGAAATGTTTCATATATAGAATGAGGATTAGGAGTGGATAATACAATTATTCCATTATTTATCAGCACTTTTCTACATTCACGTAAAAATTTAATTGGATTTTCTAAATGTTCTAAAAGTTCACCACAATATATTGCGTCTACTGTATTGTGCTCTATAATCTCAGATAAACACATTACATCTGCTTTTATTATTTTTTTATAATTATCAGGTTTATTTTTACAGTTCAAATCAACGCCAACCACTTTTTCATTTTGTAACTTTAAATTTGGCGATTGTGCAAAACCTAAGTCCAAAATATATGAATAAGGTTTTACCATTTTGGTCATCCTTTTTACCCGAAAATCAAACATAACTATTGTTTTATATTAATTATTTCAATCAAACATCTTTCGGCGGTTTTTCCATCCCATAATTCAGGTTTATTTGGTTTACGCTTTTGTATTAAGATTGAATTAAATTTTTCTTTTATTTCACTAATATCGTTACCGACCAAATAACCTGCACCACCATGTTTAATTAGTGTTATTGGTCTTTCGGTATTTTTGCGTAATGTTAAAAAGGGCGTGCCAAGAACACAGCATTCCTCTTGTAAACCGCCACTGTCTGTTAACATTATTTGAGCATCCATATTGAGTTTTAACATTTCATGATATGCAAGAGGAGTTAAAAGTAATATTTTTTTGCATGAAATTAATTTTTGCCATAAATTAAATTTTTGAGCTTGTTTTATCGTTCTAGGATGTATAGGCCATATTAAAGGGGTTTTTTTAGATGCTTTGTTTACAAACCAGTTTACAAAATCATTAAAGATTATTTCATTATCTACATTAGATGGTCGATGCATGGTTATTATACCATACTTTGGATTTTTTGTAAAATATTCTAATTTGAAAGAATTATTGTCCACACAATTTTTTTTAAGTATTTCATTATATGATAATTCTTTTGCAATATTTCTATTTGCTTCAAGGGTATCTATCATAATATTTCCAACAAATTTAATTTTATTCTCATCAACTCCTTCTATACGTAGATTTTGAGATGAAATAATATCTGGGGTTAGTAATAAATCACATAATCTATCAGTAACTATTCGATTAATCTCTTCAGGCATTTCCATATCAAAGGATCTTAATCCAGCTTCAATATGACAGCATTTAATTCTTTCTTTTTTTGCTGTTATAGAACAAGCTAATGAAGCGTTAACATCACCAACTACAACCACCCAGTCAGGAGAGAGTGTGTGTAAAACTTTTTCAAAGGCAATCATAGTTTTTCCAACTTGCTCAGCATGTGTGCCTGAGCCTATTCCAAGGTTGATGTTTGGTTTAGGGATGTTTAAATCGTTAAAAAAATTATCGGACATTTTATCATCATAATGTTGTCCCGTATGAACAATAATATGCTTTATGTTTTGACTGTTTTTGTTATTGTATTCAGAAATAGCTTTAGCAAAGGGAGCTATTTTTATAAAATTTGGCCTAGCACCAACTACTGATAGTATTTTCATTTATATTTATTTTATATTTTATTTGAAAAAAACTTAAAGTAAATTCTTGAAGGTATCTATTCTATTCATTGTTTATTAATTTCTTTTTCGAAAAAATCTATCATCCATTGATTTAAATCAATTTTATCTTTTAACATGGTTTGTCGTTTTTCTTGCCATAAATTATCAACAGTAATATCAGTTGCAAGATAATTTACTGTATCTAATATTATTTTATGATTTTCTTTCTCAGGCAAAATTCCATAACCTAAATTATATTTATTTTCTAATTCTTCAAGATAAGAAATTTTTCCAACAAAAGTATTAATTCTTATTGAAGGAGTTCCAAGTACCATTGTTTCTGCTGCCATTGTTTGAGAATCGCATATAATCATCTTCGCATAAGCCAAAATATGGTGCATATCCCAAGGTTTTATTTGATGTTCCTTTTTTAGTTCATGTGATTCAATTATTGTATAGTTAGACAAAAGCACTTTAATTTTATCTAATAATTTTTGTGAAATACCTTTTGCTCCGGTATCGTGATGTGCTTTTAATGCAGATAATCTTACAATAATATATTTTTTGGGTTCAAGATTATATGATTTTATAAGATTAATATCAGGATTAAAATTATTGGGGTGTAAGTATGCGAGTTCGTGATAAGAAGAATGGAGTATTCGTTTTTTTTCCCATTTTTTATATTTTAAACAATCGGGAACTATAATTTTAGTAGTAAACGGATATGTAATATTTGTATATAATGGCACAACGCTATCATCGTCTTCATTAAAATTATATGATATTACGTTAGTAAATAAAGATAAATGTGCTATAGATACTGATGTGCCGAATGCATGCGTAAAATATTCTTTTTTATGTAATTTAAATATTGCTAAATTTCTCTGAATTAATTCTCGAAACATACCTATTAACGAATTTTTTGGAGTACTGAGAGATATGTACTCAAAATTATATTCATCCAGCAGAGTATTGGTAATTTCTTTGTCTCGTGTCGTTATCACAAAAGGAATATTATTTTGTTTAAAATGTAACATAAAATTTTTAAACAAATGAAAATGTGCCGGATGACCAATATCAAATAATACTTTTATAGAACTTGTCATGTGTTAAAATTAATTTTTATACAACCTATCATTATCTTGAATATCCATCCACATAGCAAACAAAAGTGACTGGAACGCACTAATAAACAGAAACACAAATGCTAATAACGTAACAGGATTTACAGAAGTTTGTACAACCAACCAGTGATTTATAATTTTTATACCAAATGGTATAGATGCTATAAATAGAATAAAAGAAATATTGTATAACACAAAAAGTGGGTGAAAATCACGAAACAAGTATTTAACCCAAAGCCGTTTAAAGAATGATTTTGTAAGAAGCCAAGATACACGAGGAATAACCTTAAAAATTTTCATTTTAGATTGTTCGCCTATATCATAAATTGGTTTAATTTCTACTTCTTTAATTGTGCAAAATGCAATATTTAGTTTAACCAACATGTCATTTGGATAGCCATAATACTTATATATGTCATATGCTCGAATTGAATTAAGTGCTTTATTAGAAATTGCGGTATATCCTGTTTGGGTGTCAGACACATGCCAATACCCGCTTGCTAATTTTGTAAGAATAGAAAGAATAGAATTACCTATATATCGAACTTTTGGAATTACGAGCAGTGCACTTCGGTGAATGAGGCGATTGCCTTTCACATAATCAATACCTTCGGTAATAACCGGCATGCAAATACTCTTAAGCTCATCAGGATCCATTTGCCCATCTCCATCCATTGTGGCGACACAGTCAATACCATAATCTTTTGCCCATTTATAGCCACTCGCAATGCCAGCCCCTTTACCCGCATTTTTTGTATGGTTTATGAGAATTACTCTATTTTCACGTTCGTTTGTGTTATATACGGCTGAAGGTGTATATTTTTCTATTTCTTTTTTTTGAAGTTCTTGTAAAACAATAGTTGCTCTATTATATTTATTTGGTTGTTCTTTATCAAGTATATGGTCAATTATAACCTTAGGAGATGTGTCATTCGCAATAAATTGAGCAACAACTTCAGCCGTTGCATCGGTAGATTTGTCGTTTACCACAATTATTCTATCTACAAAATCGGGCATAGTTTCTAATACCATGCCTATTTGTGTTTCTTCGTTGTAGCAGGGTACAACTACTGCTATTGTTTTATTGTGGAGCATAGGTTTTTTATTTTGATTTGTATAAAGAATATATGGAGCCTTTGTAGGCTAATTTCCATTTAGAATTATTGATTTCTTTATCTGCAAAAGTAATATAATACCATTCTTGTTTATTTCTAATAGATATATTTTCTGTGTTTTTGAAGTGAGATGCTATAGCCCCATTTGCTCTCGCAAAAAGAATAGGTGTGATTTGCCTGCAATTAGCTTTAACATTTTCTACATCGTTAATAACATATACCAAATTATCTTTTCTGTTTTCTTTTATAATAGTACCAATTTTTTTTGAATCAGCATAACTTCCGGGCGGTTTATTTACAATAGTCATATTTATATCTCTACTATACGGATGATATATTGTTCGCATATATATAAAATGAGTTACACTAAACAAACATAATATTATAAGTAAATATGCGAAAAATTTTGATTGTTTTTTTATGCTGTAAATTAGTGCTAATATTAGAGTAGATAAATATATTGGAGCAAAATATCTGTTCACCACAGATAAGTTTTTGTACAATATTTTGCTGCTTATTATTTCATTATATGTGTATGAATGATTTCTGTAAATAATTACATAAAATAATAAAGTAGAAAAAATAATTACAAATAAGCCGGTCTCTATTAATTTTTCCTTTTTCCATAAAGACGCAAAATTTCTACTATTTGATATATAATAATACATTAACATCCCCATAATTATAAAAGAACAAATAGACATACATAAGAACACATATGGGGCAATAGTTAACCATAAAGAAGTAAATTTTTGTCCAAATGAAACAATAATATAATCAGGAACAAATGCATTGAAAAAAGGTGCATAGAACGGTTTTAACCAAAAAAAAGTATCTTCAGCAGTTTTCGTAGTTGAAGAAAGGACATATCTATCTGAAGTAGATACAAAATATTCATTTGTTAAGATGAAAAACAAACTAGTGCCAACTATAAGAATATATACTAAATGTATTTTATGAAATCGATTCTTATTATAAAAAATAGTTATACAATATAATAATATACCACTCATGCTAAGAGGTACATATGCGTATCTAATATGGGGTAGAATGCTGAGAAAAATAAAAAATAAAAATATTGCTTTATTGTTTACTCCTTTATTATTGAAAAATACAATAAAATATGCTACAGAAATAATTAGGCATGCCAGTGCTATCATATCACTTGCTCCCATTGCTTTAAAAGGGACAATTAAAAATGGTGAAAAAAATAAAAAAGAAGCACGAATAGTAATGGTATAGGGCAGAGATATATTCTTAATAAAGAATTGGATACTATAGATTAGAAAAGCAAAAGAGCTTATCAATAGTAATATAAAACTAAGTTCTATATTTAGGTTTGTTAGTAATAAGAAAGGAACAGCTAGTATTCTATAAATATAAGGCCATGCAAGAAGCTTATGAGTAATTATTGAACCACTTTCTCCAATTGATAATATTGAAAAGCCATAGCCATGAATAAAATTAATTGATGCTTCTAATTGTCTCAAATCATCACTACCTACTCGAATAGTGGTATATGCGAGCCATGAATATACTATTATCGCAAAGAAAAATAATATATTTATTTTTAACCTTGTTGATGTTCGAAAAAAAGATTCTATTTTATGTAACATATTCAAATGCAAATATAATTATTTTTTCTATAGTTTTGATTTAAGTATTATTAATGATTTCTTATAATATATTATCATCCAATTTTTATTGTATATCCTAATTAAATGGAATGCATTATTAATTAAGTTTTTTTGCAGAAGAAATTTACACCCATTACGTTCGCGTGCAATGACGTTGGAGGTGTTTCGGTTCTTTGTGAAATATTTTCTCACTAATAATTAAGTATTGACAATTATTATCATTCAATCGAAGCATGTCCGCTCAGTATGTCGTGACAAGCGTGAAGACCGTTCTTCCATTATATTCCAAAAACATTGTATATTTGTTGTAAATTCATGTATGATAGAACGAAAATGGTATATATAGAAATAATTAATGAAAAATAACCTTTACATACCCGGACTCAACGGTATTCGTTTTTTTGCAGCTTTTTTTGTGATAGTTTCGCATATTGAGCATTTAAGATTCCTCAGTCCCATGAAAGTATTGATTCTGTTGTTTTGAATCAATTTTTAACAACTCGAACGGTATTGCATGCTTCATTGCAATATCTTCAAAAGAATAATTGGGAAAAGCGATATAGTTTGAATACTATAAGATATGGCGTTTTAGATGTATATTATAATGATAGTATTATGACTGTTTCTCAATATACTCAATAATAGTTTCACATATAAATTCTGCAGCTTTGCCATCACCAAAAATATGGGGATATTTCTGAGGTGGATTCGTAAGCATGTATATAACATGTTTTGAAATATCTTCCGGCTTTGATAATATTGCACAATTGTGTTGTAAAATTTCTATCCATTCTGTTTCGGGACGAACAATAATAGCAGGTTTTTTACAAAAAAATGCTTCTTTTTGAACGCCGCCGGAATCTGTGATGATACAACGTGCATGTTTTTCTAATGCTATCATTTCTAAAAATGATGAAGGTGGTGTTACAATAATTCCGGGTGCTGTTTCAATTTCTTTGAGCAGATCATATTTTTCGAGATATGATTTTGTGCGTGGATGTAAAGGTAAAACAACAGGATAGGAGGTTTGAGTATATAATTTTTTAAACTCGTTGCATATATGCGATAGATTTTCTTTACTATCGGTATTTGCCGGACGGTGAATTGTTGCTAAGAAATACGATTCTTTTTCTACACCGTATTTTTGAGTAATATCAATTTTTTTATCAGTAATAGAGCTATAAAACAGCGTGTTATCATACATAATATCACCACAATAGTACATTTGTGGGTTATCTCGAGAAATTGGTTTGGTTTCAGTATATTGAAAACCTTCACGTTTCAAATTAGAAAATCCTGTTTGTGTTGGTGCAAATAATAGAGTTGATGCATGATCGCACATAATCCTATTTATTTCTTCGGGCATGCTTTTATTAAATGAACGTAATCCCGCTTCAATATGAATTACGGGAATATGAATTTTAACTGCTGCTATTGCTGCTGCTAAAGTTGAATTGGTATCGCCATATACTAATACAGCATCGGGATTCTCGTGCAATAAAATTTCTTCAATTTTTTGAATCATACGAGCTGTTTGTGTTCCATGTGTGCCTGAGCCAATTTGTAAATTATATGTTTCTTGTGGTATATCTAATTCGTGCATAAAAATTTGCGACATATTTTCGTCGTAATGCTGCCCGGTATGTATAATTATATCCTGAATTTTTGATTGATACTTTGCTCTAATTATGCGAGAAATAGCAGCGGCTTTTATTATTTGTGGGCGAGCTCCTATGATTTGGATAAGTTTTATCATCTTTTTAGTTTTAAACGTAATAGATATCAAAAGTACAATTTTTTACGAATCGTGAATCAATAATTTTATTTTTTCATATTATAAAAAAGAGTAGATTTGTAATAAAAAATTACATATATGTTATTTTCATTATTTATAAAAGCTCTTCTCTCATTTTTGGGGATTTATATTCTTGGATCTATTTTATTTAAAATCTTTATAATTCAGTCTTATAGGTCTTTTGCACGTATATTTTTTAAATTTGCTTTTGGGCTTATTTCATCAATTACTTTTTTTGCAATTTGCAATACTTCCGGAATTACTATTATGACTGGAATGCTGTTGGTGTCTTTATTTTTATTACAACAAAATAAATGGAGACTCAATACTGATTTTTCTATTCATTCTGATGATATATATGATATAAAACGCTTAGTTTATATTGTACCCTTACTTATAGTATTCTTTTCGTGGAGATGGTATACCATTTTTCAAATAGGAATAGATATTCCTATTGTAATTAACATGGATAGCTTAAAGCATGTGTTACGTGCCGGATTTTTAGTGCAAACGGGTATAGAATCAGTAAATGTTAATTATATTAATCCACCGCAAGGTGTTGATGCGTATCATTATTTTGAGGCGTGGGCTGTTGGGCTCTTTGGAAGTGTATTAGGTTTAAATTTTTGGATAGCACAACAAATAGTTGTTTATCCTCTTATTTCTACCAGTATTGTTGTAGGTTTTTGGGGCTTATTACAACGGTGGAAAACGCCATGGTATGTATATATAGTAAGTATATGTATAGTAATGCACTCTGGTTTATATAGCGATGCATTACAAAAAATACCCTTTTTTACGTATACCGGGAGTTTTATGATAAACGCATTTGATGAATGGAAGGGATTTGTAGTAGCATTTGCATATATTTTTATTCTTTTATTTTGTAATGTATTGTTTTCTGAAAACAGCAATAAAGTATCAGCACTATATATATTATTATTTTTACCAATTATTAGCATAACCTTAGCACCTGGTATTCTTGCAATTACAACAAGTCTTCTTTTTTTATTATTTTTATTTAGAAAGAAATTCTCCGTAAATATTAACGCTTATAATATTGCACCTCCGTTTGTAATAGCAATCTATATATATGCTTTTTATAGTTTATTTGAACCGACACAAAGTTTTATTGAAAAACCAAATGCAATAGACGGATTACTACGATTAACAGAATATGCAACACTTAGAACTATGATTATTATAAGTATAGAAAATATAATACACTTCGTAGTATTATATCTGCCATCTCTATATATTGCATTCCTTGTGTTTTTTAGAAAACGATTTCAGATTGCATCAATTCTACGAAACCCTACCTATAGTATTGTTGCATATATAATTGGTATAGGCTACATAATATCGTTAGGGTTTTGGATTATTTTTTATGAATCGTTTGGGAGTAGCCAATTTCTGTTTTACACCATACTCCCATTTATTAATATTTTTAGTTTATTACTATGCATGTATGCTATTATTCAAAGTAACAATGTAGTAACAAAAATTGTGGTGATAAGTATAGTTTTATGTATGGGGATTTTTTATGTTGTTCGCACACATAGTATCTACGAAAATGGGAAGCAAGCATATTTTGACAAGTATTCTCATGAATATATAAAATCAGTTGTTGCTGAATTACAAAAAATTGAAAAACCCTATGGTTTAAAACTCGAATCACCTGATGATTTTATTAAGTTTAATGATAATCATCATTTAGTCGGAAATTTTTTACCCGGAAATTTTAATAATTCTAATCTTGTTTCAATAACTTTGGGTGAGATGTATATACATCAGAATTTTCCATCAAAAGAGGCTGAGATGTTATTGCCGAAAGCTCCTGTGGCGGTGTTTGTGCAGTGTTTAAAAGATAAAAATGAGTTTGTTAGTTTTGAAGATGCGGTATGTACATTAATTGAAAATTATGGGTACATGTTTGTGTTTGTGTCTCCACATGTTGCAATACCAAATTATATATTAGAAAAGACTAATAAGATTTTAGTTGATGAAAAATCAGGGGAAAAATTAATATTGTTAGAATTATGAATGATATAAAAATTATTGAAAAACCAAAAATTTTTTTGGTAATGAATAAATTGGAATTAGTATTCTTTTGGTTACGATTATTTTTTTATAAAAAAGCTAAAGGGGTTAATTTAGTATATTTATTGTTATATTTTATTCCTCAAAAAATATTGCGTATTAATGGAAAAGTTCAATGGCCTGTGCATTTTACTTCATTAGTTTTACACTCAAAAAATATTATTATAGGCAATAATTCACCATTAGGTTTAAATACAGGTTGTTATATTCAAGGAAAAGGAGGTATTATTGTTGGGAATAATTTTAGAATGGGACCTAATATAGGATTGATTAGTGCTAATCATTCTCCAGATAATTATGATGAATGGATTGATGTTGGTCCAATTAAGATTGGGGATAATGTTTGGCTTGGTATGAATAGTGTAATAATGCCAGGAGTTTCAATTGGGGATAATGTGATAATTGGAGCAAACTCAACAGTAACAAAAAATATTCCGTCAAATACCATTGCTTATGGTTCTCCTTGTAAGGTTATAAAAGAAAAATCCGATTATAAAGGCTTTGATTATTCTTTGTTATAGTTATGTGATTGAGAAGAATAAATTGTAAAAAAAATACCAGGTAAAGCAGGAATCATTATAAGTATCATTCGATATAATAATGCTCCCAAAAGAATGGCAGACTGATTATTATCCCCATGCATAGAAAACAAATATACCATGAGAGCTTCGTCACTCCCAATACCATTTAAGGTTAAAGGGAATAAGCGTGCGAGCGTGAGAATAGGGCTAAAAATTATTACTGTTTCAAACGAAATAGCGATACCAAATAATACAAAACAAAAATATAATAAGGTATAGGTAAATATCCATGCA
>CAZLCY010000070.1:0-12076 GCA_964558075.1 uncultured Bacteroidales bacterium
GTATCTTCGGGCACAAACAGAACGTTTACATGGTACCGAAATGATTCGCAGTTGCAAGCCGGCACTGACAATACGTATACGGTCGATCAGGAAGGAACATATAAGGTGATTATGGACTCTGCCGGAGTGTGTGCTTCTGAAGATATAGTTCAGGTTGAAGCGTCTATTCCACTTGTTGATTTAGGTGATGATATGTTTTTGACTGCCGGATTAATACTTGACGCGGGGGTTAGCGGTACGGGATTAGAATATACCTGGTTTAAAGATGATGTAGAAATGTCGGGAGAAACCGACCAGACGCTTTCTGTTACTGAGGTAGGCTTGTATAGGGTTGAGGTTTCTGCTACAGGTTGTGCAATGCAATCCGATGAAATTCTTATTGATCGTGCTCCTTATATTAGCAAAACATCTCAGAATATAGTTGTTGATGGTGAGGTTGATGATGCGTATACTACATTCCGAGATATTAGTGAACTTTTATCCGGTTCGATAGGAAGTCCCGATATTGCAGCTTCATGGTCAGGTTTGTGGGATAATTCAAATTTGTACATACTTGTTCAAGTGGAAGATAATAATTTAAGTAGTGATTCCGGTACAGAATGGTATAATGACGATGGTGTTGAGATTTTTGTTGATGCAGATAACAGTAAAAACAGCAGTTATGATGCGGTAGATGATTTTCAGTGGGGTTTTGTGTGGAATACTACAACGGTGAATGCCGGAGGGAATAACCCCGGAAATTCTACTACGGGAGTTGATTTTGTAACAACAAGTACGACAAACGGATATAATGTAGAAATTGCAATTCCATGGTCTACAATTAATCTTAATCCGACTGTGGGACATATTATGGGTTTTGATGTTGCGGTGAATGATGATGATAATGGCGGTGAACGAGACAATAAAATTTCTTGGAACGCAACGGTTGATAACGGATGGCAAAATCCTTCATTATTTGGTGAAGTGGAATTGATAGAGGAACAAAATCAAACAGTAACTAAAACACAAACGATTACCTTAAATCAGGGGTGGAACTTGATTTCTTTTTGGGTGCAACCCGAAGATGCAACGGTTGATGCTGTTTTTTCTTCGTTAGGAAATAATTTGGTACGGGTTAAAACGCAAGATGAAATATATAGTCCTGATGCTGAGTCTGTTTTTAATACTTTAACGCATATAGAAATCGGTCAGGGATATTTTGTGTATGTTGATAATTCCGCAACTTTTACTGTAGATGGGGAACCAGTCTCTGAATTGTCTGTTTCTTTATCTCAAGGATGGAATTTAATTGGACATCCGTTTGAAACGGCTGAAACAATTAATACTGTTATAAATCCAATTAATTCGCTGGTCACATCTGTTAAGAATTTTGAGGGAATATATCAGGGTAATGGCGATTTAACTGATATGGAACCGGGTAAGGCTTATTTTATTAATGTTAATCAAAATGCCGTGTTGGAGTATTAATTCAGTTTATTAATCTCATATTTTGTTGAATTTTAGAAATTTTGTGAAAGTATAAGATCTTCTCCTAAAATGCATTTTTATATTTTGCTTTGCTTCTTCATTTGCAAGCCTTGACTGAGAATTTTTACAAATGAAGAAGCTATATGTCTATGATTATTAGACTGTGCAACGTGCAATGCGTTTTCGGCAAGTTGACAACGTTTTATGGGGTCAGATATTAAATATTCAATGGTATCTGCAATTTCTTGTGGCTGACTGGAGCAAAGTGCGATTGATGATTCGCTGAACAACTCGTATATAGCCGGTGTTTTTTTACTAATAATTGGTTTGCCCAAAGCTGCATAATGAAATATTTTATTTGGTATTACTACATCGGCTTTTGGTGTATTACCAAAAATTCCAAGACAAATGTCCCATGATGAGATTATATCAGGCAATTTGTGAAAATCTTGCCAATCTATAAAGGCGAGGTTTTGCAATTTGTACGATTCAGCTTTCTTTACCATGTCTGAATATTCAAAACCATTGCCAACTAATTCAAATTGAATGTGTGGTTTATTTGAAAGTAAACGGGCAGCTTCAATTATATTTGAAACACCTTGTAATGGTATAAAACCACCATAAAAACCGACTTTTGTAATTAAGTTGTTCTTGTTTTTTATAGTATGAGGTTTGAAATCATCGGTATTTACCCCAATTGGAAGAACAAATATTTTGCTCCGTGAAATCGAAAAAGATTTTGCATAGTATTCTTTGTGAGTATTGGTATCTGCAAGCATAAAATCGCAGGCTGATAGTGCTCGTTTATCTTTATAATAATTTTTTAATGCACGTGGAGAATATTTCCAGACAAGTTTATAATCCAAAACTTTTGTCATGTATTTGGAAATAAGTGGATCAAAACAGATAGGTTTATCTGTATGTCTTTTTATAAAACGCACATATTTATGGGTAAATGATGGTAAAAAAATAACATCACCCTGTTTCAAAACTGAGCGTAATTCTTGTATATTACATTTTTTTTTGTTTTGAATTGGATATTCAATAACAGTTATTTCCGGTAGGTTTTTTAATCCTTCAAGAATTATAGATATTCTATTGTATCCAGCTGAATAATTGCCGGTAAAAATGATTTTCATTTTTTTAATTTACATAAATTAGGGTTTAAATTGATTAATTATAGTTGAGAGAACAAAGTGTGCCCGCTGAATATCGGTATGGTATTTATGTATATGTTTAAAAGATTCAAGAGCAATTTTATCTCTTTCTTCGTTATTGCGTAGGTAATAATCGCACAGTTCTGTAAGATTGTCAATATTATTATTACAATAGAGTATGTTTTTTTTGTCGGTAAACGGGTGGGGTATTATTATTTGAGGTTTTTGCGAAATCATACATACAGAAAGAGAGGGTGCTTCCCAGTAGCGAAGCGTGTCCCATCCGCGACCTCTAAAGTTTAAGACAATTTTGCATCGTTTGAGTTCTTCGAGGTAAAATGTGCCTTTTCGCTTATACTTTTTAAATGTTTGATTTCGTGTGGTACCATTTTCTGCACAGTCATATTTATTTTCTATGAGAGAAAGTGCCTGTGTCCTAATTTCATGAGACTCAACAGCCCAAAATGAAACATCATATTTTTTTTGTTGAGATTTGATGTGTTCTATCTTGTCCATATTAAATGCAAACGGACATGGAAAAACATTTTTTGCATATGCTTTGTCAATAAGCATTTCGCGTTTAAATACTAAATCAAATTCACGTATGGCAATAGCTTGCTCGTAGAGTTCATAAGAATCTTTTCGTTTCAAATCGCCACCAACTTCATCAAAATCGCCACCATCAATAAAAATAACGGGAATCTCCGGTGGTATTTTGTGAATAATCTTCAGATAGCTTTTAAATGTGTCCGGTTTTGCGGAGGCTACAATAACAAAATCATAATTGCGGGAGCGTACAAACGAGCCAATATATGCCAAGGTATTTCCGGAGCGGTATCCAAGATTTTTGGGATACTGTTTTATTGGGAGAAAATACTGTTTGTTACAGGGAAATGTGAATATGTTTTTTGTGCCCAAAATTTTTGACAATCCACTATACAGTATATCTTGCATATAGTCTGAATGCGTAGAATTTATAAATAGAATTTTCATGGTTTATTTCCCTTATTGTTTTGTAAATAATACAATTTTAGATATTTAAGGTATACTGTATATGCTGCATTTTTACAAATAATAAATCCGGTAAGCCCATCCAAAAAACCTGCTTTAAGGAAATAATTTCGTGTAAATCGCCATACCGGGAAAAGTATAATTTTTATAATTGATGATTTTTTGTTTTTCTCGAATTTAGATTGTGCAGAAATTGTTGAGAATTTATTGATTTGTATAATGGCTTGTTCTACTGAATGTGTTGTGTAGTGTAAAAGATCGCCGTTAAGATGTGTTATTTTTGCGTCGGGAACCATAATAAATTTATCGTGCGGATTGCTCCCTCCCCATTCGCCTTTGTTTTTGTTCCATAATCGTAAACTTTTATCAGGATACCATCCTGAATGATTGACCTGTGTGCCACAAAAATGGTTTCGTCTATTACAGGTATAGCCATCCGAAATGTGTGATTTTTTTACGTTTATAATGCTTTCACGTAATTCTTCTGAAAGAGCCTCATCTGCATCAAGTGATAATACTAAATTATGAGAACATTGCAAACGGGCATAATTTTTTTGTTGAATGTGTCCTTCAAAAGGATGTTGGATAAACGTAACATTTAGTTTTTTGCATATTTCGGGTGTTAAATCTGTAGAAAAGGAATCAACAACAATTATTTCATCAGCAATATCTTTTACTGAACGTATACACTGTTCTATGTTTTTTTCTTCGTTGTATGTAATAATTGCTACAGATAATGAGTGCATAGTCTATTTTATAAATTAACAATAAATGTTTCGGTTTGTGCATATGTTATCTCTGCATCAAAATTATTTGTGACATATGTTCTGGCATTTTCGCCCATTTTTATACGCAAAGTAGGGTTTTTTATTAATTTTTCAATTTTTTGTGCGAATTGTTCAATAGCATGTTCCGGAATTAAAAAACCGGTAGAATTTTCTTTGATTAATTCTTTTGAACTTCCATTATCATATGCTATTATTGGAATTTTATGCATCATTGCTTCAGCCAATACATATCCGAATCCTTCTCCGTGTGATGTGAGAATAAACATGTCGAGCGATTGATAAAAACGGTTCATGTCTTTTTGAAATCCAAGCAATTGTATGTTCTTTTCAAGATTGTTGATTGTAATCTCTTTTTTTAGTTGACTATATTGAGAGCCATCACCTGCAATGCGTATAATGAAATTTGAAGTATGTAATCGAATTATTTTTGCAATGGATATAATTGCCAACATATTTTTTTGTGGTTCAAGTCTGCCGGCAGTTCCAATTATTATGGTTTTTTTATTTAAATCTCCGGTTTTGTCCGGAACGTCATGAATATGTATACCATTATAAAGAACTGTGATTTTTTTTCGGGGAAATAAATCCGGATTATGTGCGAGTATTGATTCTTTTGTTGCGTGCGAATTTGCAATAATATGTGTAATAATATGAGAAAATAAAAAACGATTGCTTACTGTGTTCTTTATCGGAATTGCACACCCTCGCCTGTATACTATGTTTTTTATTCCTGCCAGCTTTGCAGCAACACCGGCAATTTTAACGTCAATTGGAAGGCATAAAATAATTGTTTTTATATGCTGCTTTTTGAAAAAACGATAGCATCGAATATAATTAAAAGGGTTTAAAAAACTTACATTAGAAAAAGTAATTTTCATTCTTGGAATTGACTGAGGTATTCGCTTGAGAAATTCTCCTTTCGAACTACCGCAGACAATTACCGGATGGTTTTTAGAATGAAGATGTAAAACTGTTTCCATATGCCATTTTTCGCCACCACCCCATTTTTTGTGCGAATTAAAAAAACAAATATGCTTCGTTTCTTTATTCATGCTATAATTGCTTGGATGCTGATGCTACCTTTTGTCCCATTCGTTTTGTCCCATTTTTGGAAATATCGAATTTTGCAGTGCAGTAAACCCGGTTCGCATCCGGTTTCAGGATATCGTATGCTGATTCAATAATTCGTAAAGCCTCTGCTAAAGTATCGGTTTCTACAATAGTACCCATAGCAGTAAGAGAGTAATCGTATCCCGAGGATTCTATCATAGAAACGACCCGCGAAACATATGTTCCTAATCCGTGTTCGTGTCCAAGCGGAAAAATTGCAATTTCTGATATAACTGACATTATTGAATAATTATTTGTTGTTGGGTTTGTACTTGATTTTCTTGAATGTGTATATTATATATTCCTGATTTCAAATGTGATACAGGAATAATATGCTGTTTGTCGTGAGAATATGTTTCATATATTTTCTTGCCTTCAGCATTGTGCATGCGTATACTTCCTGCTCCTGATTTTAGGGTTACTACAACTTGTGTTTTCGCAGGATTTGGGTATGCTGAAGCAGTTTCTTCTATAGGGCTGTCCAATGAGGTGTTTGAAGAAACTACAACATAAAAAAGAGCTGAAACTGACACTCCGGCACCTTCATTTTTACCGTCGGTTATTTCAAACGAAATTCTGTAGCGTCCTGCACTTTTTGGTGTTCCGGTAAAAGTCATGGTTGTGTCGTTGAATGAAAGCCATGGCGGACGGCTTGTTAAAGTGAAGGTAAATTCCGTATCTTCTGTGTCAGTTACAAAATCTGTAGGAACGGTAAAACTAGTATCAATACCTTCCACTAAATAAACATCTTCAAGTGGGGGGTCTGAAATAAATACCGGTTTGTGATTAATAATAGAACACGGTTTTCCGTCCCATAAATAGAAAAGTGCTTGTCCAATTTCTGTATTAGTAATAAATTTTCCGCGAACATAATCCTGTTCGTCTGCATATGAATTGAAAATTTCACTTCCTGCACCCTTTGCAAAAAATGGAACTAATTGATTTGTATGATCTCCTGCAAAAAAACTAAAATATGGCATCTCCCATATATCATTATCCTCAATTTGATAATGATTAAGCATAATAGAATCAGAACCAAAATTAGGGTGAGCAATCATTCCTGTTTCATGATCGGCAGTAACAATCAATAAATTTTCTTCCCAGCCCCCGTTTTGTTCTATCCAATAGATAACGCTGTCTACTGCATCATCAAAAACTATTTGTTCTTCAACGAGGCGACCTTTTTGATTCCAATGGCAGGCATTGTCTGTTGCTCCACCTTCAAACATTGCAAAAAACCCATTTGTGTTACTTTGCAAATGACGAAGAGCGGCACGTGAGGTTTGCCATAATTCAGGTACATTTCTATTCCAATCATCAAAATGTATTTCTTGATTATTTATCCCTGTTCGCCGAACTTGAGAAGAATAACCCACTTTCATAATTCCCAGCATTCTGTCTAAGGTGTCGTGTTCTATGAAATATGCAAAGTCAGCACTATCTTCTATTAAAGTCCAAGGGTCAGGAGTGCCATCTCCGGTACAATCTTGTACATCAGTCCAGCCCGATTTTGTGGGGATGCTATATGTGAGAGCACCGTTTGTTATATCATTCCAGAATTCTTCTCCACCCATATTGTCGTAATCACCACTCGACATAAGTTGTGCATTTTCAGAATATTCCGGGTGGTCTGCTCCAATGAGAACATCAATTTTAGATTCAATAATTAATTGTCGGCTTATATCATCATATTCTAGTCGAGATACATTGTTTGCATAAAAAGAGGCCGGAGTAGCATCATAAATTGATTTGGTAGTAACAATTCCTACTGATTTATCAATTTCTTTGGCATGACGGGCAATTGTATTTAAGGCATTTCCTTCTTTATCAACACCAAGGCAATAATAATATGTTTTAGTTCCCGATGCAATTGCTGTTCCTGAAGCTGCAGAGCATGTTGCGTTATTTCTCCCCCATAAATATTTTGTGTCAGTCCATGCAAGTCGAGATTCATACGAATTATTCCAATGTCTTACCTCATCAGTATTTTTATTGGTTGCAAGAGGGTAAGTGCTCATTCCTAAGGAAACGGGAAAGTCTTGATATTTTTGTGGTTTGCCGGCAGTATATTCGCCGATTTTCATGTGATTATATCCCATTCCGTCATTAATCATAAGAATGATATTTTTTGGTTTTGTAATTGTTTGAGCAGGGTCGGGTAATAAAAGGAAACATGCTTGTCCGATTTCAGAATTATTAATAATATGTCCGTATACAAAATCTTCCTGATCAATATAATTTGAAAACTCATCACTTCCCACTCCTTTTGCATATAATGGTGTGGCAAATCGTGTAGGAAATTCACTTTGAAAGAGTATATTAGGAAGTTCGCCGACTGTACCATTTTCGATAGGTACTGTTTGAGTATAATATTCCGGAGATCCTTGGTCTGCATCGAAGTTTGGACTTGTAACAAACCCCGTTTCGTATGTTCCGGTTACCACAATCATGGTTTCGTCCCATGAACTGTTTGATTCAATCCATTGCGATAAAGAATCGACTGTTGCCTGAACAGTTTGCATCGCAGTAATTAAAGCTTCTGCATCATTATTACGAGAGGCATAATCAACAGCTCCCGACTCTACAATAAGCACAAATCCGTCGGGGTCATTATTCAAATGATTAATTCCGCGAATACTCAATTCCGGTAATTCCGGTACAAAATCAACAGGTTCTGTTGAGTTTCGTTTAAATTGTATTGCATCAAACATTTCAGGAACAATTAACAATCGTGTTGCCATTGAATCTATTTCTATAGATGCGTCTATTAATGACCAAGGGTCGGCAATGCCGTCATTTGTTATGTCTATCGCACTAATGCCGGTTCCGTATTCGGTAAGACCGTCATCTAAAGCTTGCCATATAGATAAGGGGAAATATGAAAAATCGCCATCTCGTGCTTCTCCGTTGTTGGTGTAAAAAGGATGACCGGCTCCAATAATGAGGGATAATTGCGATTGTAACAGCCCTGCCAAAACGCCGAGTGTATCATCAGAAGAAGGAACGTGAGCTGCAAATGAAGCTACTCCTGATTGAGGGATTGCTAAATCAGTTATAATGCCGGTAGATTTTCCTATGGTAAACGCACGTTCTAAAATTGTTTCCAAGGCAGTGCTATCTAAGTCTACCCCAACAGATTTATATGCTGATTTTACTCCGGTTGCAATGGCTGTTCCTGCAGATGCCGGGTCGGTAATCATATTGTCAACATAAGCGGAATCCGACCAAATACGGCGATTATGGTAGTCTCCGGTATAATAGTGTACATCTTTATCTTCGGTAATCACATTGGAATATGCCGGGTAGGTTGTTACACCATATTGTGTTGGAAAATCTTTCCAAATATTTTCGGTTCCTTCAAATGATTCAAGAGCCTGAGCATGGTTAAATCCCATGCCATTTACCGTAACAATAATAATATTTTTCGGGTTGCTTTGTGTAAATCCGGTACTTATTGAAAAAATACTAAGTAAAAAAAAGGTATATAAATATTTCATGATATATGATTTCAAAAATGAATTATGCATAATTAATATTTTCTATATTTTTTGGTTGTAATATACAAAATTACAAAAAAATGTATGTAACAATAATTTTACAAGAGATATTTATTAAGGTTTATTTTTTTGTCTCTATAGATGGTCTCTGCACGAAAACTCCAAATACTGGTTACTCTCGACTTATTAATTGGTCATTCATAACAGTAAGCCCCCAATTAATAAGCCTTCGAAAGCCTTGTCTTTGAAGTTTTCCATGCAGAGACTTCTCAAATTATGACTTTTCTCGCAAGCACTATATAGTAATTATTGCAAAGGTAATTGTAATGTTTTTATTGATAGATTCAATAATTTCAATAAGGGAGAGGCATGTTTTTCAAACATTATTTATTTAAACATCTGTATTATGTTTAATTCCGAAAGGATTTCAAAATCGTGTAATAATCATATTATAAGTTAGTTAGGATTTTTTTAAAATCAACCCTAACTAACTTACTCTTAAGTCGTGCAATAAACAGCAATTTATTTATTGCACAGGAAAAACACCTTTTTTAGCTAAATAATCCAATATAGTTATCGTGTTTGTGTTATTTTCTCTCGGATTGCATATAATACTTGGCTTTTGGGGAATGTCATAATTACAATCAACGCCCGGTAAATTAGAAATGCGTTTGTCATCAGCCAAATTATATAAATCCGGTTTGTTATTTCTGCAGTATTCTAAATCTGCACTCATATAAACGAGGTTAAATCTTTCTTCGCCTATTATCTCGGCGAGTTGTTTTCGTACATTGTCGTCAGCAGAAATAAACGAACAAATTGTCATAATACCTTGGTCATTCAATATTTTGCTCATTTCTGCAACACGACGAAGGTTTTCTGCTCGGTCGGCAGGTGAATAATCCAATTCTCTTGATAATCCGCTTCGTACTGAACTTCCGTCAAGTAGTACAACAGTTGCTCCTTGTGTGAAAAGTAATTTTTCAAGTTTATATGCTAAATCATTTTTGCCGGAACCATGTAAGCCTGTAATCCAAATTGTTTCACCTTTTTGGTTGTACCGTTGTTTGTAGTCTTCGGTACTAATAAGACCAATACCTTTATTGATTTGAGTTCTTTCTGTATCGGTTATTTTATGCGGTAAACTGTCGGCATGTGTTTTATCGAGTATCATTCCAACAGCACATGTGTTGTTGGTTATGGGGTCAATTAGAATAAACGAACCAGTGTTTTTATTCTTTTTATAAGCATCAAAAAATAAAGGTTTTACGGTTGTTATAACAACACGTCCTATTTCATTTAATTCTAAATGAGATATTTCATCAGATTTTTCCAGCGTATTAACGTCTACTTTATTCCTGATTTTATCGAAACGAGCTTTTGTTGTATTTGTGTTATGTTTGATATAAAATTCTCCGTGAGGATTCATAGCTTTTTCATCCATCCATACCAGCATTGCTTCAAACTGACGTTCAATATGTGGTACATTATCAGGATGCACGAGCATTTCGCCGCGTGAAATATCAATTTCATCTTCCAGAGTAATTGTTACCGATTGAGGAGGAAAAGCTTTTTCAAGTTGTTCATCGTATGTAACAATAGAGGATACTTTTGAGGTTTTTTTCGATGGTAATACCATAACCGTATCACCTTTCGAAACAACACCCGAAACTATTCGTGCACAAAAACCGCGAAAATCTCTGTCAGGTCGCGAAACGTACTGAACAGGATAGCGAAAATCATCGAAATTTCGGTCACTGCTAATGTGAACACTTTCTAAAAAATCGAGCATGCTTTTGCCGGTATACCATGACATATTTTCGGTGTTGTCTACCACATTATCTCCTTTAAGAGCAGATATTGGTATAAATTCGATGTCAGGAATATTTAATTGACTCACAAAGTTTTTGTAATCTTTACAAATAGTTCGAAAAACATCTTCGCTGTAATCTACTAAGTCCATTTTGTTTACGGCAAGCACAACGTGTTTAATGCCGAGAAGTGATACGAGAAATGTATGACGACGAGTTTGAGTAATTACCCCTTTTGTTGCATCAATAAGAACAATTGCAAGATTTGAAGTGGATGCTCCGGTAACCATATTTCGTGTATATTGTTCGTGTCCCGGAGTATCGGCTATAATAAATTTCCGACGGTTTGTTGCAAAATAGCGGTACGCAACATCAATTGTAATTCCTTGCTCTCGTTCAGCTTTAAGCCCATCAAGTAGAAGAGCGTAATCAATATCTTCTCCCGCATGTCCTACACGTTTGCTGTCTCGTTCGAGAGTTGCCAATTGGTCTTCATACAGTGTTTTGCTGTCAAACATTAATCGACCGATTAATGTTGATTTACCATCATCAACAGAACCGCACGTTAAAAAACGAAGTAAATCCTTTTTTTCGTCACGGTTTAAAAATTCTTCGATATCTATTTTTTGTTCCATACTACTATCATCTATTTGTCGCATTTGCATACCGTCTCGTTGTTTCAGACTGTGCATTTATGACGGTTTATGTACATGTTTTATTAATTTGTATATATCTGTTGAAATTTTCAGATGCTATAGTGAAAAGGGATTTTTGTGTGGCTCTCTTTCAATTTTCTTTACATCTTCAATTAAAACATTTAGAAAATCAGATACTAAAAATATCCTTCCCGTTTCTTTTGTTCCATACTACCGTCTTGGTCAAAATCAATAACACGAGTAGTGCGTTCAGAAACTTTTACCGTCATCATTTCCTCAACAATCTCTTCGATAGTTTCTGCTGAAGAATCGACTGCACCGGTAAGAGGGTAGCATCCTAAAGTGCGAAACCGTACTTTTCGCATGTGAGCTTTGTCTCGCAATTCTTGCGGCATTCTGTCGTCGTCAGTCATTATAAGATTTCCATCGACTTCAACTATAGGACGTTCTTTTGCATAATAGAGCGGAACAATAGGTATTTTTTCTAATCGAATATATTGCCATACGTCCAGCTCTGTCCAGTTTGAAATAGGGAATACACGGATAGATTCGCCTTTGTGAACCCTCGTATTGTATGTG
>CAZLCY010000071.1:0-11871 GCA_964558075.1 uncultured Bacteroidales bacterium
CTGACATTCATAGCCTTCTTTTTGCACAACTACACGGAATAACTCACGTGATACACTATCGTTTTCTACAACAAGAATTTTCATTAATTGTGGTAAATTTTGAGCAAAAATAGTAATATTTTATTGATATAAGAGAAAACAACAGAAAATATAATTTTTTTTATTTAAATCGGTTTATGAATGGTTTTATTGTAATTAGTAGTCAAAAAGTTGTAAGGAGTAATTGTATTTATTTTTCGAAAAAAATGATTGTCCATATCTGAAAATATTTAGCTTTGTGTTTTAAGTTGAGAGTGGCGGGGGCGAACTTATCTTATTCGTGTAAGGAATCAGAATCGAATTTATCTAATTAATAAAAGATATGAAAAATGAATAAACAGGTTATTTTATTAATTGTTAGTTTGAGTGTTTTTGCCTCCTGCGGTTTACATAAAAATAAGCCTCAAAACAGTAATGAATCAATTACGCATATTGATAACACCAAGCATAATGATATTTCCTTTTTGGTTCATTTAAATAAAGGTGTATCGTTTAATCATCCGACCTATGCTGTGTGGATTGAGCATCTGGATGGTGATTTCATACACACTATATTTGTTACCCGATCCTATGTGACCGGAAAATATGCTCACGCACATATTGATGGATACCGGTGGGATGCTGATTCCGGTATCTCAATTAGACCAGCTAGTTTGCCCTACTGGAAACATAAAGCAACAAAAACATTTCAGGGTAATTCGGTAATTGATGCGGTAACCGGAGCAACACCACCGGGAAGTGCGGTAATCTCAGCACACACACCTAATTCGATGCAGAAGTTTCGTGTGTTGGTTGAGGTTAATCAATCATGGGATAGTAATAATTATTGGACTAATAATAAGTATCCTCAAAATTTTGAATATAAAACTTCGTGTCAGCCTTCACTTGTGTATGCAGCTACGGTAAATCTGAATTCGAAACTTGATACGGTGTATTTGAATCCGATAGGACATGGACATTATGCCGGAGAAGATGGAGAGTTGTATACCGATTTACGAACCTTTACAACGGCTTTAGATATTTTTGAGTCAATATATGTACAGCTTAAAAATGAGAAAAAATGAGAAAGAGAATAAGTGTTTTACTCGTATGTATGAGTATGTTTATTGGCGGAGTGTTTGCTCAAAAAGGTGTAATAAAAGGTCGTGTTTTCGATGATATTACTAACGAACCGGTAGGCTTTGCTTATGTGGGCTTAACGAGTGATAAAGATATTGGAGCACTTGCAGATTTTGAGGGTAATTTTGTGATTTCGGGTTTAGATCCCGGAATATATTCTCTTACAGTTAGTTTTGTTGGGTACAAAACAGTTGTGTCTCGCGATGTTCAGGTAACCAACGCACGCGAAACGTATGTTGAAATCGCAATGGAACAGGAGGCTACGGAACTCGATGCGGTGGTTATTACTGCGTCTCCTTTTGTAAAAAAAACTGAAAGTCCTGTCTCCTTACGAAAAATTGGCTTGCAAGAAATTGAGGCAAACCCGGGAAGTAACCGTGATATTTCGAAGGTAATACAGTCTTTTCCCGGGGTAGGTTCAACACCAGCTTTTCGGAACGATATTATTATTCGCGGTGGCGGTCCTTCTGAAAGTCGCTTTTATCTCGATGGAATTGAAATCCCTAATCTTAATCATTTTGCAACACAAGGTGCAAGTGGGGGACCGGTTGGAATAATTAATGCGGATTTTATTGGTGGTGTCGATTTTTATTCCGGTGCATTTCCTGCACAATACGGAAATGCATTAAGTGGTGTGTTCGATTTTTCTCAAATAAATGGAAATGAAGAACGAGTGAAATTTCGCGGAAGTCTCGGTGCTTCTGAAGTTTCAGCAACAATTGATGGTCCTTCGGGTGATAATTCTACCTATATTTTTTCGGTACGACGCTCGTATTTACAGTTTTTGTTTGATGCTATTGGCTTGCCATTTCTTCCCAATTTTACCGATTACCAATTTAAACATAAAACAAAATTTGCCGATAGAAGCGAGCTGACCATTGTAAGCATTGGTGCTCTCGATGAATTTGCATTGAATATCGGTATCGAAAATCCTGATGAATCGCAGGAGTATATTCTTAGTTATCTACCGGTAAATGAGCAATGGAGTTATGCTATTGGTGCAAATTACCGGACTTTTTCGGATAATGGCTATCATCAATTTGTGGTGAGTCGCAATATGCTTGATAATAGTTCATACAAATATCCCGACAATGACGAAATGCAAAGTCGTATTCTCGATTATACATCTCGCGAAATGGAAAATAAATTTAGATATGAATATGTGACCCGATATAAAGGTATTCGCTTTGTAAGCGGAGTGTCGTCTGAATTTGTGAAATATCTGAATGAAACCTATCAGTTGCGAAATGCGGGCAATACGGTTTTTGAAATTGATTATAATTCTGAATATAATCTTGTGAAATATGGCTTTTTTCTACAGGCAAACAAACGTTTAATTGATGATAGATTGTCTCTTTCTGCCGGATTTCGTGCAGATGCTAACGACTTTGCTACATCAATGGCAAATCCTCTCGATCAATTATCACCCCGACTTTCTGTATCATATGCTTTTACCGATAAATTCAGCATAAATGCAAATACCGGACGATATTATCAATTGCCTCCCTACACAAGTCTCGGTTATAAAAATACTGCCGGATATTTTGTGAATAAAGATAATGATATATCATATATTGGTGTCAATCATTATATTGCCGGGTTCGATTATTTACTCGAAAAGAATATACAATTTACCATAGAAGGTTTTTACAAACAGTATAATCAATATCCGTTTTCGGTAGCAGATTCCATTTCTCTCGCATCAAAAGGAGCAGACTATGGTGTGTTGGGGGATGAAGAAATTGTTTCGGAAGGACGAGGGGCGGCGTATGGAATAGAAGTGATGAGTCGTATATTAGACTTTAAAGGTTTTACCGCCACCAATTCCTATACCTTTGTGCGGAGCTTTAGCGAAAGTTTCGATGGCGATTTGATACCCACAACTTGGGATAGTAAACATCTTTTTACATCGACATTAACAAAGAAAATTACGAGTAGATGGATAGTGGGACCAAAATGGCGGCTTGTTGGTGTATTGCCTTATACCCCTTATGATGTTGATGCTTCGGCACTTAAATCGGTGTGGGATACACGAGGCGGCCCCGTGTTAGATTATTCCCAATACAATGAGGCACGCTTTTCTGCATTTCATCAATTAGATATTCGGGTCGACAGACGGTGGTATTTTGATACATGGACATTTATGGTGTATATTGATATTCAGAATCTTTATAATTTTCAGTCCGAACAACAAGATATTGTGATTCGTGAACAAAACCCTGATGGTAGTTATGTTCTGCTTAATGGCGGAACCGAGTACAAATTACGCACAATTTCAAGTTCTTCGGGTACTGTATTGCCAACCTTGGGGATTATGATTGAGTTTTAATTTGATGATTGATATTGATTTTAATAAAAACACATACTTTGTAGATTATTTCTGAGGGATGGTGAAACATGATTTGAAAAAATCAGTGGCAACGCCTGTTAAAGATCGCTATGATGTCGTCACTCCTTTCCGACTCAATTTATGCCACAATCGTATGAGCATTATTTCTATACATAAAAAGACTAGGGAAAGTATAAGTGCATATCTCCATAATTGAATTCCCGATGTTTGTTTTTTTATTGATTGGGTAATGTGGGTACTTGTTTCTGAATAAATAGAAAAGTTTTGTAAGCCCTGTTTTCGTGCTTTTTCACCAATTGTTTCTTCCGACAAAAAATTCATGTTTGACTCGTTGCGTGCGTAATTCATTGCCACATCTTTGAATACACTGTCGGCAAGTGATAATGAATATATACCGGATTCGGTAATGGAATTAAAGGTGTATAGGGCTATTGTGTTTTGTTTTGAAATTTGACGAATTTGCGGAATGAAATCAATGTTTTTTTCGGTGTTTACTATGTGAATCGGCTCGTTGGTTTGGTGTGTTGGTTTGTTTGTTATTATCGGTTCACCAATAGTGGTTTGTATTGTATTATTGTTTTTTATAAGTTGAATCATATTGTAGAGACTCATGAATATGGGGTGCGTTAAAAAGTCCTTGTTTCGTGAGGAAAATGGAATGGTAAACAAATAGCACGCACCATCGCTGTTCGAAATGTTTTGTAATACAGCATGTTGGTTATGTAATGAAATAATTCCATTTTGTAATGTCGGCTGTGTTCGATAATACGATGAAATCTGTGGATATCGAATGTTTTCGCTGTTGTTTTTTTCGAAAAGATTGGTAAATATTCTGTGTGAAAAGTCAACCTTTTGAATCTTGGTCTGCGATGTATCTTTGTCTACGAATTTATGAAAAGTAAAGGCAGATAAATAGTCATTATATGAGGTAATGTCGCATAATTCGGGGGGTATCACAATTGCTGTTTTGCCCGACTGTATGTGTTTGGCAATATGTTGTGTGAGTCCGCTCGGAATTTCATATAAGCCATCAAGAATTATTGCATCGTATTGAGATAAATCGGCATAATTTATTTCGGAGCTTTTCATAAATGATTGTTGTATCTGTGAATCGTAGGAGAAAAGGTTAGAAATGTGCGGAGTAGGTATATCCTCGTAAATTGAAACAACGGTGTTTTTTGTCTTCACGGAGTATGAGAAGAAGTAGGTATTGTCGTAGAGTATCGGATAGTCATTGATTGAGACTTTCCCGGAAATGTTTCCTGTTTGGGGAATGGAATATTCTAATACTATTTCTTGGGTTGATTCGGGGTCAATAGAGAATGTCGAAACCGAACGTAATGTGTCGAATATGTATAGTTCAATTGGGTGTTGAGTGTATGAATCTGTTCCTGTGTTACGAATACGAATGTGAAGCGATTCGTTTTGATTTTTTATTCGATAGGGGCTAGTAAACCACACACTGTCTATTGATATATTATTTGTTTTTTGAGGAATAATCGGAATATATGATACATGTATTAAACTATCGTCTGTAATGTTTTCTATGTCTGATGAATAGGTTTGAAAATCTGATAGTATATAGAGGGTCTGTGGTTTCGAGGAGTTACGTGTTTGTGTACGTGCGTATATGTTCGAAAGTGGTTCGGAAAACGGTGTGGATTCTATTTCAGTAATTTTTTCAATTGCCCGAGCTTTATTAAGAGCTATATTGTTTCGAGGATCGGGGGTGTTACTTACAATGTAGAATTGTTGTGAGGGTGGGTATGCTTCTATTATATGATATGCTTTTGATTTTGCAACTTCTAAAACATTTCCTTCTTGTGTTTCATTTTGGCTGCTAAATGAATTGTCGATATATAAGGAAATAGGTGTGTTGTTCGAAACAGCACGTGTTTTCGATACCGGAATATATGGCTGTGCAAATGCAAATACTAAAAAAATGATTGCAAAAATACGGGAGAGTAATATTAGTATTTCTTTAATATTTCTTCGTGTTTTGGTATCTTCTTTTTGTGTTTCTTTGAGTAAAAATATGCTGTGAAAAAATATGTGTTGATATTTTCTAAAGGTAAATAAATGAATAATAATCGGAATCAGTATCAGAAATAATCCGAATAAAACCTGTGGGTATGTAAAACTGATATTCATTATATTACGAGTGAAAATTTTACGTTTAATCTGCGTGATGTTAAATAATTTGGTACACCATATAAATTATTTTTTACATCTTGAATCCAAAAGTACGAAATTTTATTGCCGAAATTCATAAGATTAAAAATTTCTGCACCAATCCATACTTTTTTGAATAAGGATTGCGACGGTGTATTTTCGTTATCAACTAAAATGTATAAAAATCCAATGTCGACTCGCGAATAGCTCGAAAGGGAAAAGGCATCGAAATTTTCATACTCACTATTTGGTGCCGAAATCGGCAATCGAGATCCAATTAAACAAGTCATATTCATTTTTACGTGTTCACTTCCGGGCAGGTAGTCTTGAAAAAACATGCTAAAATTGAATAATTGGTCATTCGGTTTGCGAATCCACGTTTCGGAATCTTTAAGATGTTCGCGGGCTCGCATGAGAGAAATACTAAACCATGATTCAACTCCTTGTACAAATTCGCCATTGAGTTTTGCATCAATTCCTGCTATGTACCCCTCTGCTTCAAGGTCAGGATAATAAACGATATTTACGTTATCAATCGTGTAAGGAATGGTGTGGCGTAAATCTTTGAAATAAATATCTGCGTTAAATTTAAAGGGTCTGTTCCAGATGGTTTCGTTGCTGGTATATCCGAGAACGTATTGTATAGCTTGTTGAGATTGCACATTCGAATAAAATGTCCCGGCAGTATCAATAAGTTCTTTAAATTGTGGTGGTTGGTTGTATATTCCGGCAGAAAAAGAAACACCAATATTTTTATCTGATTCGGGTTTGAGTAAGAGACGAATTCGGGGATTGACCGCAATTTTTTGTGTGTAATCGTCATACAAACCGCGAACACCGGCAATTACTCGCAGGCTATTGTGTCTATTCATGTACCACGAATATCGCTTGTTAATTTTCGCATATCCAACAATACGGTGCTGACTATGAGTGATGTGGTTGTTTTTTGTCGAGGATAAGGTAATTTCATTTTCGGAGTATGGTAATGAGTAGTTTGCGGAATCAATATATGTCCATTCATTGTATTTTGCTTCGTATGTGCTATATTCATATTGTCCGCCCCACGAAAAAACGAAGGTGTTGAAAAAGTGTCTGCCATCGTGTTTTGTAACAAAGGAATGTGTTTCTAAATTGTTCCTTCCATGATCTAAAAACGAGCCGATTGCCAATGCCTGAACGCTGTCTTTGTTTTCTTGTACTTCTTCCCCAAGTTGAATTTCATCTAATCGATATTGGCTTAACACATCAAAATTTTCGTGTTCACGAGAAAAATAATACATAAAGTGAGTGGTGTGAAATGTATATTCGTTTGGCATACGTTTGATGCTTAGAGCATTTCCGATATTTTGATATTGATATTTTTCATTACCTTCAAAATAGACTTTCATTCGAAATGCTTTCTGTTCGTTTCCGAAATCGGTTATTCGGTCGCTGGGATAAAAGCGAAATGTGTTGTTTGCTCCATAGAGCCAATATGAAAATTCTGTCTTTTTCGAGGGAGAGAAGCGAAGTAATGATTGCAGATCAAAAAATACCGGTTCATATTCCCCGTCTTCTTGTAGGGTGTTAAGAATTAGTGAGGTGTTTTTGTATCGTGTTCCTACAAGATATGACAGATTGAGTGAATCGGCACATCCTTGAAAGCTGAGGTTTGCGTCCATTAAACTTCCATCGAGTTGAATTTTATCTTCTTTCACATCTTTATATGACACCGATAAAATACTCGAAAGTTTATCTCCATATTCTGCTCCGAATCCACCGTTTGAAAATTCGAGATTTTCTACTAAATGCGGATTTATAATACTTAAACCTTCTTGTTTGTCCGAACTTGCCATCATTGGTTTGCGTGTCGGTATATCGTTAATGTATATCAGGTTTTCGTCGTAACTGCCACCGCGGACAGAGTATTGTGAACTTAGTTCCGATTTAGAACTGACCCCCGGAAAGGTTTTGACACTTCCTTCGATGCCGGTAAGCGAGATGCCCGAAATACCAACTAAATTCTGTGTTGAAAGGTAGGTTATATTTTTCTCCTGTTCTATATTATATACAATATGAACATCAGGAATTTTTTCGGCTTCGATATACAAAACGGTGTTGTATGTAACAGATTTTCCGGCAGTAATAAATAGTTTTTTTGTATGTGCAGCATATCCGGTGTTAGAAAAAACAAGGGTTATTGAATCGGGGGCAGGTACGGTAAGAGTGTATGTTCCCTTTTCATTGCTGAGTACTCCGAGAGTTGGATGTTCTTTAATGGTAACCGATGCGTATTCAAGAGGCGTTCCTTCTGCATCGGTAATATTTCCACTTATTTGTGCACTTTGTTCTTGTGCAAAATTGAGTGTGTATGTGAAACACAGAAGAAATGCCAACAAATATTTCATAAAAAATGTACTCGATTTTTTTTTGAATTAATACGAACAGCAATATAACTGTTCTCACTGGAAAAAAGTGTGTGAAATTGAAAAAAATGATTAGGAATAATTTCGTTCACCGAAAATAATACTGCCGATACGAACCATTGTGCTACCTTCTTCAACTGCAATTGGGAAATCTTGAGACATTCCCATTGATATATGTTTAAAATTATTTTGTGTCTCAAAATAGTCTTTTTTGAGTCGGTCAAAATAGCTGCGTAATGTGGCAAATTCAGATTTTATTTGCCGGGTGTTGTCTGTGTAGGTTGCCATTCCCATAACACCACAAATGGAAACATGCTGCATATTTGCGGCTGTATATTTTTCAATTAATTCCACGGCATCTTCATATGTTAAACCGAATTTTGAGTCCTCTTCGGCAATATGAAATTGAAGTAAGCAGTTGATAGTTCTGTTGTGCTTTGCTGCTTCTTTCTCAATAGTAGACAATAATTTGAAACTGTCAACAGCATGAATGAGAGACACAAAGGGAGCAATGTACTTAACTTTATTTCTTTGCAAATGACCGATAAAATGCCACGAAATGTCTTTTGGAAGAGCTTCATGTTTTTCGGTTAATTCCTGCACTTTGTTTTCTCCGAAATCTCGAATTCCTTCATCATATGCCTCCTCAATATCAGGTATAGGTTTGGTTTTCGAAACGGCAATCAATAATACATGTGAAGGAAGTTGCGATTGTATGTTTGAAATATTGTGTGCTATCATACCAATGTGAGTTTACAGTAAAAAATAAGAGCTGCCTTATAATTTTTAAGCAGCTCTTTGTATATCTTTTGCAGATAGAACTGCAATTTTTTTCAATAAAAATCTATTTCAAAGATAGATTTTTAGACGTAATTTTACAAATAATTATGTCTGTTTTAATGTTTTCCTGTGATGACTTACTAATCTAAACTATGCAAAACAAGTCCGCTTCGTAATTTTGGTTCAAACCATGTTGTTTTCGGAGGCATAATGCAATCGTTGTCTGCAATTATCATTAGTTGTTCCATAGAAACGGGATATAAGGCAAATGCCGCTTTCATTTCTCCCGAATCTACACGTTTTTGTAATTCACCCAAACCTCGAATACCACCAACAAAATCTATACGAGTGCTTCTTCGTAAATCGGTAATGTCAAGAATAGGTTCTAATACTTGATTTGTTAGAATAGTAACATCAAGTACACCAATAGGGTCGCTATCGTCGTATGTTCCCGTTTTTGCGGTTAGGGAATACCAATTACCGTCTACGTACAAAGAGAAATTATGTAATTGAGTCGGTTTATATATTTCCGTTCCTTTTTTCTCTATAGTAAAGCCTTTTTCTAATTTTTTCAAAAACTCGTCAACAGACAAACCGGATAAATCTTTTACAACACGATTGTAGTCAATAATGGTTAATTGATTAGCAGGGAAATTTACAGATAAAAAGAAATTATACTCTTCATTTCCGGTATGATTCGGGTTTTTTATACGTCGTTCGGCACCCACCAATGCGGCTGCTGCAGTTCGGTGATGACCGTCAGCAACATATAAATAATCAACTTCCTGAGCAAACAGTTGTTCTATACGTGCTATTTTTGCATCATTATCAATTACCCATACATGATGACCAACACCGTCTTCTGCCACAAAATTATATACCGGGTCAACAAGAATAGCATCGTGAATAATCATGTCTAATTCAAGGTTATTTTTGAATGCAAAAAATACAGGTTCTGCATTAAAATCTGTATTTCGCACATGATTCATTCTGTCTTCTTCTTTATCCGGACGAGTTAACTCGTGTTTTTTTATAATGTTATTTTCGTAATCGGCAACACTTGCACTTCCCACAATACCATATTGTGTTTTGCCATTCATAGTTTGTGCGTAGATATAATAGCAAGCTTTGTCTTCTTGAAATAAAACACCTTCGGAAATTAATTTGTGTAAATTTTCTTTTGCTTTATCATATATTGGTTGAGAGTGGATATCAACATCAGCCGGTAAATCAATTTCCGGTTTTATTACATGATAAAACGAAAGCGTATTATCACCTGCTTCTTGTTTTGCTTCTTCCGAGTTAAGCACATCGTAAGGACGAGAAGCTATTTTTGAAGCAAGATTTTGTTGAGGTCGGAAGCCGCGAAAAGGTTTAAGAGTTGGCATAATTTACTTATTTACTTGAAAAGTTGTATTTCCGTTTGTTATAAAATCAATTATTTGATTAGCAGCTGCTATTCCGGCATTAGTATTTGCTTCTGCTGTTTGAGCACCCAATTTTTTAGGAGTAAAAAAGAATCGTCCCGAATAATCAGCTTCAAATGCCTCTTTTTGTGAAGGAGCAATGTCCGAAATGTATGAAAAATCAGCTCGTTCTTTCATTAAACGTAACACATCATCTTCATGGATAACTTCTTTTCGAGCCGTATTTATTAGCACAGCATTTTTCGGCATACGCGAAAGAAGAGCGTAATTGATTGATTCTTTCGTTTTTGGAGTTGCCGGAATGTGTAATGAAATATATTGGCAGGTTTCGTATAATTCTTCAACAGTTTCGAGTGAGACAACCCCTTCGTTTTCAATTTTTTCGTGACTCACATAGGGGTCAAAAGCATATACCTTCATTCCAAATCCTTGAGCAATTTTTGCTACAATTTTACCAATATTCCCAAAAGCGTGAATACCAATATTTTTTCCTTTTAATTCTGAGCCTGCTATGCCTGTAAATTGTCCGCGAATAAAGAATACCAATAATCCAAACACCAATTCTGCAACAGCATTTGCATTTTGTCCGGGTGTGTTCATTACAACGATATTTTTTTCACGTGCAGCTTCAATATCGACATTGTCGTATCCGGCACCGGCACGAACAATGATTTTTAAGTTTTGAGCCGCATCAATAATTTCTTTATCAATAATATCGCTGCGAATAATAACCGCATCAACATTTGCAATTTCTTTTTTCAAATCGTCTTGAGACGTGTATGACTCTAGTAGATGTGGTGTGAAACCGGCTTGTTCAATAATAGATATAATGGTATTTCTAGCTTCAGTTGCAAATGGTTTTGTTGTTGCAATAAGAACATGTGTCATAATAGAATTTTTTTAATGAATAATCAATGTGATTATTTATATCGTTTTTCAAAATCACTCATAGCTTTTACGAGAACTTTCACACTCTCTTCTCGTTGTGCATTATAGCACGAAGCTCTAAATCCGCCAACAGAACGGTGTCCTTTTACACCAAGAATATTTCGAGCTGCAACAAATTCTAAGAAAATAGGTTCGAGTTCTTTGTATTTTTCAGACATTACAAACGTAATGTTCATGTTTGAGCGGTCTTCAATTGAAGCCGTGCCTTCAAACATTTTATTTCGGTCAATTTCATTATACAACATTTGAGCTTTTATGTTTGCTCGTTCCAGTAATGCATCAACACCACCCAATTGACGATATCGTTCGAGTGTTTTTAAGCAGGCAAATACAGCCACTGTTGGCGGAGTGTTAAACATAGATCCTTTGTCGATATGCGTGCGATAATCTAGCATTTTAGGAATCGGACGTTCAAATTTTCCTAATAATTCATCTTTAACAATAACTAAAGCTACCCCCGAAGGTCCGATGTTTTTTTGTGCTCCTGCATATATTAAAGCATATTTTGAAACATCAACCGGTCTGCTAAATAAATCAGATGACATATCTGCAACCAATGGAACACTTACGTCAGGGTCACTTTTGTATTGAGTTCCTACAATTGTATTGTTTGTGGTTATATTCACATAAC
>CAZLCY010000072.1:0-11860 GCA_964558075.1 uncultured Bacteroidales bacterium
TCTTCATCAATACGTCAAAGGACTACTAATAAAAAAATAAACTTGCCCCCAACGTATTGCGGTATGAAACGTTGGGGGTTTCGGAGCTACTTCACTATCAAGGTACAACGAACTTTGATGCGGGAACAAAAGCTCGAATAACTACCTCGCTCCCAATGTTTTATGACCGCGTGTTATGGGCAGTTTATTGATGTTTTAAATGATTCCTTCAAATGTTTATCTATTTCTTTGTATGACATATAGAGGTCAAAATAATTGGAAAGTTTGTATAATCTAGCCCTGAAATATACTCCCCCATTTGACAAAAATATTTCGGTTTTGTTATTATAATCTGAAAAGTATGGTGCGTTACTCGTTGAAACAACATCTGGATTATGTTCTTGTAAAATATCTTTATATTTTGTTTTTAATAAAGATAATACGCTATCCACTGAATTTGTTTTAAATACATTGCTAATCAAAAATTGTTCTCCAGTCGAAATTTTATAAGATTTGTATTCTTCATGTGAGTATCCATTGTTGCAATAGGAGAATCCGTTTGTTTTATAAGTAATTATCGAGTCATTTATGAAAACCAGCTCTGAATTTAAATTACTACTCCAACACCCTTCTTCATTTTCATCAGTCAAGTTTTCTCCAAAGTTTTGAGAAATTTGAATAAACTTACTATCCATTGAGTTTATGTAATTTATCAATTGGTTGCTAAATCCATATTTAGAGAGAAATAATTTGTTCAGAGTGTGGAAATTATTTTTAAAAGGAAAAACTATCTCCTTTTTTACTTCTTGGGTGTGGAATTCAGAGTTCTTATAATATCTAACACTCTGGAAATCTAACATTCTCCAATTTCCAATTGTATTATCAATTTTCAGAATTACAGGAAGTTTTTTCTTATTATAACTCCATTGTCCATTTATTTCAAGTTTATTAATTAGTTTGTTTTCGTTTATATAAAATGCTTCTTCATTTTTGACATTATCATCAACTCCAAACTGTTCAAATTTATTAGCAATCAACTTAATACCATCATTTTGATTTGAAATGGAATGTAATTTTATAAATCTACCATTATTGTCATAATAATAATATCCAGTTATCGAGTCATTGGGAAAAATGGTCAAAATCATTGTAATCGGATAATTTCCAATTTTTCCTTTATACTTATTAATCTCAAATGATGTAGGCGAATAATTTTCAATATCTTGAGCATTTAATTTAAAAAAGAAAATCTCTATAAAAATCAGTCCTATTAATATTAATTGTTTCATTTTTATTTCATTATTGTCTATAATGGTGTACTTTAAATTGCCCATAACTAACATATATCCACAAGTACTTGTGGATATTTCCACTATCTGTGAATATATTTGCTCTTTTTATCGTTATGTCTATTTTGTTCAAACATACAAAAAAAAATGAATTTTTGTAAAGAACATCACTATTTTTCCACTATTCTTATATTTCAATTCCTCTCATCATACTTTTCTTTAAGAAAAGATTCTAAAATACCTCTTCCTGTTTTAAATAATTCATCGTCAAATCGAATACCCCTTCTTATGTACCGTTTTTCCTCATATTTTTTTTCAATTGCATCTAATGTTTTTGTCAGCCAATGAGGATTCTGAAATCGCTTTTCAACCAAATCACAAACCTTACGTATATATCCAAAGTCCTTTTCTGTTAAATTTCCAACATTTGCTTGTTCAAAATTTAAGGGATTTACTCCGAGGTCAAGTTCAGATTCGTATTGAGCAATTCTTATAACCTTTCGAAACAATGTCTCATTATTTTTTATTTCGGCAATTCTCGTTTTATTTATATAATAGTGCTCTTTATTAATTTTTTCTTTCATGATGTTTGACAAGAACATTCAAGTTTTTTCTTTTCAATACATATGTATGTACAATTTTCATAACCAAAAATATAAAAAAAATTGCAAAGTATACATACATATCCACACATAAACTCTTCAGAAAAAAATTTAATTGTTTGTTCTTACAATTTAAAACCAAGAACCAAGACGTCGTCTACTTGTTCATAGGTATCTCCCATCCATTCTGCAAGTTCATGCTTGAGGAATGCTTTTTGGCGACTCATGGGAATGCTTTGCATATTTTCGAATGTTTGTACAAGTCGTTTTTTCATATATTTTTTGCCTCGTTCGCCACCAAATTGTGAAGAAAAACCGTCGGAAAACAAATACCACGATTGGTCTTCTGATACTCGAAAACTCTGATTGGTAAATGTGTAATTTGGTTCATGTTGTCCTCCTACACACATTCTATCACCTTTTATTTGTAACAGCCCGGTATTGCTGCAACAGATTAAATCTTGATTTGCTCCGGCAAAATGAAGTGTGCCGGTATCATGCTTATACACGCATATACCCACATCCATACCATCGTACACTTCTTCTCCCATAACAATATGGCGAAATCGTTTTTCAAACAATAATTGCAGCTGATGCAAAACGTCTGCTGCGTTTTCGTGCTGATAGTTTTGTATAATATCTTCCAAAAAAGAACAGCCCAGCATACTCAACAATGCACCGGGAACTCCATGTCCGGTACAATCGCCAAGCACAATAATAGTAACAAACTCATTCTGTTTTACCCAATAAAAATCACCACTTACAATATCTAATGGTTTCCAAAATATAAAACTCTCGCGTAATGCGGCATGTATGGAATCTATTGAGGGAAATGCAGCCCGTTGAATGCGGCTTGCATATTCCATACTTTGTACAATCTCCTCATTTTTCTCTGTTATACGTCTTTCTGCATCTTTTACTTTAGAAATGTCACTATCAATGGCAACAAGGTATTTAATGGTTTTATGTTCATCGAGTATAGGTGAGAGTGTTGTTTGTGTCCAGACCTCTTTGCCCGAATATGTTACATTGAGAGCATTGTATTCAACAGCTTTTTTATGACTTACACAAAGAGATAGATACGTTTCAATATGCGAATTAAAACTTGTTTGCATAATATTTGCACCGCGACTGCATACGAATTGTTCAAGAGTATAGCCATAGATATTGGTAAAATAATCATTAATCCAAATCACATCACCCTGAGCATTCATTATCATTATAGCATTTTCTGTTTTTTTGGCAACAATAGATAATATTTCCAACTCCTCATTTTTCTTCTGAATCTCCTGCGTGCGAGTATCAATAATATCTTCCATATTATCAATAACAATTTTTAAGTCTTGTTTTTGAGATTGTACCGATTGAAAATTTTGTGCATTTTCTATGGCAATACTAATATATGATGCTATTATACGAATAATGGAAAGATGAGCTTTCGTGAATGTTTGCTCCTCAAAACTTTGTAAGGTAAGCACCCCCACAGTTCTCTGCTCAAAAACCAAGGGTATATAAACAAAAGACTTTCTATCTGCATCTGCAATAGAAAAGAGCAATTTCGAAAACATCATTGGCGAAGATGATTCATTTCGTTCCACAATAATTTCCTCTGATGTGGTAAAACACTGTACTGCCCAATTATCGACACGAGATAATGGCAAAGAACCATTTACATTGACATTATTCGGAGCGTCATAGCCATAAAATAATAATTCATTGTTTTCTGCATGATACATTCCCACTGCAATTAAGGGGGAATTGATAATCTTATTAACCTGAGAATGACTAATTTGTACTATTTTATAAATATCGAACTGAGAAAGTATTTCCTTTGCAATAGACGCAATTATCTGAATACATTTACAATCTTCACACGTGCCTGTTCCATCCATATATCAAATCTTTTCTATTAGGCGAATATACAAAAACCTTTGATATGGTTTTCTGCGTAATTTTACTGAATTCCCGTTCAGATATCTAAAAAATAACCTTTAAAATAGATTATGATTGACATTCAGTAAATTATGATAGTAAAAAATTATGAGAAAGTATTTATATGCAAAATTAATAAGCCTTTGAAAGCCATTTTTTAATTTTATATGCAGAGACTCTTAAAATCAAGATTTCTCTCGCAAGCACCAATTACGAATTACAAAATGCACACTTAATTTGGTGTATTCTTTTAAAATAAAGCATTATTTCAAAACCGTATTCTGAAATTTTGTTTTACAATACCTGATTTAAAAAATACTAACCCCATTTTGCAAATATCAATTGTGATGCTTACACGATTATCGACACACATTTTTTTCCATGCCCGGTTCATACCTTTGCTCCAATAAATATCGTCGAATATGAGAATTGACTCGCTATGACAATAGGGGAGAATGGTTTCGAAATAATTCAGAGTGGCTTCTTCCTGATGATTTCCGTCAATAAAAGCTATATCAATTTTTTGCAAATCTTGTAATGCCGGTTTTAGTGTATCTGCAAAATCACCGTGCCTGATTTCTGCATTTTCACAAAAACAGTTTGAATATGTTTCGTGTGCTATTCGGGCTATTGATTCGCAACCTTCTAAACTTATAAATTGTGTATCGGGAACTGCTTTGGAAAGATATGCACCGCTTATTCCCAGCGAAGATCCTATTTCAAGTATTTTTTTAGCATGTGTATATCGTACTATACGAAACAATAATTGAGCGTATTTTTGTGGCGAAAGACTTGTTTGAGCAATTTTACACACTCTCCGTGTTTGTGTGTTAATTACTTGTGAACCTGCTCCGAAATCCAGAACAGGAATGCGAAGACTGTTTCTTTTAAGCGATTTTCTTTCCTTCTCAATTATTTCGTATTCTGAATATAATTTTTTGTCCCGAAAAACTTCACGTATGAATGAGTACACAAAGGGAGAGTGTATAGCATGACCGTATTTGTGTTTCGAAAAAAGATGGTATATGAGACTGTGATATGCAAGAAAATAATTCATGATAGATAATAAAAATTTTGTTTGGTCTGAGGGGTAATAGAACAATTACAGTCGTCGTTTTTGTTCATTTTCTTGTATCTTTTTTTCGCAGCTTTATTTGCTTTTCTAATGTTAGATGACGCACAAGATTGAATACAAAAAAATGCAATTAATGAAAAAATTAAAATATGTAATCTATGCATAAAGCTTATTGAAAGTACCGAAAATATTAAAATTATGTTACAAATATATTGTAAATTTACAATTTCAATGGTGTATAACAATACTATTAAATAGAATTTGATTTATTTTTGAATTTAGAATGCAAAAATTACGTCGAATCCAGGTTTTTATAACAGAGAATATATGAAATTATTTCATAACACAATTATGCCGATTCGTAAGCACATTTATATTTTTATATGCTTTGTGTCTGTTTCTGCTTTTTCTCAAGACTTTGCGTGGAATGTGGAATATGATTTTATTGCCGACAATCGAGAGTATTTTTCGCCCTACGGTTTTCCACAGACAATTTTAGGTTCGCAAGCTTCATTAGAAGTGGGGTATGAAATTGACTCCCTTGAAACAATTATGTTTGGTGGAAAATATTTTCTTATTCACGGTGCACCTGCTTTTGAAAAACCATTTGTACCGACATTGTATTATTCATATTCGTCATATTCAACACACACGAAACCCGACATAGAATTCTACTGTGGAAGTTTCTCCCGTCGTACATTTTTTCCATACGCCTTGTATACCGATTCTTTAGATTATTTTAGACCAAATACGCAAGGGCTTAATTTCAATATTTCACACAAGGATTTTGTATTTACTCATCTCAATCTCAATCAGAATTTTGTGTTTGACTGGATGACTCTTGAAAATTATGGCGAAAAAGAAGAGTTTCTTGTAGGAGCTAATGGTTTTTTTGAGTATAAAAATTTTATGATTACAGATAATTTCTATTATCACCATCAGGCATACGAAAACGGTAATGGTGGAAAAGATGTAATTGATAATGGCACATATTCCGTAATGATAGGAAAACGGTTTTACTCTTCAGCGGAACACGATTCATGTTCTTCCGGAAATAAAGACAAGTTACGAGCACAATTCAATATTGGAAATCTATTAACCTGGCAACGATTTCGCCCCTTAGATACTCGCTATTCGCAAGGTGTGTTAGCTCGTTTTGATGTATATCCAACAATAAAAACACAATTGTCGGCAACATATTATAAAGGTGATGGCACTCATCTTATATTGGGCGACCCATTATATCGCAGTGGAGATTATCTGCGATGTGATGCGTATTACAACTTAAAAAAAACAACTATGGTAACAGCATATTTTAAATATTCTTTACATATAATAGACGGAGAACTTAATCATTCACAAAAAATATTCATACGAGTGAATATATAAATTATGAGTAGTGTATTAGATCAGGATATACAGTTTTTACCGGGTGTCGGTCCCAAACGGGCTGAGCTTTTGCGTCAGGAATTAGAAATTGCATCTATTCGTGATTTATTAAATTGTTTTCCGTTTCGATACATTGACCGTACTGAATTTTATGCTATTCGCGATTTGTATGCATCGTCCTCTCAAGTGCAGGTAAAAGGGGTCGTTTCAAAAGTTACCAAAGAGGGTGTTGGTGCAAAACAACGTCTTAAAGCCTATTTAACCGATGGAACGGGAGTGTTGGAGTTGGTTTGGTTTAAAAATATTTCTTGGATTGTAAATTACGTAAAACCAGACACTGAGTATGTTGTTTTTGGAAGACTGAGTGAATTTAAGTCGTCAATATCAATGGTTCATCCCGAAATGGAGGAGATGTCAAAATTTCAAGAACGTTCGTTTCAGGGTTTGTTTGGCGTGTATCCTTCTACCGAAAAAATTAAAAAAGCAAACATTCATGGTCGGGTCTTTCGAAATATGGTAGAAAAAGCATTCGAAAAAATCGGAAGTGAAGTCATTCCTGAAACATTACCGGCTGCTATTATTACTGAATTAGCATTACCAAATTTACGAAACACATATAAAATATTGCATATGCCCGAAAATCTAAGAGATGTGTCGAAGGCACAGTTTCGGGTAAAATTCGAAGAATTGTTTTGGGTACAATTGATGTTGGCTTATAGAAAACAAATTCATCAAAAGTTTGTGAAAGGATTTTTGTTTTCGCGAGAAAAAGACGATTTGCTTAAAATGTTTTATACCAAGCATTTACCGTTTTCGTTGACCGGAGCTCAGGTTCGTGTTATGTCCGAAATACGGGGTGATGTTGAGCAAGGAAAACACATGAACAGACTTATTCAGGGAGATGTGGGGAGCGGAAAAACATTAATTGCATTATTGTCGATGCTTATGGCTATTGATAATGGTTTTCAGGCGTGTATAATGGCACCAACCGAAATTTTGGCTCAACAACATTTTCATTCAATTTCAAAAATGCTTTCAGATTTACCAATTACAATTCGTTTGTTAACCGGTTCTACAAAAAAAGCTGAACGAAAAAATATCCACGAAGGCTTAGAAAATGGCTCAATTAATATTATTATTGGAACACACGCATTGTTGGAAGATGTGGTGCAATTTCAGAATCTCGGCATGTGTGTAATTGATGAGCAACATAGGTTTGGAGTGGTTCAACGAGCAAAGTTATGGAAAAAAAACTCTCAAACTCCTCATGTGCTGGTGATGACTGCTACGCCAATACCCCGAACACTTGCAATGACCCTCTACGGCGATTTAGATGTGTCGGTTATTGATGAATTACCACCCGGCAGGAAACCGATAAAAACAGCCATGTTGCACGATTCTCATCGTCCGAAAATGCATAAATTGATTCGGGACGAAATTTCTAAAGGTCACCAAATATATATTGTTTATCCTTTAATTAAAGAATCGGAAAGTCTCGATTACAAAGATTTAGAAGATGGATATGCCGGAATAACACAGGTGTTTCCACCTCCAAAATATTCAACCGTTGTTGTGCACGGACAGATGAAACCGGATGAAAAAGAAGCAGCAATGCAGATATTTGCTTCAGGACAAGCTCAGATTCTGGTTTCAACAACTGTTATCGAAGTGGGAGTTGATGTTCCCAATGCAACTGTGATGATTATAGAGAGTGCCGAACGTTTTGGATTATCACAATTACACCAATTAAGAGGGCGTGTAGGGCGTGGTGAAAGCGAATCGTACTGTGTACTTATGGCAGGATATAAATTGTCTGACGAAGGGAAAACTCGTCTGCAAAGTATGGTGCAAACTACCGATGGTTTTGAATTATCTGAAGTAGATTTGAAACTTCGCGGTCCCGGTGATATTGAAGGAACGCAGCAAAGCGGCATACCATTTTCGTTTAAATTAGCAAACCTGTCAACAGACGGTGCTATATTGAAATTGGCAAGACAAAAAGCATTTGAAATATTGGAACAGGATGCAGAACTTTCATTACCCGAACATTCTATGTTACACAAAGGTTTAAAGCAACGTCATGCTCAAAAAATTTCGTGGCGTGATATAAGTTAATATACATGAAACTATCTCAAGATATTATTACCGATTTTCAACAAACTGTTTTACAAAAAGGACAGGAACTATTTCGTCACATGCCGTGGCGTGACGATACCAATCCATACTATATACTTCTTTCTGAATTAATGCTCCAGCAAACACAAGTTTTTCGAGTTATTCCTAAATTCAATGAATTTATTGCGGCTTTTCCTACAATTAGTGACTTAGCTCAGGCTTCTTTTGAGGAGGTCTTGTCTTTATGGTCGGGATTAGGGTATAATCGTCGTGCAAGGTTTTTGCACAACTCTGCACGTCTTGTTGATTCAGAATATAAAGGAATTGTACCGGACAGATACGAAGATTTGATAGGCTTACCGGGTATAGGTCCCAACACAGCCGGGGCAATACTTGTATATGCTCACAATCAGTCTGTACCTTTTATTGAAACAAATATAAGAACAGTTTATATTTACACTTTTTTTCCCAATACGCAAGAAAAAATAAAAGAACACAGTCTTTCCGAATTGGTAGAACAGACATTGTATACCGATAATCCCCGTTTATGGTATTGGTCGTTAATGGATTATGGAGTATATATAAAGAAAACAATTAAAAATTATAATGCCTTCTCAGACAAACATACAATACAATCGAAATTTGAAGGTTCATTTCGTCAAAAACGGGCACAGATTGTTCGTATGCTTTTACAAGAATCGGGTGTGAATGAAGATGTTATTGCTGCAAACATGAATATAGACAATGATTTATGTTCTGAAATTTTGAAAAGCCTGATAAAAGATGGGTTAATTCACAAAAAAGAAGAAGGATATAGAATAACAAATTAAGACATTAACGTAAGTTATTATTCAAACATAATTCGAGCAACAATAGAATAATTCAGATTAAAACCTGTTTCTATCAAATTATATTTTAACGCATCAATTTTACCTCCGGTAAACACATAAAAATTGTCAGACAAAGGGAATTGTGCACCGAGACCAATTTGAGGACCATATCCGAATGCTGAATAAATAGCACCTTCGTTCACATAATTTGTGCTAAAATACATATTGCGAGTAATCGTTCCTATTTGCATTACATGAGAGTCGGTTTGTAAAACAGAAGCGGTAAAACCCAAATCAAGATACGGAATATATGGTTTATTTATAGGAAAAAGAATATGTGCACCGCCATTAATGTTTAGTCTCTTTTCGGAGGCTGTTATCGTACCCTGTTCTGTATTCGAATATGAATCGGGGTCAGAAGAAGGTGAGAGGCGTTCCAAAATAAATACACCATAACTTTCTAATAATAAAATATTTATATTGCTGTAAAACGATAATTTAGGACTCGTATAATATTGCAAGTTCAGCCCCACACCAACACCGGGATTATAAATAATCCGATAAGGAATTTGTTGAATTATAAAATCATCATCGAGATATAGCATAATTTCTTCGCGTGTTTGTTGTTGGTAAACAACATCTTCGAGAGAAACCGGCCTACTGTTACCACCGTTATAATAAAGAGCATCATTACGATTAGCAAAATACATTTCAACATTAATACCCCAATACATTCCCGGTTCTTTTCCGTCTTTTTGGGCATAAGCAAAAGAAGAATAAAAAAGAATGTAAGCCGCTAATATATAAAATAATACATGTTTCATCTTAAATTAAAAAATGATTTGTCCGAATTGTGAAAAGCACTTGGTTCGGAGCAATCTTTTTGAGTATATAATATTTGATAACTATATGGTGGCATTGTAATGGTGAGATTTTCAGAAGACAGAGAAAATGCAATATCTTCTAACTGAGAAAATTCATGTTTACACAAAATATTCGGCAACTTACACGAAACAGTAGCCTTAACAGAAGCCTTGTTTAAAATAATAATAGCAGTCGAACAAAAATAGGTACGTGAGTACACAAGCTGTTGTGCATCTTCATGAATAATAAAAAAATCACCATAGATTAAAGCCAAACTATGATTTCGAAATTGTAAAATTTTTCGTGTTACCGACAAATTTTCCAATTCATGTTTATTGAGCTTTTCAAAACGCATCGGACGACGATTATCGGGGTCGCCACCACCGGCCATACCAATTTCGTCACCATAATAAATAACCGGAATACCGGGAATTGTTGCAACACATACGGTAAGTAACTGTAATTTTTTATATCCCACAGGATTTTTAACCGTAATATGACGATTCCATCCCTCATGTTCTGCATTTTGATTCATAGCCAAATCTTCTCCGGCATATGAAATAAAACGTGGCATATCATGATTCCCTGTTATATTTCCCATTAAATTATGTGCACCGAAACTTTGAATATCTTGCAGAATAGCAGTCGTTAAAGAAGAAAAAGGAACGTCTTCATACAAAAAAGTGTTTCGTAATTCATAATATACATTGAACGAAAATTGACCATCTTGTATACCCGAATTAATGTATGATTGCAGCATATCACGACCACCAAAGGTTTCACCAATTTGATACAAACGTCGTGATTCCTTAATCATAATCTCATGTTTCAGTTTTTTTGTTAATGTACGCCAAAATTTTGTAGAAATATGTTTTGTTGCATCATGTCTGAAGCCATCAAGATTATATTTTTTAATCCAAGAAACAGCAATATCCGTCATCATTTCCAATACTTCCGGAATATCAAAGTCAAGCGTTGGTAAAAAATCGTCAAACCATGTTGTATAGCGATGTTCTTCCCAACGACCAATATTCATACTTCCATCAGGTAAAAACAAGTTTGTTGCCCTCTCGTGATGTTCTGCATAAATAGGATTATCTTTATGAACATGATTGGCAACATAATCGAGAATAATAGAAATATTTCGAGTATGAGCTTCAGACACCATTTCGTGCATTTCCTGCTCCGTTCCAAAGCGGTCGTCAATTTTTTCTGAATCTATTGGCCAGTAACCGTGGTATCCTGTAAACTTATGGTTGTTTTTTTCAACATAACCTTCAGGATTTTTTGCAATAGGAGATATCCAAAGAGTATTTACGCCCAAAAGAGGAATATATCCATCTTTTATCTTTTGAGTAACCCCGGCAATATCACCACCGTGAAAATTCAGTTTTGCATGAATATCAGAATCAGAGACCGGTCTGTCATTTTTCGTATTGCCATTGTAAAATCTATCAAGCAATATAAAATAAATAATCTGAGCCTCTTTATCATTCCGTGTTAGCTGTTTTGTGTCTTGCACAACCTTTCCATTCTCAAGAGGGATTAAAATATCTTGTGCCATACTATTTTCAGAATAGCAGTAGCATCGAATAAAAGAGCGTTGTTCTTTCTTCGCTTCAATGGGAATAGTTATCATCAAACGATTACCGTACAATAAGGTTTGGTTTTGCGGTAATACCGAGTTTTGCCACAACACTATAGTATTAGAAACACTTCCCTCAATATGTACAATAATATTCGTATCGATACAGCCAATAGGAGTGGCGTGTAAATATTTTGAAT
>CAZLCY010000073.1:0-11743 GCA_964558075.1 uncultured Bacteroidales bacterium
AAAATCACACAGTGCAATACAATAATTATGTGCGTATCTCACCATTTTCATAAAAAAATATTCACAAGATTTTTTAAAATCTAATTGCAAAAGAAAAAAAATATTCTATTTTTGCAATCCAAAATAATGGCGAGGTAGCTCAGCTGGTTAGAGCGCAGGATTCATAATCCTGAGGTCGGCGGTTCAAGCCCGCCTCTCGCTACTAAAAAAGCTGTCTGAATATTCAGGCAGCTTTTTTTGATGTTACGGTATAATTCATAGTTACACATACTTACTTAAAACTTAGTATACGAGTATTTATCTAATGCTCCTTCAAAAAAAACATTCACCGAATCAGCATCATTATTTGTTCCGGAAAACTTAAATGTATACTCATCATCATGTTGAATAATACGTAATTCTCCTGATGTAATATATATAATAGAATCATTTTCATTGTTATAGTGTTCCTGACTCTTTTACCGTAAAAACAGTATCTTTATATGATTCTTACGCTTATAATGTGTTCTAAAGAAACAAATATACAATAAGCATTCTGTTTTCTAAAATATGCTTTTCAATTATTTTTTTGCTATTTTATTGATAAAACAAAAAATATACCCTATATTTGTAAACTACTTATCCGATAGGATTAAATATTTGATAATGAAATTAAATACAAAAACACGATACGGATTGCGGGCAATAATAGAAATTGCAGCACAAGAAAACAACGAAGGGATTTTGCAAAAAACCATTGCAGAAACCCAAGAAATTTCTGTAAAATATCTTGATCAGATAATTTCTCAACTTAAAGCCGCAAATTTAATTACGACCAAAGATGGAAAAAAAAGTGGATACCAACTTACAAAAAACGCTTCAGAAATAAGCGTTTACGACATTTACAAAGCTTTCAATTCTCCTCTTAAACTCATAGACTGTTTTGATTCTGAATATTCCTGTGCAAAAATTCCACACTGTACCTCGCATAAATATTGGTACGAATTAAATAAACAAATAATCGATTATATGGAGACAACAAATTTGGAAACTCTGACAGAAGAACATAAAAAATTAACCAAGAACAACGACGAAATAATGTTTTACATTTAAAAAAAAATAATTATGAAAATTTACAACGATATAACAGAAACAATTGGAAACACACCATTAGTAAAATTACAAAGGACAAGCGGAAGTAAAGAGGCAAATATTTATGCAAAAATAGAATCCTTTAATCCAAGCAGTTCGGTAAAGTGTCGTATTGGCAACGCCATGCTTGTTGCGGGCGAAGAAAAAGGATTAATACAAAAAGACACCGTAATAATAGAACCGACAAGTGGCAATACAGGAATTGCTCTTGCTATGGCATGTGCCGCAAAAGGGTATAAATTAATTTTGACGATGCCGGAAAGCATGTCAATAGAACGACGAAAAATATTACTTGCTTACGGTGCCGAATTAATTCTTACCCCCGCACAAAACGGTATGAAAGGAGCGATTGCAAAAGCACAAGAATTGCGTGATAAAATAGGAAATGCATATTTGCCGCAACAATTCCAAAACGAAGCAAACCCCGACATACATAAAAAAACAACGGCACTTGAAATATGGAACGATACTGAGGGAACAATAGATATTCTTGTTGCCGGTGTAGGTACCGGAGGAACAATTACCGGCGTTGCACAAATTATAAAGGAAAAGAAACCATCATTTAAAGCAATAGCAGTTGAACCCGACGACTCGCCTGTACTTTCGGATGGAAAACCGGGACCACATAAAATTCAGGGAATAGGTGCCGGTTTTATCCCGGATATTTTAGACCGGGGCATAATTGATGAAGTAATTCGCATTGGCAACGAAGAAGCTTTTACTACCGCAAAAAATACTGCCCGACTCGAAGGTATACTCTGCGGAATATCTTCGGGAGCGGCAATCGCAGCGGCAACACAAATAGCAAAACGACCCGAAAACAAAGGTAAAAACATTGTGGTAATACTACCCGATAGTGGAGAACGGTATTTAAGTACTACTCTTTTCGATTAACATTATAAAAAATAATACTGTATAACATAAATAAAGACCTCTCGTGTATAGTGAGGTCTTTTTGTGTTTCCACATAAAAGACCAATACAAAAAATCTACAAGGTGTTAAAAAATCTAAATGCAACTTTCGGGAGAAAAACACCGTATACAGTTGTATTTAAAGAAAAAATAACCTATTTTACATTTTTATTTAGAAAATAGTATTTATATGAAACATTTTTACCAGCAAGTAATTACAGTGTTATTTACTTGTTTTGCCACATTTCATTCATTCGGACAAGCTCCGGTTGCCGATTTTTCCACGAATGTAACCGAAGGGTGTGGTAATGTAACAGTTAAATTCACTGATTTATCAACCAATTCTCCGGAATCATTACTGTGGGATTTTGGAGGAGGAAGAACATCAAGTCTTTCATCTCCGACAATCGTTTTTACTTCTCCCGGAGAATATACTGTTTCACTTACAGCAACAAACGCTTCGGGCAGTGATACCGAAACAAAAAATGCTTATATAAAAGTATATGCTAACCCCGAAGTTGGCTTTTTAGCTTCACCACGTGAAGGTTGTACACCTTTACAAGTAAGTTTCACCGACATTTCCACCTCGGCCTCCCCAATTGTATCAAGGAATTGGGATTTCGGAGACGGAAGCACCTCTGCTGACGCAAATACTAATTATACATATTCAACAGCTTCCGATTATTCGGTATCATTAACGGTAACCAATGCTGAAGGATGTTCTCGGACTTTATCAAAATCTGATTACATTTCTGTTCAGAATGCACCAACCGCAAATTTCACTATGGATGCTTTTGAAAGTTGCTCTGCACCATTTTCAGTATCGTTCACAAACACATCAACAGGTGCAAGCAATTATCTTTGGGATTTTGGAGATGGAAACACTTCAACAGATGCTAATCCTACACACACATACACTTCTGAAGGAAATTTTTCGGTTAGTCTCACCGTCACCAATGATGTTGGATGCACGGACACAAAAGACAGTTTACAAGCTATTCACATTAACACTTTTGCAGCTGATTTTTCCTCTCCCAATCAAACGGTTTGCGTGGGAACAGCTACAAATTTTGTGAATGAATCAAATTTACCGACAAGTTCTGTGGAATGGGATTTTGGTGACGGCAACACTTCAACGATTGCAAACACAACTCACACATATGCTGCCGCCGGCACATACACCGTAACACTTTCGGCAACCAGTACCGCCGGGTGTACAAGCACAGCTACTCAAACAAATTTTATTACTATTAATGATTTACCGGACATATTTATAGAAGCAAATGACAGTATATCATGTTTAATTCCTTTTTCTGTAGACTTCACTGCTCCAACAACAAATATTACTGACTGGGATTGGGATTTTGGCGACGGAAATACCGCAACAAATTCAAACCCCACCCATGACTTTGATGCTTTGGGGAATTATTCGATAAGCCTGTCTATTACCGACAATAATGCATGTGAAAATTCACTTACCAAAACAGATTATATTCGTGTACACGAACCAGATGCTGATTTTAATTCTAATGTAACTCAAGGTTGTTTACCCCTGGAAGTTGAATTTACAGATAACTCAACATCAGAAAGTCCGATTGTTCAATGGGATTGGGATTTTGGTAACGGCAATACGGTAACAGTTGAAGATAACGGCTCGGGGGGATATATTTGGATTGAAAATGGTGTTGAAATAGCAAGCGACTCATCTGACATACACCCGACTCATATATTTGCCACAGACACCGGACAATACACCATAACGCTTACAATAACTGACGAACAAAATTGCACAAACACATATGTTGCCGGCAATTATATTAGTGTTGGGGCTCCTCCCACAGCACATCTTTCTGCTGTTGACACCGCTGTTTGTTTTAACGCCATTACCGAGTTTGAAGATACAACATCAAACAGTTTTGCAAACCAGTGGATTTGGGATTATGGCGACGGGACAGCTCCTGCAAACCTCAACACACCGGCACATGAATACGTTTATGGTGATACCGGCACATATACAGTTACTCTTGTCGCCGGACAATATCAATGTTATGCAGACACCATAACAAAAGAAGACTACATTACAATTTTACCTCCCGTTGCTCAATATACCACCTCTCCCGGATTTTTATGCGAATCTCCCGACACAATTGAATTTAACAGAGATGAAAGCATTCTTGCCGACACATATACGTGGACATTTGGGGATGGCACAACACTCTTCATTGAAGAAAGTGGTTTGGGTGGATATACATGGACAGAAAACGGAATTGTTATTGCAGCAGACACGACAGCTGTTAATCCAAAACACGCATACCAAACACCGGGCTCTTTCTCAACACAACTTAAAGTTGCCAATGCTAACGGTTGCGAAGATTCTATTAGCATTGAAATACAAGTTGACAGTTTACTCCTTGGTTTTGAACAAACATCCCTCGAAACCTGTCAGCATTCGGCAATTGTATTTACCGACACAACAGTATCAAATTTCAATATTACAAATTGGGAATGGGATTTTGGAGATGGAAACTCATCTATTGAACAAACTCCGACGCATCAATTTGATGCATCCGGAAATTTTGACATAAAACTGAAAGTAACAAATCAAATAGGTTGTGTCGACAGTATTACACGTGCATCTTATATTACAGTTTATGAAGTTCCACAACCTGATTTTGATACAGCAATAACATCTAACACTATCGGCTGTGTGCCTTTTAAAGTTAACTTTGAAGACAAATCTACTGCAACAGCACCTGACAGTGTCGTTTCTTGGTTATGGAATTTTCATGATGGCACAACACTCCTCATAGAAGACACTGCTTCTGCAGGATATAATTGGACAATAAACGGGGTTCGTTTTGCAACCGACACATCTACCCAACATCCAACCCACACATTTGAAACAAGAGGTGTATATAACATTAGTCTTACTGTAACTGATTCTAAAGGCTGTGATACAACTATTACAAAAATTAATTACATTACCGCATCTAAACCACATCCGGGCATTACGGTAGCTCCGGTAACCTGTCATTATAATGAAGTTGAATTCACAAACAGCTCTACCGGAACTGGTCTAACATACATTTGGACATTTGGGGACGGATCACCTAATTCAACTGAGACACACCCCTCCCATTCTTACTTTGTGACCAAAGACTCCACAATAGAAGTTTCTCTTAAAGCTACTGATGTTCATGGTTGCGACAGCACTATAACCGACAGTATCACAATAGCTCGACCGTATGCATTATTTGAAGCAGACTCAACCGAAGCTGATTGCCCACCATTTATTCCACAATTCACAGACACATCTGCTTTAGCATTAAGTTCATGGTCTTGGAATTTTGGGGATAGCATTAGTATGGCAAATAATACCTCTGGATTACAAAATCCGCAACATTCATACAACAAACCGGGAATATATGATGTAAGGCTTATTGTAAGTTATCCTAACGGTTGTGTAGACACAACATTAAAAGAAAACTATATTGAAGTAGGCGGACCGACGGGAACATTCACCTTCTCACCAACAGATTCATGTGCTCCTGCTCCTATTATGTTTGAAGCAAACACACAGGAAGCAATTGAACATCTATGGGTTTTTGATGATGGAGAAGCAATTTCTGATGATGAAACAATAACCTACACATACACACAAGGACGAACATATACTCCTGCCTTAGTAATTACAGACATCAACGAATGTGAACAAGTAATTGTGGCCGACGAACAATTAACAATTTACGAAGCTCAGGTTGATTTTGCAGCTTCGACTTTGGTATGCAGTGAACAAACTATTCCGTTCGAAAATCTCACCAATTCATCACACGACATTACGGCTTGGTTATGGGAATTTGGTGATGATTCTACCGGAACTGAAGATTCTGTTGCACATTTTTATAATTACGGCACATACACTGTACGTGTAACAGCCTCTATTGAAGAGTGCGACTTTTCCGAAGAAAAAACAAATTATATATCAGTATATCGCACACCAAATACAAGTTTTGAAGTAAAAAATCCGGCATATCAATACGAAGAACTCGATTTTATAAATACAAGTGACAGTTTACCCGTACCGGTAACCACAAATTGGTATTTTGGCGACAACAACACCGACACGGCATATTCCCCGACATATGCATATAATCGGGACGGGAACTTTACTATAGCACTCGAACAATATACCGTTCCAGAATGTCGGGATACAACATTATTTACGATTACCATACAACGTGATGTTTTATTACCAAACGTATTTACTCCCGATAATGATGGTATAAATGATATTTATTTAGAAGACCTTGATTTACAGTTACAAATAATTAATAGATGGGGACAAGAATTATATAGAGGTAAAGATGGTTGGGATGGCACACACAATGGAAAAAAAGTATCTGCAGGCACATATTTTTATATTGTCGCTCTCCCGGACGGAACTCTCAAAAAGGGCCCGGTAACCTTATTACGTAATGAATAGAGAAAAAACAACTACAATGAAATATTCAAAATACATACTCTTTATCGTTTTCTGTTTCGGATTTCAAATAGCAATGTCACAGTCTCTTCGAAAAGCTGATACAGAGTTCGAAAATAAAAACTACATGGTTGCTGCTAAAATGTACGAGCAATTGTTTCCAAAAATTAAAGAGAAAGATGACATTTTAGAAACTGCTTACAAAATTGGTGAATGCTATCGTCTTATAAACAGATACGATAAAGCGAACACGTGGTACAAAAAAGCAGTTGACCGCCGCTATAAAGATAATGATATTCAGTTTAAATATGCATTGACCCTCATGATGGCAGAAGAGTATAAACTTGCCGATAAAATGCTCAAACAATACATGAACACTCGTCCGAGTGAAGAGTTGAAAGAAATGGCACGACTTAAAATGAAATCGTGCTCATTTGCACTTGAAAGCACCGACAGTGCACGTTTTACTGCACGAAACCTTCAAGAAATAAACACACGGGCGAACGACTTTGCTCCCACTACAGTAAAAGAAAAAATTGTATTTACCTCATCTCGCTATACACGCGACAGCACAACATATAAAATTACCGGAGATGGATTCGAAAATTTATACGAAACACGATTTGATCGAGAAACTGAATTATTTACCAAAGTTGATTTACTCCAAGGTGCAATTAATTCAGACATCAACAATGGCACGCTTGTCTTTGACCCCAAAAGAAACATTGGATACTTTATGCAATGTAATGGTCTCAGCGGTAAAGACAAAAATTGCAACATATATGTTTCCGAATTTAAAGAACAAGATAATATTTGGACACGTCCCGAAATTTTTCAGCACAATTCCAAAGAATATAGTTCTGGACACCCGGCATTGAGTCCTGACGGAAATACTCTTTATTTCGTATCGAATAATCCCGAAGGAATGGGAGGAACAGATATATGGGTAACAAGCCGTTCTGACGATGATGAATCATGGAGCAGACCTGAAAATTTAGGTGAACCCATAAACACTTTTTTAGACGAAATGTTTCCATATATGTTCGACAACACAGGTCTCTATTTTTCTTCGAACGGGCATATTGGATATGGTGGTTTAGATTTATACTTTGCCGAGCGAAACGACTCAGTTTTTAATGAACCGGAAAATATGCAAAAACCATTTAATTCGAGTGCAGACGATTTTGGCATTGTGTTTATTAATGGTCGTTCGGGATTGTTTTCATCTAACAAAAAGGGTGGTGTTGGACAAGATGACTTATATTATTTCGCAGCTCGCGGTGTTCATATAAGTGCTGCCGGAAGAGTTACCAACTCTGAAACAGAGAAACCCGTTGAAAACGCCTTAGTTATTTTAACAGATCATACCGGTTTTTCCGACACCGTTACAACCGATGAAGACGGAAATTATCAGTTCAATTTACTTAAACAAGAAATGGGCTACTATATGGTGTCGGTTAAAGATGATTACCTAAATCCTCAAAAACGATCATTCTCAACAAATGGAATAAATCAAGATATTATCCTTTCTGCTGCAACCGGATATGATTTGGATTTTGCACTTACCCGAATCGAAGAAGGAAAAGAATATAATATAAAAAACATTTATTATGATTTAGATAAATACTTCTTACGCCCTGAATCTATAAAAGAGCTTGATAATATTGTAAATATTTTAAATAATAATCCCGAAATATGTATTCAAATCAATTCCCATACTGATGTGCGAGCTCCGGATGATTACAATGTTGTACTGTCTAACAACAGAGCTAAATCGGTTGTTGATTATCTTGTGTCACAAAAAATTGACACTGCACGTTTATCATGGCAGGGATGGGGTGAGACCAAATTGGCAATTCCCAATGCTCAAACAGAAGAAGAGCATCAGGCAAATCGGAGAACAACATTTACTATTGTTAATTATGATCAATTGCATTTAGGAGAAAAAGCAGAATTCCATAAGCAAACAGTTGAACGATTAGAAAAACAACAAGCTCAAAAAAGAGGTGTTGAAGAGCCCACAATTAACGGTGTTTATTTCCGTCTGCAAATTGCAGCAGCTCATAAACCTTGCAACTCAAAAATATTTGCAAAAATTAAGGATGCATTTCCTGATACAGAAACATACTGTTCTCAATCCCCTGACGGATTCTATAAATACACTGTTGGATACTATTTATTCTTAGATCAAGCAGAGGCTATGAAATCAAAAATTGATGCACTTGGATATAATTCATTTATTGTTGCATACAAAAATGGAAAAAGAATAAGCATCAACGAAGCATTAAAAGAAATTAAAAATTAAATTTCAAACAATGATTACACAACTCAAACATACACGAAACATTTGTTTATTTCTTTGTTGTATCATAAGCAGCATATGGGTTCATGCTCAAAATGATATTCAAATCAGTTATTTTATGAATAATGAATTAGCATTTAACCCATCATTTGCCGGAAGTAACGAAGGCGTTCAGGCATCGCTCCTCGCCCGCAAACAATGGATGAGTTTCGACAAAGCCCCCTTAACACAAACCCTTCATGTTGACTATAAAAGCAAAATTGGTGGTCTCGGCTTATATGTTATAAATGATGGTTTAGGATATGAATGGTCAACACATGCAAAACTGTTATATGCCTATCATATAACGATAGCCGAAGATATGCAATTATCTGCGGGGTTGGGAGCCGGGCTTTACAACAAACAATTAGATGCATCAGAATTTGTGTATCAATCAACAACAATTGATCCGAACGGTATTTATCTGACCGACAATTCACTTCACCCAACAATTGATGTGGGAATTAACCTTTCCTATAAAAATTTAGTTACCGGCATATCATCAACACACATAAGTAATGGTATAGAAAAATCTGACTTTTATACATTTCCGCGGCATTATTACGGATATGTTCAATATCAACATGACCTTTCGGGAAAAATTGATTTAGTTCCTACGTTTTACATTAAAAGTGGAGGGTACATAACACAATTCGAAGGCAATTGCAATGTGTTTTTCGACAACAAATACTGGTTAGGTGCAACATACAGATATAATGAATCGGCCGTTATTCTTGCCGGTATAATAGTACAAGAAACTATTAAAATCGGGTACGCTTATGATTATAGTATTGGTGAAATAAAACCTCACAGTAATGGTAATCATGAAATTATTTTATCTATTCGAATGAATGCTGATAAAACAGACAAAACCTATTATCAAAGCACCCGTTTGTTTAACTAAAAAACTCTCTCTTTTTTATGCGAATTGCAATTATTGGAATTGGTGGAATTGGTGGATATGTCGGTTCAAAACTATGTGCTGCGTATGCAAACAAATCAACACACGAAATCATTTTTATTCAACGAGGGGTACATGGTTCGGAAATTAAAAAAAATGGACTGACATATATTGGAAAAACAACTGAAACCTACCGTCCTACCGCAGTATACGAAAGCATAGAAAAAACCGGTATATTTGATTCTATTGTTCTCTGCACAAAAAGTAGAGATTTAGAACAAACAATTCGGGACATCATTCCACATATTCATTCAAAAAGCAGAATTGTAACGTTATTGAACGGTGTAAACAATGCACAACGAATACAGGATATTATTCCGGAACACCGCGTTCTTCAAGGATGTATATATGTTAGTGCCGCAATAGACAAACCGGGTACTGTAAAACAAGTTGGTGGTGCAGGAAAAGTGATTTTTGGTCCGGAACACGACCCTATACAAAAAGAAGACAAAGAATTAGAAAACATTTTTTCACAAGCAGATATACCAACAGTACTTACCGAAGAAATTACACGAGAGGTATGGAAAAAATATTTATTCATTTCCACATTTGCCACTATTACAAGTCGGCACAATAAACCCATTGGCAAAATTGTTCGAGACCCGGAACATCTTGAAGAAACAAAAATACTCCTTTCAGAAATGCTATCAGTAGCACACAGTCTCTCCATTGATATTAGTGAAAAAGATGCTGACAACGTTATTGATTTAGCATTTAAAATCCCCCCACACACACCTACATCTATGCAACTTGATGTGTACAGCGGTAAAACACCTGAATTAGATATTTTAACATATTACATTATTCGAAAAGCAGAAGAAAGAAACATTTCAGTACCTTTGCACAGAGAAATGTACAACAAAATTATCAAGATTATAAACTCTCAACAATAATGGCAAAACAAAAATTTTATGTTGTATGGCAGGGGGCCAAAACAGGAATATTTAATAATTGGGGAGATTGCCAAAAATCTATACACGGATTTCCCGGAGCCCAATACAAATCATTTACATCATATGAAGAAGCATCCCGAGCATTCAAAGAAAAACCGGTACAAACCACACAGACAAAAACAAAAACTTCGAAAAAAAAACCCACTCTTCCCCAATCAAGTTCAATAATCCAAAACAGCCTGTCTGTTGATGCAGCATGCAGCGGAAATCCGGGAATTATGGAATATAGAGGTGTCTATGTTAAAACCGGAGAAGAGGTGTTCAAAATAGGCCCCTATGAAAACGGCACAAATAATATTGGAGAATTTTTAGCACTTGTACACGGTTTAGCATTACTCAAAAAAATGAACAGTCCCATTCCCATTTACTCAGACTCAATAACTGCCATGAGTTGGGTACGACAAAAAAAATGCAAATCAAAATTACAAGAAGATTTACGCAATACCGAAATTTTCGAATTGATAGCACGAGCCGAAAAATGGTTACAGACCAATACCTATGAAACAAAAATTTTAAAATGGGATACTGCAAATTGGGGAGAAATTCCGGCAGATTTTGGGAGAAAATAACCCTTATTCGCGAATAATTTCTGCACCAATAGCATTGAGACGAGCATCAATATTTGCATATCCTCGGTCAATTTGTTCAATATTGTGAATAGTACTCACCCCTTTGGCAGACATAGCTGCAATAAGTAAAGCAACACCAGCACGAATATCAGGCGCCGTCCTTTTTTTCTCTCTCCGCTTTCCTTTCTTCCCCCCCCCCCTCCCCTTTTCTCTTTTTTTTTCCCCTCCCCTCCTTTTCCCTCCCCTCTCCCTCCCTTTCTCTCCCCCCCCTCCTCCTCTTTCCCCCCTTTTTTTCTTCCTCCTCCCTCTTCCTCCCTCCTGCTTCCCCCCCCCTCGCCTCCCCCTCCCCCCCTCCTTCCTTCCTCCCGTCCCTTTCTCCTCCCCCCTTCTCCTCCC
>CAZLCY010000074.1:0-11533 GCA_964558075.1 uncultured Bacteroidales bacterium
CTACCAGTCTACCAACAAGGATTTATGCCTATGATGCTGTATCGGATACGGTTTTAAAATTCAACAAAAAGCATTATTTTATTGTGCCTTTGGCAAACTTATTCGAAATGTTGTTCCTTTGTGATTGTCTGATGATTTTACAAAAATTTTTCCTTTATGAAATTCTTCAATAATTCGTTGTGCTAAACTAAGCCCTAAGCCCCATCCTCTTGTTTTGGTGGAAAAACCCGGCTTGAAAATTTGTTTGAAAAATTTTCGAGGCATTCCTTTGCCGGTGTCTTCAATATCTATATGTACAAGGTTTTGGGTAGATGAAATGTATACCGTAATATGTCCGTTTCCCTGCATTGCATCAATTGCATTTTTGCAAAGATTTTCTATTACCCACCCAAATAGCGAGCTGTTTATGTGTACAATGCAATTTTTTTGTAATACCGAAACTGTATACTGAACTTTTGCCGGACTCCGTCGTTTCATGTATTCTATGGCGTGGGTTATAACAGTATAAATATTTTCGGTATCTAATTTTGGTTGTGAGCCTATTTTTGAAAATCGTTCGGTAATGGTGTCTAAGCGTGTGATGTCTTTATTAATTTCCTGAATAATTTCTTCATCAATATTATGTTGTTTCAGAATTTCTATCCACGCCATGAGCGAAGAAATAGGCGTTCCCAGCTGATGGGCTGTTTCTTTCGACATGCCAACCCATACCTGGTTTTGTTCGAATCGTTGTGATGAACGAAATGCATAATATGCAAAAGCAAGTAAGGAAATTGAAATGAGAATAAGTATGTAGGGATAGTAACTTAAACGGGTGAGTAATAATGAGTCTTCATAAAAAATGTAACTGAGTGTTTGGGTGTTGTTTTTAATTGCTATCGGTTCGTTGTGGTCTCCCATTTCCTGTATGGTTTCTATTATTTTGTGTGGAGAATTAACCCGGGCAGAATCTATATTTCCATAGGCAATAACGTGTAATGAATCTGCAGTTGTTATAAGTACCGGGACTGACACTGAGTTTTTCACAACTTCTTCAATAAATGATTGTACCATATCGTTCATAACTGATTGCAGTTCAGAAAAAAGTCGCGAATCGGTATAATACAAATAGTTTATGGGTTTGTTGCCATATGTAATAGCAATGGGCGGATATTTTGTAAATGCTGTGCGAAGTGAATCGCTTAATGGTTGGTGTAATGAAATTGTCGAATTTAAATTTATAGTGTCAACTATACTGTTTTTTGAATTTGTCATAATTATCGGGATATTTTTGTTCCCTTTAATTATTTGTAACAAAAATGTTAAGAAGTCCGGGTTTTCGGTTTGAATAATTAATCTCTGTGCTTCTGACCACAGCTCTACTTTTTTTCGTTCGTCCCGAGCAAGTTTTACAAACAATTTGTTTGTGTAGTCAACAAGGGCATATCTTCGTTGAACAGCTTCTGCCCAAAGCATTACTTGTTTGCGTTCATCGGTTTTTATGTTCGAAATGGTATTATTGAGCAAAAAAATGAATAATCCGACAATACAGACCGCAAGAACAAATACCCAAGTTTTTATTTTATTTTTTGTGGAATATTGCATTATGCATTAATCAAATTGAATTTCAAAATCTGTTTGTATTGGTTCTTCTACCGGGTCTTCTTCTTTAATGTCTGAAGTGTTTTTGTTGAGAATTTCACGCCAATCATCTTTTTGTCGTTGAAAGCCTTCCTTAACCTGTTCAATTTTTTGTTTAAAATCAAAATCAATCGAAAATTTGTCGGCGGTTCCTATGATTTTTACAGGAATTCTCATATCGCCGTCTGTTGTTTGTTCTATTTCACCAAAATCTTCCATATTGTTGTTCTTACGAAACCGGTTGGAAAGAGTTTTCTTCATGTCAACCGACAGAAAATATTGAAAATTACCACTTAAGGAATGTTTCCCCGATAATACCATTTGAAAAGCATTGGTAATGATATCCATTTTGGGAATATATAAGGTGTCGTGTTTAATGAGTATGGTATTGTGCATTTCATTAAATTCTACTGTATTGAATTCTTCAACCTTGAGTTTGCTTCCCATTTCTATAAACGGCTCAAAGTCAGAAATACTTCCGTCTTGTATAAGCACGTCTGCAACTATATACATTTGCGGATATACCGGTTCCCAATCTTTGTTTAAGATAACGTTATATGAAATGTCGCTGGTAATGTTTCCGTCTATTTGTTCTTGAGTAAGAAAATCCTGATCAAAATTATTGAATGTGCTAAAAAGTTGTTTTGTTGATACATTTTCTAATTGCAAATTCCCTTCACAAATAATGCTATTATTGGCATAACGAACCTTTGTTGTTGTTGCACAATTTCCGCTGAGAGCTTTAAATGATGCATTTTTGAAAAGGACAAGATTGTCGGAAAATTGCAGTTCGCATTGTACATCCTGCAAATCGTATACATCGTATATAAATCGTTGCGAAGAACACATAATTTTTCCTTCGTGTGTTGAGGTATTTTCGGAGTCTTCAAGAGTTTCATAATGAGAAACAAAAGGGTTTGCGTTAATTGATTCGACGTATGCTTTAAGATTATAGTGTGCATGTTGTGAGTCGAAAAATAATGCCGGTAAAAATGAGGTAATAGTGCCGGAAACTATAAAAGGGCTTTTTTGTAAAACACCCTGTATCGAATCGATTGTAATTTTTTCGTTGTTCAGAGAAAATGTTCCGGAAACGTCCGAAAAATTATAGGGAGAATTATCTGGAGCCGAAAGGTTGAAATTGGAAATAGTGCCGACAAAATCAAGTTTCGTTTGAGTGAAAAAGATGGCGGAAAAATCTGTTATGTGCGATATGTTCCCCTGCCATTTGAGTATTCCCGATGCTGAACCCTTCATTCCATATCCTTCTGCCGAAATAATGTCTTCAAACGATTCGAATGAACTCGAAATTTTTCCTTCGAGTTTTATGTCGGGATTCTCAAAGTTCAACACGGAAATGTTTCCCGAGAATGAGTTTTCTTTGTATGCTGCATTCACATCAGCTTTGTAGAGCGAATACTTATTTGTTTGTGTTATGTCGGTACTTGAAATTATTCCGGATCCGTTGAATGATATTGTGTTTTCATCAATTTGGAGATTTCCGTTTTGTGCCGAAAAATTTGTTTGTAATGTGAGTGAGCGATTGGTTTGTGTAGAACCTGAAATAACCCCGTTAAATTTTAAATTGCCGGTAAATTCGTAACTGCGTAAAGTTGATGAAATATAATCGGGTAGTGTTCCCGAAAAAGAAGGTATGTCTGAAATGTCTGTAGAAAATCCTAGTTTTATTTCGTCCGAATTGGCAAGTGTGCCTGAACCGGAAATGGTGAAATCGCTATTTTTTAGTTGAATTTCATGAAAATGAAGACTGTCGTTTTGTTGTTCAATTGTAAAGTGCGCAGTAGCTGTAATGGTATTTATAAATGTGTCGGAATCAATAATTAAATAATGGTGTTCTACATCTGCCATACCTGAAAGAATAAATCCTGACGGGGTAAAGTTTCCTGAAATGTCTGCTGCTGAAATATGTGCTCGTTCATATAATTTCGTTCCAATATCAAAATAGCGGAACGATGTGTTGTGTAATGAAATTTTCGAGAGTTCCAAAAATGTTTCCGAAGTGCTGTCGGCTGATTCTTTGAGAAACATCCAGTTGTGTTTGCTTTGCGAATCGTATATGAAATTTATATGGGCATTGTGCACAGAAATTTTTTGCACATTAAAATTTGTTTGTAAAAAATCGAATGGGTTGAATGCAAAATTAATGGTTTTGGCAAATAATGCTGTATCGGTGTTGCATGATGCGTAGAGAGGTTTTTCTGTATCTGTGGAAAGAGCAACTACATTGTGTAATTGAATAGAGATATTCGGAAAATTACTAAAAAATGATAAATCAACCTTTTCGGTGGTTACTGTACCTTCAATTTGTTCACCTAATTCCTGACTTACAAATTCTATTATCTCATCACGATACTGGTATGAAATAATACTGGCTACAATGCCGAAAAAAGCTATTATACCAATAATCCAAATGCTTATTTTTGTTATTTTTTGCTTCATATTCCTCAGTGCAAAACTATTGTTTTGTATTATTACAACTGATAAACAAACAATTTATTCAAAAATACTATATATATTTCAATAAGAATACTGTAAAGGAATTATTTTTTAGTTGATGGGTATTTCTCGTGTACGGATATATTATTTTGAATCATCATGTAATTCAGGAAGTATAATATCGTCTTTTATCATATAGGAAATAGGATAATCTTTGATTATAAGTTTGTAGTAATAGTATGCTTCTTCGCGTGTGCGAAAGTCTCCAACGCGAATCTTAAATATGGGAGGTTGATAAATAACGTATGTTTTAAGATCGGGATATTGTGATAAAAATTCGGAACGAACTTGTAATGCGTCCGAGCGAGTTTCTTTGCCGGTGGAGTTGTATATTTGGATTCGCCAACCGGATATGCTGTTTTCCTGTTTTTCGTTGTTTTGAATATGTCGCCCGATTAATTCAGTAATAAGCGTATCTTGATATATATGAATAGAACCTTGCTCCTCGGTTTTAATGGTACGTAAGCTAGAAAATACGTGTGTACTATCTACAGAATTAGTATCTTGAGCATAGGTTGAAAAGGTAAAAAAAAGTGCTATGAAAATAAATAAGTACCGCATAGTTTTTATATTATCTGATTACAAATATACATGATTCCGTTATATATACAGATGTTTTATGTTAATTTTTGACGTGAATGCGGACGAGAACACAAAAACAGGCAGCCAAAAAATGCAAAGAAAACTAAGCCGTTTATTGTGTCGAGCATATCTTCGTTTAAACAAGAAATGGCAACAATTACCGTCCAACTGATTGTTAAGGTGTTTTTGCTTTGAAATCCTTTATAAAAAATAATGACTAATGACGTGAAAATAATGACAAACCCGACTATTCCATATTGTAATAAATATAAAATAAATTGATTGTGTGGTTTGTGCCAATATTGTTTTGGGAGATGTATTTCTTGCTGCGGATATTGTGCGTGCAGTTCGGAAACTACGTGTGCAGGCCCCGTTCCCCATACAGGGTGTTTTTTAATAACTTCAATCGCACATTTTATAAATTCGAATCGTTGGGTAACAGAATGACCCGCGGGACTCTTGCCTTGTAAATAATTATGAAATTCCCACACCGTTTCATAAATACGGTTTCGTAAAGGATAATTGTGTGCAAACCGATAATTGGTTAATCCGTTTTCTATATGAGAAATATCGGTTTTGGTAAGTTGTTTAAGTCCTGATGCATCTTTTCGTAAATTTTTTGATGTCATATACCGAATAAGGGTGCTTTTAATTGGCTGTTTCTTTTTATCATATGATTTCAGCGGAATTGAACTGTATTTATGCCATGAATCGAAAAGTTCTTTTTCGCAAATGTATAGGTTAACCCAATGTCCGTTTTCAATTATTCCATCGGTAGAAAATTCTTGGTATGGATTGTTTAAAAGTGTTACAGAATCGAGTTCCGCAACTTCTATCGTGTCGGGATTGGTAAAGAGAGAGATTTCTTCGTAAAGAATAATACTTATAGAAGAAAAAATAAAGATAATAATGGCAAATGAAATAATTTTCACCGGTCTTTTTTCTTGTCGTAATGTATATGAAAAAGCACTGATGACCAATAATGTGATACATATTATGTAGCCGGTGATAGAGCCTAGGTAGAAAATGAAAAATATAAGCCAGAGCAAACAGGCGATAAAAATATTGTATTGTTTTTGTGTAAAGTTTTTTTTGTGTGAAAAAAAGAGGTAATACGCACAAATAGCAATTCCCATAAGAGTATACAGTGCTAAGCGAATGTACGACATAAAAAAACTGATGCTTCGTATATCGCTGTAATCGTTTTGAAATAAATGAAATTGTAGGAAGTTAAATAGTGTATTTGCGGTAATTGAAAATAAAAAAACAAGGACAACAGAACGAAATTGTACCTGTGTCAGTTTTTCCCGACTGCCTAAAACGAGAGCATAAACAAGTAGCGGAGCATTTTGCCAAATTTCTCTAAACGCATCTTTTTCGGGAATTTGAATCACCGACCATCCGAAAATAACCGCATAAATCATAAGAAATGCTATGGGTGTGACAGACGAAAATAAGCGATTGAATTTTTCTTTATAATTGCCTTCGAGAATCCAAAAACTGAGTAAAAAGTAAGATGAAAGCGTAACAAATAAATTTCCCCACACAAGAAGCAGTGCTGAAAAAATTAAAATTCCGAAATAAATACTCGTATTTATTTTTTTGCTTAAAAACCACATGACTATATCTTACCCCCGTTCGTAAATCTCGCAATATTTATTCTTGCCTGAATAGGTGGATATAACCACCTGTTTCATGACGTTCATCCTTTTTGTCTGAAAAAATAACATAGTAATAGGTGCCTGAAGGACAGTCCCTTCCGGCATTATCTTCTCCTGCCCAGGTAATTGTTTGGGCTTCTTTTGTATATACTAAATCTCCCCAGCTGTTGTACACATATACCGTAAAAAGGTCTATTCCATTGGTGTTGAAATAAAACTTTTCGTTTTCGTCGTTTCCTCCCGGGGTAAATATGTTTGGTATTTGTGCGTCTCTATTTTCAATATCATGTTCGGTACGCGTGTCTTCGGTGAAAAAGTAGTCCGTAACCGGAATAATTATATGTTGAGAAGCAACACATTCCCATAAATCGTGATAATTGAGAATTTCTTCATCTTCAAATTTTGAACTGTCGAGTGCAATTTTGAGTTTTACGTAATATCCCGGTTCATAATTTTCGAGCGGAAATGTGAATAAATAGTTCAAGGAATCAGTGTTGAATGCATGAATCTGTTTGATGGGTTCATTGTTTTCGTTGCTATTGTATATTTCCCAATAGTACGTCCAATAATCAAGCTTATGAGGTTTGAAATTGTCTCGGTCAACTTGTAAATTGTATGAAAAAGACTGTAGTGGAGCAGGTTGTTCCATTGTGCTTGGATCGTCTATTTCATAGGTGAAGTTGTTGCCCGAAACGAGAGGGCTGTAAACAACAATTTCTTTTGTGTTTTCGGGGCTGTCATAATTGTCGGCATCAATTCGTAATTGAGCAATTTTTTCTACATTGTCGCCACCCGAATAGGTAATTTGTATATCAACCGAATCGGAAGTTTCAGAATTTTTTATAACCGAAATAATGTTTTGATTGTAAATACTGTCAGGAATTGATGCTCTGTTTATAAGCTGAAGATTTGCCGTGTGCCTGCCATCTTGTGTGTAGGTATATTCAAAATCATCTTTGTTTTTTATAATATTTTGTTCGCTGTTTGGTTCTCCCGACTCCCATATATATAAACATTCGCCATCACAGGTTGAGTTGTTTTTGAATGTTACCTCTGTGTTTTTCTTCGGAATTCCATTGGATCGTTCTGTGTAGCACATGATGTTTTTCCGAGAGTCAAACATTTGAAAATCAGCCGTGTTTTGCCCGTAAACTGAGACAAAAAGGAAAACGTGTACCCAACAAATAATATGTTTTATCATATAGATGTATTAATTACCATTATACTCACAAAGAGGATAACGCAAAAGTACGTAATTTATTGATATACTAAAACACGCATATGTAATTTCTTGTATAAAAAAACTGATTCTCTGTATTATAATATTCACAACAGCTTGTTATTTTTTTGTAAAAAGTGTTTCGATAGTCAACTTATTTTTTCAATTTGTCACTGTTAAAAATGATTTTGTAGAGTAAATTTTATTCGCAACATTCATTTTTAGGATCTATGTGAATTGTTGCCACAATATTGAGTTGTTTATACACTGCTAATTCTAATGAATGTGATATGTCGTGAGCTTGTTTTATGTTCATGGCATCGGGTAAGCAAATATGAAAGGTTACTTCTTTGTGTACGCCGTAATTATGTAAATGAATGTGGTGAACCTGAACATCTCTGTTGAGAGTGTTGTTGCATATGTTTTTAATTTCTGCATCTAATTTTTCGTCTGCATTTTCGCCAATAATACTCGAAACCGCATCTTTAATAATGTCGAATGCAGTGTATAAAATAACAAGCGAAACGAGAAATCCTAATAAAATATCTATCCACCATACATAGGGGGCCGAAAAAATACCTATGAGTATAATTAATGAAGTAATTGCATCGCTTCGATGGTGCCATCCGTCTGCTTTGAGTGCTTGTGAATCACTTTTTTTTCCGATATAAAAACTATATTGAGCCAAACCTTCTTTAATTATGAGAGATACAATGGTAATGATAATAGCAAATCGTGAATAATGTACAATTTCATGATTAATTAATTTATCGTATGATTCAATAAAAAAATTGATGGAAATAAGCAATAATAAAAATCCTATAAACAGTGTGACAATAAGTTCTATTCGTCCATGTCCAAAAGGGTGCTCTTTGTCTGCAGGTTTTTTCGCAAACCACATGCCAACCAGTAAAATAACAGAGCTTATAGAGTCCGATAATGTGTGCCACGCATCGGCAATAAGGGCAACCGAATCGGTTTGAACTCCGGCGATGTATTTACCGATAAATAATGTACTATTTGCTATGATGGCAATAATAGCGGTTTGAATGACGAGTTTGTTTCTACTTTGTTGAGACATGCCGGTACAAAATTATTTTTTTCGAAATACTGACGAATGTAACACATCATAGTTATTATATGCAACTTTTACGGCAAAAAATATTTGCAGGCAAATACTCAAAAAGCCGGAGCATAATATTGCGAGCATAATGGCAATTTGGTATTTAATAGCTATTGTTGGGGATGAGCCTCCTAATATTTGCCCGGTCATCATGCCCGGAAGCGAGACTAAACCAATGGTTGCCATTTTTGCAATGGTTGGCATAAATGTGATGCGAATTGTATGAACTATTATTGGAAGCAGTGCTTCTATTTTGCTCGCTCCCATGCCAATCATACTTAAATATGTATTGTTTTCGATGTGTGCTGCTTTGCAAAAACTCGAAAGCACAAAAATATTTATTCCGAGTATATTACCCAAAATCATACCTCCGACAACAATAATGTATTGAGCATCAAAAATATGTTCTAATTGTATAATTACTGAGTTGAAAAAAATGAGCACAACAGAATAGGGAATAATGATTGAAAGAATGACAGATTTCCAAAACAATCGATACGAAATTTTGCTCGACTGAATGATGGCAAAACCTGCAACACTTGCCATAACTAATCCATATGTTATATTGAGCCAGCTGTTGTTGAGCTTGAATAAAAATTCTAAATATACTGCAACTAAGGCAAGCTGCAGGGTCATTCTGCCGGTAGCTATAAGTAGCTCTGTAACAAAGCCGAGACGCAAATATATTCCGATAAGTATTACCGGAACAAGCAATACAAATGCCCATAGCATCGACCAATATGATATATCAACGGCTCCTTCCATTAAGGTTTATTTGTGTAAATGATTTTGAATCCCAATTTTTATCATGTGTTACGATAATCATGCTTGCATCAATTTTTGAAATAAGCTGTGTACATACTGTTTTTGCGTCATCGTCGAGTCCGTTAAATGGCTCATCGAGAAGCCATACAGGCTTGTTTAGTAATATGCCAATACATAATCCTATTCGTTGACGTTCACCTCCCGAAAGGGAACGTATGTCTTGCAATAATATGCTTTTGTCTAGAAAACAGCTGTGCAGTACTTTTGAAATTGTATGTTCGGTATAATTGATGGAATTGTTTTGAAAAGCACAAATTGATTGTATTGTGTGCTGCACTGTTTCTTCATGAAAATGAATGTTTTGGTGAAGATAAAATATTTGTGAACGAATAGCATGAATTGTTTCGGGAGATACAATGGTTTTGTTGACTGAAATTTCGCCTGAATATGGTGTAAAACCCATTATTGCTTTTATAAGAGAACTTTTTCCACTACCCGAATTTCCGTGCAATATTGCTTTTTCCGAAGTTTTTATGTGGCAGGAGAAATCCTGCACAATAGCTTGTTTATTAAATGATATGCTAACGGAATTGCAATTAATCATCAGGTGAAAATTTTTTGATGAGGAAATAGTTCCGGTTTAAATATTTTCAGATGCAGTTCTCTGCCGTCAAACACGGCATATGATGTGTTTGTAATCCAGTTTCCTGTATTGATGTACGAACTGGTTTCACTTATTTGTTTGTTGACCGTAATGTGGCGATGCCCAAAAATAAAGTAATGTATATGTTCTGTTTGAAGCATGTCTTTTGCATACAGAAGTTGCCACTCTTTTTCGTCTCCAAGGTAAGTGTCCGATTCGTATACCTTTGCTTTTCTATTGTGTGACGACCATCGGTGTGCTATACCAAATGCCGTGTTGGGATGAATTCTGCTAAAAAGCCATTGTAATATCCGATTGGTAAAACAGGCATGGAGAAAATTCATTCCTTTGTCGTATGTGCCCAAAGCATGTCCATGGTGAATGAAAAATTTCTTACCACTATATTCCCGAATAATAGGTTTTTCGAAGATTTCAACTCCAATTTCTGAGCTCAGGTATGATTTATACCATTGATCATGATTTCCTTTGAAAATATATACCGGAATGCCATCGTCAACAAATTCGGCAAGTTTGGCTAAAAATCGTATGTGTCCTTTAGGTACAACCCATGTATATTCGTACCAAAAATCAAAAACATCACCTAAAAGGTAGAGCTCTTTGCAGGTGGGTTTTATGCTGTTTAACCATTCTATGATGAGCTTTTCACGTTCTTTACCTGATTGGATGTCCGGATAACCCAGATGAAAATCTGAAGCAAAATATATGTTTTTTCGTGTATTCAATATTATTTTCTTTTTTATCAAAAATATTTAAAAAATTACGAATAGCAACTAAGAGAGAGGGTTTTATTTTTTTATCATCAAATAATAGCTGTTTGTATATTATTTTTTGAAATCCTTCGTTACAAATGTACTTTTATATAAGTTTATTAATTTAAAAAATAAAGGTATGGAAACAAAAAGTTTATTAGTCGGGGCATTATTGGTATTTGTGGGGGCATTGTTAGGTTTTACAATTAGTATGGTAAGTACACAAGATGTGCCGTGCAGAACGGGAGGAAAGTATGCTCCGGGTTTTTATTCCGGGAAAGCTCATCATGGTTACCAAGGTTATCATTCTCGCGGGTGGAAAGATGGTAAAGGTACTCGAAATTCATATCGCTCGTTTGATGCGTGTGTGTACGATTTAGATTTAACTGATGAACAAAAAACTAAAATTGAAAAAATTCATGCAGAACGAGATGCTCGTCGTAAAGAGCACAGAAAAGCATTTCGTGCAGAACGTGAACAAGTTTATGAACAAATTAATGAGGTGTTAAACGACGAACAAAAGAAAGAATTTTCGGAAATGCGCGAAGAACGACGCTCTCAATTTAAATGCAAAAATAGGTTTTAAGGTTTTATTTTTTTTGCTTTAAATGTGGGGCTGTCTTGAGAAAGACA
>CAZLCY010000075.1:0-11451 GCA_964558075.1 uncultured Bacteroidales bacterium
GACATAAACTTTCTATAAAAAAATTTCTCAGCATTTATAGAATCAAAGGTTCTTTTCAAGAAATAGAAAGTAAACTCAAATAATCCTATTTGTGAAAACACATCATCTGAATCTCTATCTTTATATCCTTTCAATAATTCTGAAAAAGTAATAGTTTTCTCCCAAAACCCTTTTTGAAAGTCTTTTTTTTGATATGGAAAATCTTTTAACGCATCTCTCTCAAAAAAATCATTAGGGATTAATTCGATATCATACTCTCTTCTTTCAATTTTTATCTTTACATTTTGACTCTCATCAGCAATAGCAATAAGCTTATAATCAAAATCATCGCAGATAGAACTGAAAACTTCGCCATACTTATTAGGTGTTAATGACCCATATAGATGTATTTCGAAACCACCAGTTTCTTTCGGTGGTACTAACACTTCTAAATCAGAATAAACCTGTTGAACATAGTAATCTTCCCAATTGTCTCTTAAGTCTGATATTTTTAAAATTGTACCCGATTTAAAATCTGTCTCAGAATTTATTTTTGAAAAATCAAATGTTGGAATCTTGTCAATTATTTCTTGCTTTATTGTGGTATTTGAAAGTCCTATCAAATCGGCATTAACTGTATCTATCGTTTTATAATCTCCTTCAAAATCATCCCAATTCACTTTCCATTTATATCCTTTAAACTTCGTTGGACTATTATTAATGTCTGTATCTGTTAAATGATACTCTGAATTGAAAATAGTAGTCATTTCACACTTTGAACCAAGTTTATCTAGTGCAAATCGTCCTATCCCTTTTGCACCTGCCTTAACTCTTCCTGTTTTAGTAAATACATTATTTGACTTATTATCTGTTCCAATTGTCATCCAATGATTGCGAATCACATTTTGTGTCATCCCTTCACCAGAATCAATAATGTATAGTACCGACAACTTTGATAGAGCCTTTTTTAGAATAAGTAACTTTTCTTCATCAAGACCAGTTTTAACGATATAGTTTTCATTTTCAAACTTATAGATATCTTCAAGCAATTTCTTTTCAATCCCTTTTTTAATAAGTCCCTCATAATGTTCCTCTGTTATCTCATTTGAAAAAGTAGAGAATTTATTATCAAAAAAAACGATAGCAACATTACTATCAGCATCATAGGCATTTTTAACTAACTCAATAATTGCTCCCTTTGAAGTTGCAATATTTTCTCTTCCAATTAATCTTGCGGTTCTTGCAGAAACTTTAAAAGGTATTTTTGTAGATATATTTGTAATTATTTCTCCCATAGTTATTTATTTAATAATTCTCTATGAGTAACTTCCAAATATTCAGCAATTTTTACCAATGTGGTTAAAGGTGGCTGCACATCATTAGTGCACCACCGTGAAATGGAAGCTTCATTCTTGTCAAGTTTTTCGGCAAGCAATTTACTGCTTAGACTCTTCTCTACCAGTACTACCATAATTCTATTTATTGCTTTTCGACTCATCTAATTTGCTTTATTGCAAAGATATTGATTTTATGTGAAACTTATTCATTTTTCGGTCGATGTGTTAAAGCAAAAACAAATATGCTACATTGCCTTAGCTTTGTGCGTTGGAATGTAACTCTTTCGATTTTGCCGAAGTTTTGGCATTTTGTTTTTCATTTTCCTGTTCATTTATTGTCGGTCTTATCTTCTTTTAGGGTCTTGCATAACTAGTATATATCCACAAATACTTATTACAATTACCACCATCTACACAATTATTAATGTTCTATAAATAAGCGAAATAACCGTTTTTTTTATAAATGTTTCATAATCAAAAATACCAAAAAAAATTCATCTAGCATATACTGATAGTGAAATATATTCTCCGTGACTTGTAATTTTCAGTAATTGCTTGTTTGTACCATGTGTGTATATTTCGGTCGTTCCGGAACTGTTGTGTCCTAATATTAAATGAATTATCAATACACCCGAAACTCGCCACTCACATGCAAGTACCCGAGCATGTACAACAATCCGTTATAATATCGGAATGTTCCGGTGGGTAAGGATTGCTTCCAAAAATGTTTTATGAAAAAATCGTTATGCTCGTAGGTTGAAGCGTATGTTGCAACGGCATTCATGGCGTATAAGCCAACACCTTTGTAATTGTCTTCTAACGGGATTCCGTCTTGTTCGAATTGGGAAAAATAACTGTCTCCGTTTTCTTGCAGTGCTTGATTGAAGAAAAAATGCAATAAGGCATTTGCCCTATCTGTATAGCCTTCTTGTACTCCAAACCAATGTGCATCCATGCCAAGATTCATAGCCACTCGCCACGAATCGCCGGAAAAATGATGCGAATGCGGGTTGAAGGGGGTTACCTGAGGCTCTGCATCAAAACTCATATATTCTGTTGCCAATCCGGTTTCGGGATGCATCGCACGTACTATATATTGTTCGCTGGTGTCGGCAACAGTTTGCCAAAACTCATTGTCTTTTTCTGCCCACTCTGCCCACAGTTTATAAAATGCAGGCAAATGATATGAAGGATCGGAAAATCGCCATTCCTCGAGCGGTACAAAAACTATTTTCTTCTCTTCATGGTTAATCATGTTTGTTATACCATCTTTAATACCACCATTTTCTTCTTCTTTATGAATCATATGATGCAAAATATAATTTGCTTCTTTCTCGTAATTAAAAATTCCTTCGCCGTTTCCCCATCTGTGTGCTGCAAAAAATAATGCTGTCACATAGTATTCTTCGCCATCGGGAGCGGGATTAGCATCGTTTAAGGTCATTGTTTCCGGGTCAGCAGACCAGCCAAAATATCCTTTTCGTGCACCTTCATGGTTTTGAGTAACAGTTTTGGCAAATTTCCACAGTCGGTCAAATTCTTCTTTTTTATCCATCTGTACACATATCATCATGGCATACGACATACCTTCGGAACGAACATCATTATTGTAGGTATCGAGAATGTATGCCATATCAGTTCCAAGAGGATAATATACCCGTTCGGTGGAATCGTCTCCGTAAAATAGTTGATTGAATAAGGAATCTCGTTTTGCTGTTATCTCAGTAGTATCTACACCAATTTCAGCAAATAAATTTTTATAGACACCTGTCTCAACAGCTCCTTTGTGTGCTGTATGTTCTGATGTTTCTGTACACATAGTCATTGTGAATAATAAAATTGGAATTACAAATAAGTGTTTCATAATAAAAAAATTAGCAGTCCGTATTTAGGATATTTAGGAATACAAAAGTACTACTATTTTTTTTTGTACACATATATACGAGGGAAATTTAAAAAAAATATATGTCCTAAACTTGAGACTTTGTAATTGGGCTTTTTTACAAATAAGCCGGGCATTTTACCGGCACCATTTTTTGCCGTCTGTTTAGATGAGTCAAAATATATGTTGCGGTTAATTCTATAGCTCCGTGTCCTTTACTAACGGTTCGTAAACTCGAAATATTCACATCATAATTCAACACCACTTCGTACCCATTAAACAAACCACCTACTCCAAGAATAACGGCATCTTTGTCGCGGGCACGGAGCCACATGCCGGCAGTTATTTTCGGCACTCGTAACGACTGAGTATAGTGGAGAACCATTGCTCCGAAATGATATTCGTGCTGACGTGTTTGAAATTGAATTTTTGCGGCAGGAATAATATCAATATCACGTCGTATTTCTATATGCGACATAGCATAAATAAGGTATCGACGAGGCAACATCACGGTATTATTTTCAAAAAATGAAATATTGGGTTGCGTACTATTATACAGAGAAAGTCCTAAACCATAACGAACTTGTTTATTGGGAGTATACATACCAAACACGCCGGCTCCAAGATTAAAATAAGCCGTGTTAGACACTGACAAATCTTCTTCGGTAGGAATATCGGGGTTATAAGAAATACCGTTAAACTGATCGGGAAATCGCAAATAGGTAAAATATATAGCATTTGTATACACAGACATCAGTAATACCGCCGAAAATTGAAGGACGTTCTCAGATGTGTTTATATGATATGCTAAGGGAATTGCTATTTGTGTTGTGCTATATCGGGAATCACCGGCTACATCATAGGTAAACATGATTCCGGCACCGGTTTTATGTCGTCTGTTTATAGTACTCGGAAAGCTGCCATCTATGGTAAACGTCATTGTTTGATACGGCACTGCAACCGTACGGTACTGGTCGCGAACAGCAGCGGTAAACCGATATTTCCCTTGAAAAGAACCGGCAAAGGCAGGATTAAGATGTAACGCATTGGTATGAATATTTGAAAAATGTATATCTTGTGCAGTAACCTGCAAAGAACAAGTTACAATTACGAAGATTTCTATACACCGCTTCCATACATACATTATTTCAGAATTGTAATATTACCCTCTTGCACAAATTCCTCCTGATTCAAACACCGTGCTTTGATATAATATACCAAGACTTGCGGATGCAAAGGTTTCCCTTTATATGTACCATCCCACGTTGCATTCAAATCTTGCGTTGAAAACACACACTCACCCCATCGGTCAAAAATTTCGAAATGTAATTCGGTTATCACCCCACTTTCAACTTTCAACACATCATTAACCCCATCATTATTCGGAGAAAAAGCTGTCGGTACATAAATAAAATCTTCACCGCATACCCAATCATGCACAGCAATAGAAACTGTATCAACAGACATGCAGCCATATTGATCGACCGCAGTTACATAATAGGTAATATCATCGAGAGGAGTAGCTGAAACTATGGGAACAGAATCTGACTGTAACCAGATACTCGGATCCCATTGATATGAAATAGTATCTGATACATTAGGTGCAGCATAAATTAGAGTTGATTGCGATTTATAAAGTTGTGGGTTTTCGGCATAGGCATCAAGATATGGTAGCGTTTCAAACACACCAATAACAACCGTATCCTGCAACTGTACTTCACAACCATGACTGTCAGTCACGAGAACCGAATATTCACCACCATGACCAAGATTACGAATAGTTGCCGTAGTATCTCCGTTATTCCATTCATACGAATAGGGTTCGGTTCCCCCTGCAACCTCAACATGAATACTCCCATTATATGCAGTACTACAGGTAACAAAATGAATGGTTGTATCAACAATTTGCAAAACATCAGGTTCAATTATCTCAAATTCACGAGAATTTGTACAGCCGAGACTATCAGTTACATAAACAGTATATAATCCTTCAGATAAATTCGAACGAGACGGACCGGTGTCTCCATTTTCCCATACATACTCATATTCGGGAATACCAACGGGAGCGACAAATATTCGCCCATCAGTTTCACCATAACAGCTTATTTGATCGAAAAAATATGTTTCTAAGCGTAATTCATCAACCTCCACACGAACAGTATCTTTTGCGATACAATTATTTTCATCTTCGGCATATACAATAAAATTAGTTGTTCTGTCAGGATTGACGACAACATGCTCGGTTCCCTGTCCCAAACTCACATATGCAGAAGGTTGCCAGGTATACGAAAGTGTATTTTCGGGAATAAAATTTTCTGCATCGAGCGAAGCAAAATCACCTTTACAAATAAGGGTATCGCCTAAGGCACGAATATGATTGTATGACACATCGAGAAATACCGAACTGGTATCCTCAAAACTACAATACGTACTAAATGCTTTCACATAATACCGCTGAGGATTTTGAGCAGTTACCTTTATCCAATTCTGAGAAAAATCTGAATTCAATACCGGATAAAAATTCGGACTGGTGGACCAGACATACCTATAGGTTTCATTGTTCGTTATAGCCCGCAAAGTAACCTCATCACCTTCACACGCAGGATTTTTCATTTGATTATTAATCTCCACTTCAATATCAACAATTGCATACTCATCGGCATGCACTATAACATTCTGATAATAAATTGTCTGACACCAACCCGGCGAAGAAATAGTAAGGGTATACTCCGTTGTTTCCGACGGAAACGCATTTGTTTGAGGAAGCGTATCATTTTCCAATCCCGCAGAAGGAGTCCATTGATATGTTAATTCAGGGTCATATTCCTGAGAAATACCAATCAGCACAGTATCACCTTCACAGATATTTTTTTCCTCCAACTCAATCTCATTCACTTCACGCACTATAGTAATAGTTTTTGTAATTGAATCTATTTGGTTGCAGGCAGACGAATCCTCAACAATAAGCGTAATTTCATATTCCCCCTCTTCATGGTACGTATGAGTAGGATTTTCATCATGCGAAACCGGAGAACCGTCACCAAAATCCCAGGTATAATTTAACAAAGGATTATTATAATGAGCTTCTGTTTTATTTTCAAAAAACAATTCAGCACTTCCACAGGTGAGTTCCGGCAATTCAAAATCTGCTATTAACAATCCAAAATCAATAAAGAAACGCACCACCGCATTATTACAATTTGAAGAATTATTAGTTACCGACCACGCACCGGGCTCTGGTTTTATCGGAAACCCGTTACACCCGCCACAACTTGCACACACGCTCTGATAAATATATCCGTGATTATCGAACCGACTCGTTCCACCATCAACATGGTCACGACCACTACTTGCACACCCATTACGAATAATCTCATATCCATCATATGAAATAATAGAACCATCATGTAATTCCCCAAGAAAAGTTGCATAATCGAGATTTTCAGCCTTATCATCAATAACCATAATATAAAAATCCTTACCATCTGTTGTTGATTGAAAGGCATCGGGAGTTATATCCATATTTTTTGTTCCCATAACATTATCCCAACCCATATCATAATAATAATATGAACCATTAAACTGCCAACCAACGGTTTGTGGCCAATCACGTCCGGAACCTGCGAGATAAATTCTATTACAAATATCGACTTCAAAAGCAGTAGGAGAAATATTGGGGCGGTTAACTCCCGTACCAAACACAGTAGACCAATTCAACTCAGATAAATCATGAGAAAATGAGGCAAGAAACTGTCCACTATTCGGCGTATTATAGGGAGCATTATGTATTAAAGTACTTCCCGAAGCAGTTGTTTGACCGAAAATAAACACATCACCAAACTGATTGACACGCACGAAATGAGCCTGATCGTACGCAGCGGAACCATAATACGTGGCATTTTCGACTGCTCCCATATCCTTATTGAGTCGTAATAGAAACGCATCGACCGTTCCTCCAATTCTATTTGGCATAAACCCACCGTTTGGTATAGATAAAGATTGAGAACACGTTCCTCCGGTAACATACACCGCATTTTCATCCATATTTACATCTACAGAATATGCTGCATCTTTACTTTCTCCCCCAAAATAAGTGCTCCAATATAATTCAGACAAATCAGGAGAAAATTTAAAAATAACCGCATCCTGACTTCCACCGGAGGAAGTTTGAAATGCATTTTCAAGCGGAAAATCATCAGAAAACGTAGTAGTTGCGACATACACATTATCGTCATCATCGAGCATAATTTCGCCCCGAGCACCATCTGCGTAATTATAATACAAAGAATCACGACCATAATACAAAGGTTCACCGTCAAAATTCAAGCCGTCATTCTCAGAGCCGCCAATATAGGTAGATGCCAGCAATTGCGAACCATCATCTTTCAGCTTTGCAATAAAAATATCGACCCCATTATTAAAGTTTTGAGTATTATTATAAATAATTGATTTTCCTCCATTAAATGTAGGAAAATACGCATTCATCAAAGGAAAATCTTCGGAACTCGTCGTTCCGAGAATAAACAAATTATTACTTTGGTCAACAATTAAACTGTGAGGCATTTCGGCACTCGCACCTCCCAAAAAAGTAGCATAGAGGCGTTCTGTTCCGAGTGGATTATACTTAATAATAGCAACATCCCAACTTCCACCACCGAACTCCCCCTGATATGCACCGGTATTTACCGGATAGCCATACCCGGCAACAATTCCCCCGGCATACGCATTATTTTCATGGTCATATGTTGCGGTAAAACCCCAATTATCGGAGGTTGCTCCTGAATAGGTTGAAAAAATCAATTCCGGATCAATATACAATACCTGTTTTTTATCATACGAACCAACTTTATAAGAAACCGTAAAATGCTCTAATTCATATTTACACTCAACCTCAATAGTGTCTCCATCAATTATTTGATACGCATACGGTTTCTGCTCAACAACCTCATTTACCGAAGTTGGTATAGACAAATGTCCGTTTTCCGTAATACTCATTTGAGAAATTCCCGAATACAACAATTCAATATCTTTAACCTTTCCCTTAGGATGCACAATAAAATCGTATTTTAAACCTCCTGCCTTATCATACAATTTCAAATCTATATTATCATAAATTTGGGTATATTGAATTGTTTGAAACACCCGCACATTTGTTCCCCAGTTCTGAGGATTATTACTCAAATAATAATTTTCTAGTCCGGGTTCCTGTTCATCACCATACATTCGACAATCTTTATTCATCTTTTGAAAAGACACCTTATACGAATGAATGTTAACCTCTCCTAATTCATTATGAGAATGATTTTGATGACACTCTTGTTTCGTTGAATCAGAAATATATTATTGTAAGGAAAACTTCAAGTCAGAATCGGATTTATTGATGCCTGCATGAGAATGCGACATGGCACCTTCCTCAAAAAACTGATACGTTAATCCGGACGATTCAGCATAGACAAAACCGCCATATAAAGCTGCTCTGAATTTTACCTGTTTTGGCCACTGACCTTTATTTTCAGAAAAATGAATATATGGTGCTTGTGCATATCCAAGAAATGCAACAAAGAAAAAAAGTATGGCAATACGAAATCGCATAATTACCAATTAATTGAATTGATAAAATTACTGAATTAAAATAACAATACCAATAATTTTCTAAAAAACTAACAAAAAACAAACATCATGTTATGTCTCATTAAATAAACTATAAGACTTCTCATATATTTTTTTACCTAAGGAACACGACGCATTATTTTACGTGCAATTTCGGGAAAATTCTGAGAACAGACTTCTGAAATATTATTGTGTGATGCTGAAAACAAATTCGTCTCATAATCACCATATACAAATTTCCCGGACTTATCAAATATAGCATAATGCACCCGTATTGTTCGGAAATAGGACTGTTGAGCGACAGCATATGGATCGGAATAATCACCAAGGATTTCAAATTGCGTTATAAACACTACATAATCAACATTATAATTCTGAATAAGGTCAATAAAAACCTGAGAATCAACAAATTTTACACTTAAAAATTTATTGTTATTATCTTCCTTGTCACTTACAATCTCGCCATCGGGAGGAGCGATATGCGGACTTAATTTTTTTCTCTTTTTAAATCTGCTTTTCGCATTCTGAAACGCAGACAAATCTTTCTTTTCAGAAATCGACTGCGGACGTTCTGTTAATACATAATCAGACTGTTGATGAACAATATCAATATCACTATAGGCATCGGTAGTATATGTCCTGAGCAAACTATGAATCCGCATCGTATCTTTTACTGCACGAGTAAGATATTCATCTAAGCTAGTGGTAAAAAACTGTATCGACTGCTCATACGTCATATCAGAATCCTCCAGCATAACTTCAGATTCCTGATTATTAAATAATTTACTATCAAAGGGCACAAGCATTACCGATTTTAATTGAGCAAATCCGGAGAAAGTCCCCCAAAAAAACATTCCAATCAAAAGACACACACTTTTCATTACGCAATACATATAAAAACAAAAAAGGGAAGTGACGCTTCCCTTTTTTTATAAAGAAAATTAATCTTGAATCTTAGCTTTTAAAAACTCTCTGTTTAACCGGGCAATATTTGCGATAGAAATTCCTTTCGGACATTCCACCTCGCATGCACCGGTATTGGTGCAATTACCAAATCCGACTTCATCCATTTTAGCAACCATTGCTTTAGCACGACGAGTAGCTTCAATTCTTCCTTGTGGTAACAAGGCAAGTTGAGACACTTTAGCAGACACAAACAACATAGCCGAACCATTTTTGCAAGATGCAACACATGCACCACAACCTATACACGAGGCAGCATCCATAGCCTCATCAGCCTTATCTTTAGAAATTGGAATAGCATTTGCATCAGGAATACCGCCGGTATTTACCGAAACAAACCCACCTGCAGCCATAATTTTATCGAATGCACCACGATCAACAATTAAATCCTTAATTACCGGAAAACCTGCAGAGCGCCATGGCTCAACTGTAATTGTTTCGCCGTCTTTAAATTTTCGCATGTGCAATTGACAAGTCGTAATATCCTCGTCCGGACCATGAGCACGACCATTGATATACAAACTACACATACCACAAATACCCTCACGACAATCATGGTCAAAAGCAATAGGTTCCTTATCTTCAGCAACAAGTTGCTCATTAAGAACATCCATCATTTCGAGAAAAGAACTGTCGGGAGAAATATTTTGCAAAGAATACGTTTCAAAATGACCTTTTTCTTTCGGTCCTTTTTGACGCCACACTTTAAGAGTTAGATTTAAACCTTTATGTTGTTCACTCATCAGTATATATTTTGTGTTCACAAAGAACGTTAATAACTTATTTTATTTATAATTACGTTGATTCAATTTACAAAACTCAAACTTAAGATCTTCTTTATGCATTTTAGGATCTTGTTTTTCTCCGGCATATTCCCAGGCACCAACATACGCATACTCATCATCATGTCGTAAAGCCTCACCCTCTTCTGTTTGATGTTCCATTCTGAAATGCCCTCCACAAGATTCTTCACGAGCAAGAGCATCACGAGCCATTAACTCACCCAACTCAATAAAATCGGCAACACGATTAGCTTTTTCTAACTCAGGATTCAAATCTTCAGCAGAGCCTGGAATTTTAACATCTTTCCAAAATTCTTCTTTAATTTTTGCTAACTCATCAATTGCTTTTTGAAGTCCTTCCTTATTTCGAGCCATACCAACATGTTCCCACATTACTTTACCAAGTTTTTTATGGAACGTATCAACCGATTGTGCCCCCTTAATACTCATCAATTTATTAATATGGTCTTTTACCTCTTTAACAGCCTTTTCAAAAGGTTCAGATTTTTCATCCATACGAGGAGTATGCAACTCATCAGCCAAATAATTTTGAACTGTATACGGTAACACAAAATATCCGTCGGCTAAACCTTGCATAAGAGCAGAAGCTCCCAAACGGTTTGCACCGTGATCGGAGAAATTTGCTTCACCCGCTGCAAATAAGCCCGGAATAGTTGTTTGCAATTCATAATCAACCCAAAGACCTCCCATAGTGTAGTGAATAGCAGGATAAATCATCATTGGCGTTTCATATGGATTTTGATCGGTAATTTTCTCATACATTTGAAATAAATTACCATATCGAGCCTCAACCACATCACGTCCGAGACGGTCGATTGCATATTTAAAATCAAGATATACTGCCTCGCCACTCTCAACACCAAAACCGGCATCACAG
>CAZLCY010000076.1:0-11430 GCA_964558075.1 uncultured Bacteroidales bacterium
AAGTACATTTACCAGAAAATCGGTTATGTCATACATTCGTTTACCGAGATTACGTGCCTGTGCTCTATTGTCCTCCGAATCGAACATAGATTCGTAATTGTTTTTTATAAATCCGGTACACGAACCGCCTGGGCTAACAACAAGAGATTCTCCCGAAAAATCATGCAAAAATTTCTGTGCCAGTTTTTTTGTATCTTTCACATATCCGGCATTGTATGAAGGCTGCCCACAACAGGTTTGTTCAGGATTATAGTGAACAGTACATCCTGCATGTTCTAATAGTTTAATCATATTGAACCCGGTTTGGGGAAAAAATTGATCTATAAAACAGGGAATAAAAATATCTACTTGCATAACACCACATTATTTATATACAAATGTACGGAAAGAATGTTCATCAAAACCATTGGAAGATATAATTTTACTATTTTTAATCGAAATACTTCGAAATTTTCCGCAATAATTCATCTTTTTGCACCGGTTTTGCAATGTGTTCGGAACACCCCAAGCCTTCGAGAAATCTCACATCTTCGGGCAAAGAATATGCTGTTTGAGCAAATACACGAACCTCAATATTTTGTTCGCATATCCATTTCAATACATCTTTTCCGTTCATTTCGGGCATATTAATATCCAACAAAATCAAATCGGGAATCTGCTTTTTTAAAAGATCTATAAGATCTTTACCATTTGCGACATGAACAATATTTACCTGCGTTTTTTCAAGTAAAATTTCAAGAAATTGATAGGACGTCACCTCATCTTCAGCAATATAAATTGTTCGTCCCGTCCAATTATATAATTCTGTTTTTTCTAATTCCTGAAATTCTTTATGAGTTCTCTCGGTATGGTTAAACGGAAGGGAAAAGAAAAAAGTTGAGCCCTTACCAATCTCCGAATCAAGCCAAATTTTACCGCCCAAAAGTTTTACTAAACCTTGTACAATATTGAGTCCGATACCGGTTCCTTCTATATTCACCTCACTTTGCAACTGATTGAACAAGCCAAAAATTTCCGAATGTTTCTCGGGAGAAATACCGATTCCGCTATCTTGCACAAAAAAGGTAATAAACTCATCTTGAGGGGGTAAAGCTCCTATTTTTATCCATCCTTTTTCGGTATATTTTACAGCATTACTAATAAGATTGGTAAAAATTTGCTGTAATCGAACCTGATCGGACATAAGATAAACCTGAAAAAGCTCATCGCACAACAGCGTCTGAATTTCGATATGCGATTTCAACTTCAAGTATTGTTGTTGATTAATAATTTCAATAGAATTATCAATTATTCGCGGCACATCGCAGACCTGTTTTTCCGGCGTAATAGCTTGAGCTGAAATTTTTGCCACATCAATAATGTCATTAATTAATTTCAATAACTGTTGTCCGGATTGTTTAATAATTGAAACATAGTGCGAGCGTTCATCTTTCTCCAAAAAATCAGCATCAAGCAATTCGGTAAAACCAAGAATAGCATTCATTGGTGTACGAATTTCATGACTAATATTTGCTAAAAAAGCCGTCTTAATTTCATTACTTTGTTCCGCTTTTTCTTTTGCAACAACTAAGTCGTTAACCAATTGGTTTCGTTCGAGAATACGCCACGCTCCTTGCGTTAAAATTTGCAATTGCTTCATATCCGATTCTATATAGTCATCATTTTTATTTGCCACTCCTATTAGTGCAACTATACTATCATCAAGAAAAATCGGAACTGAGAGAAAATTATGCAAACTCACATGCCCTTTGGGTACACCTTTTTTATGATGACACTCAAATTGTTCATAGTCATTCACAATGAGTGGCTTTCGAAATCGTACGACATCACCCCACAGTCCGGTTTCCGAAAGCTTATATTCACGTTTTGTATCTTCTACCTTACAAGCTTTGTGTACTTGACGTGACCACGAATTGAGGGTTAAAAATTCTGTCTCTTCATCATATTCGTATATAAACCCAATTTTACTATGTGTTATTCTAATAGCTTCGTGTAATACAAAATCAAGAAAATCTCGTTTATTATCATATTTATACAAAGAAATATTATACAAACTTTCTAAGCGTTCGTTGTGCGTAGCTATTCGTTTTCTATTCGAAATTCGTTCCGAAATATCTTGCACAAACCATACTAAATGCCTTTCGCCATGAATATTTATAAGATTAATCCGTAATTCCACAGGATATTGTGAGCCGTCTTTTCGAGCATATACTGTTTCTAATTGTTCCGAAATTTGTTCTATACCCACACATATTTTATCAAAAATTGTACGATTTTCATGAAATTTCGTATCTATATCTGCAATGTGTAATCGACATATTTCAGCCTTAGAATATCCGCTATCTACGGTTGCTTTTGCATTTGTTTGCACAATTCTGCCCTCTTTGTTGGCAACATAAATTGCACTGGGAGCATGTTCAATAATAGTAGCCAACCGATTTTCACTTTCGATAAGGGAACGAACCGCATGTTTACGTTGAGTAACATCGTTAAAAATAGTCCCAAACTGTCCTTTTTGAGGTTGATAGACATATATTTCGAAATATTTTTCAATTTCCTCGACATAACTTTCAACAATAGTTGAATTACCGGTTTCTGAAACTTGTTGGAACACTGTAAACCAATACGGATTCATTTTAAACGGTAATTCAGACATTTTTTTACCAATTATTTGCTCAGATGCCACCCCTATTATTCGTTCAAAAGCAGAGTTCACTTCCAAAAAACAGTAATCAACAATTTCGCCGGCATTATTATACACAGTCTCCTGAAGTGCAAATCCTGAGAAATAATTATCAAATAACTGTTTATATTTCTTTTCGTTCTCAATTATTTCATGTTTTGCATACTCCAATTCGGTAATATCTTGTACCAATAACATGTATTCATTCAGCTCACCCGAACGAGAAATAATAGGATTACAAATAATTTTGTACCAGCGATTATCATGAGAAATAATATTGTCACAGGTATTTCGATTCATATTTCCGGGTCGAAAATCACAAATTTTCGTGTGTACAAAAGGACTTAATTTCTGAGCAGCAGCATTTTTGAAATTACAGACAAAATCTTTCGACAGAATAAACACCGGTGTTTGAATAGCCTCAAAACTTTTTTTCCAATCGTCATCATCATGAGTCCCTGTCTTACTATCGGAAAATACCTGTTTTTCATCTTGCTCATAGAACAAGACCATATGCGTCATCTCCCCGTCATCATTGTACAGAGCTTTCGACGAATTCAATTTGTGCAAGGGGCAGTTTCCCCCTTTAGAAAAACAAGGTGTGTCGGACGAATGAATATGTTGATAACAACAGGTTTTTGCAATATAATTCGGATCGTTTGTCTCGACAATTTCATAGCTTGCAACATCAACAACATAATATATGTCAGATATATGTTTGAGAATTGTGGGGATAAACTGTGAATTCATGCGTATAAAATTATATTTGTGTTCATCTCTAAAGTTCGGTATAGCTTCGTCGAAATCCTCTTGCACATTTATTCTGCACAACTCAAACAACATATCTTTCGAGTAAAAACCCCACCTTTATAACCAGTCCGTAACGACCGTTTGTCAATATCACTTTAAATTCTTAAAAAAGAAATCCTTGTTTTCCCTGAGAATCTTTATTTAAGTGTGTATATGCCAATGGTGTAACTTCCCTCCCGCGTTGAGTTCGTTGCAAAAATCCTTCTTTAATTAAAAATGGTTCATATACTTCTTCAATTGTCCCCGCATCTTCTCCTACAGCTGTTGCAATAGTATTTAAACCTACGGGGCCGCCATTAAATTTATCGATAATAGTACACAATATTTTATTATCCATCTCATCCAAGCCGTATGTGTCTATATTAAGAGCTTCTAAGGCAAAGTTCGTTATTTCTATATCTATCTTTCCATTACCTTTTACCTGTGCAAAATCTCGTACTCGACGCAGTAAAGCATTCGCAATACGCGGTGTTCCTCTGCTACGAGAAGCAATTTCCTGAGCAGCCTTAGCCTCTATTGGCACATTCAAAATAACAGCCGAACGTGTAATAATATGTGCCAAAAGTTTCACATCATAATATTCCAACAAACAAGTAATGCCGAACCGTGCACGCAAAGGACTGGTTAACAGACCCGAGCGAGTAGTAGCACCAACCAAGGTAAATGGGTTGAGTGTTATTTGCACCGAACGAGCACTGGGACCCTTATCGAGCATAATATCAATACGAAAATCCTCCATTGCAGAATACAGATATTCCTCAACAATAGGAGAAAGGCGATGAATTTCATCGATAAACAAAACATCATTTTCCTCCAAATTTGTCAATAACCCCGCTAAATCGCCCGGTTTATCGAGTACCGGACCCGAAGTAATTTTTACATTAACTCGCAATTCATTTGCTAAAATATTAGATAATGTTGTTTTTCCCAATCCTGGAGGACCGTGGAGCAAGACATGATCCATTGATTCGCCCCGCATAAGAGCAGCTTTTACAAAAATCTTAAGATTTTCCACAATCTTTTCCTGTCCCTTAAAATCAGAAAATTCAAGAGGACGAAGTTGTTTTTCGAACTCAAGGTCATTATTAGAAATATGTTCAGGATCAAGATTCGCATTCATTATACATTAATTTTCAACAAAAATAATTAAAAAAAATAGTAGTTTAACTTTATAAATGGTAATATAAAAAAATATATCGAAAATATGCACATTTAACATAAATTTAACATTGGAATAGGATAGAGTTTAATTTAAAGTGTTTTTTTTGTTAAATTTTAATTAAATAATCACTCTTATATGTTACGAAATAGTATTTTAAGTACTGCAATAATCAGCTTATTGTTTGTTGCAAATCAAGTGTCAGCTCAGGATACAAGCGAATTCATGCCTCACGGTAAGGTGTTTGCAAAAGTGTATTCCGACTACAGTACCGATTTTTCGAATGAAGAAATCAATTCTGTTGGATTTAACTTAGAACGATCTTACTTCGGGTATAAATATTATACAAGTGAATCATTTTCGGCACAAGTAAAAATAGACATCGGCAATCCGGATGACGTTACGGCAGGTGCTTTGAAAAAAAGAATGGCATATGTACGAAACGCTTACGGAACATATACATTAGACGCATCTACAACAATTAGTTTTGGTTTAATTGACATAATGACCGCAAACCTTCAGGAAAAAGCCTGGGGAAAACGATATGTTTACAAAACATTCCAAGACAAACACAAATTTGGGAACAAAACAGATGTGGGTGTTATTCTTAAACATAGTGTAAACAGCCAATTAGATGTTGATTTTGCAATAACAAACGGAGAAGGATATGCACGTGTACAAGAAGATATGGATTTTGTGTACGGATTTGGTGCGACTATAAAACCAACACAAGATCTTTTACTTCGTTTTTACGGCGACTATTCGAACCTTCACTTCAAGCCGGTAACTCTTAACTCACTTATCTCAATTACTCCGGCAGACAAAATATCGCTTAATGCAGAATATATGTATAAATTTAACAATGCAGGTCTTGAAAATCATGACTTAAGCGGGCTCTCATTATACACCACCTTTGAGCTTGAAAAACGAATAAATTTCTATGCTCGGTACGACAAACTATGGTCAAATGTTTTGGACCACGACACAAACCCGTGGAATCATCAAGCAGACGGCAATGCAATAGTATCGGGTATTGAATTTACACCATTAGATAATTTCCGTTTTGCAATTAACTATTCAGGATGGATATTTGATAATTCAGCCATTTCAACGAAAAACAAAATTGGCGTTTACACAGAAATAACATTTTAATATTTTCAATACATATTATTTAGAGGGGGATTTTTATGGAACAGTATTATATTTTATTAGTAGGTATATTATTTATTTTTGCAATTTTCGATTTAGTTGTCGGTGTCAGTAACGATGCGGTGAATTTCTTAAATTCAGCAATCGGTTCAAAAGTAGCACCTTTTTGGGCTATCATGATTATAGCATCACTAGGTGTGTTGGGAGGAGCTATTTCTTCTGACGGAATGATGGAAGTAGCACGAAAAGGTATTTTTGTACCCAGTATGTTTACTTTTCATGACATTATGATAATTTTTATTGGGGTCATGCTCACCGACGTTATTTTGCTTAACTCATTTAACTCTTTAGGATTACCAACATCAACCACTGTTTCTATAGTCTTTGAATTGCTTGGGGGTGCTGTTTCTATGGCAATAATAAACCTAAATACACTTCAAAAACCTTTAAGCGATATTTTTCAATACATTCAAACTGATAGTGCCATTAAAATTATTAGCGGGATTTTTCTGGCAATTATTGTGGCTTTCATTGTTGGAGCTATTGTTCAATGGATTGTTCGCTTACTTTTTTCCTTCAATTACGAAAAAAACATCAAACGCTATGGTTCATTGTTTGGAGGCATTTCGGTTACTGTGCTCACCTATTTTATGATTATAAAAGGAGCTAAACATGCAAGCTTCATGACTGCCGATTTTAAAGAATATATTGCCGAAAATATAACCATGGTATGGATATACAGCGTTATTGGGTGGACGGTAATTATACAAATTTTGCATTCTTTATTGAAAATGAATATTCTTAAATTTGTAGTATTGGCGGGAACATTCTCTTTAGCTCTTGCGTTCGCCGGAAACGATTTGGTAAATTTTATTGGTGTTCCACTTGCGGGACTAAGTTCCTTTAATGAATTTATGTCTAACGGTGCAACAAACGATACATTCTTCATGAATGCTTTAGCAAAACCGGTAGAAACACCTACAATATTCTTATTGCTTGCGGGAATGGTAATGGTAATTACACTCTGGTTGTCTAAAAAAGCTCGTTCGGTTACCCAAACTAGTCTCAACTTGAGTGACCAAACAGCAGGTGAAGAGCAATTTGGCTCATCGATTTTTGCACGAGTCATTGTTCGTTCTGCAGTAAATACCTCTCAAAAATTTGGTAAATTTATTCCCGGAAATGTTAAAAAATTCGTTTCGCAACGATTCGAAATTCCAAAAGAAAAAAAATCATCAACCACAAGCAAATCTGAGGCTCTTTCATTCGATTTATTACGTGCAGCAGTAAACTTAATTGTTGCCAGTATGCTTATTACCTTAGGAACATCTCTCCAATTGCCGTTATCTACTACTTATGTTACATTTATGGTTGCCATGGCAACATCATTTTCCGATGGTGCATGGGGACGTGAAACGGCAGTATACCGAATTACCGGAGTTCTTACCGTAATTGCGGGGTGGTTCTTAACGGCATTTATTGCCTTTACTTTTTGTGCAATTGTTGTATACATAATTCATATTGGTGGTATCTATACATTATTTGCTTTATTTGTTATTGCAATAATCATTTTAGTAAAATCTAAAATGTTTAAGTCTAAAAAGGAAAAAGAAAAAGAATATCTTGATTCACAAAAAATAGATTTAACCGACACAAATGTTATTACCCGTTCGTTCTCGGGAATTAATTCAGTATTTACTCAAACAGCTGATATTCTTTCGCAAGTATATGATGGATTCAATGCCTACAATCATCATGAACTCAAACGGGCAAAACAACGAAGTAAACAATTGGATAAAAATGCAAAAGAGATTAAAGATCAAGTAAGTACTACACTCATAGATTTACAAGAAACCAGTATGGAAATCAATTTCAACTATGTTCAGGTTGTAGATTACTTACGAGAAATGGCTCGCAGTCTCACGTTTATTACTTCTCCGGCTTATGATCATGTTGGCAACAATCACAAACCACTTATTGATGAACAAAAAGCTGAGTTATATGAAATAAAAACTCATTTGGAATCGTACTTTAATCACATTATTGAAGTTCTCGAACATGTAGATTTTGACAGATTTGACACTTTAATTGAGGAACAAAACGATTTATTTGCCCTTATAAATAAAATTAGAAAAAAACACTTAAAACGGGTAAAAAACGGTGCGGTAAATACTCGAAACAGTATGTTGTACATTCAACTTCTGCACGAGGCAAAACAAATTATTTCATTCTCTATGAGTGCGATAAAATCACACCGTGATTTAACAATCATTTATAATAATATTCATATTTTATAATTTTTTTTTTTAACTGGCTCATAATGTATTATATTTACTTCATAAACAAGTAAATTTAGTACATTATGAGACTTTTCCCCACAATCTTTCTATTTGTATCATTTGTAGCACAGTCACAGGTTTATCATCATACCAATTTCGAATCTCAACCGCTTAACACTGCATATGAGCGTTCAGTCTGGCAAGCCGACGGCTTTAACACAGGAACCTGGGATAACGGATTACTCGACAGAACATCTGTTACTAATTCCACATCTGTTTCGGGAACACAATCATTGGAAATTGAATATCCGGCAGATAACTATGGCACTTCAAATACAGGATGTCAGGTACGCTTAGAATTTACTCCTCAAGATGAGGTTTACTCCTCGTACAATCTTAAATTTTCCGATAACTTTACGTGGGGAACAACAAGCTATGGGGGAAAACTTCCCGGTTTAGCCGGTGGAGACAACTGTAGTGGCGGTGATGATTGCAGTTCAGGAACTGTCGGTTTTACCTGTAGATTAATGTGGCGAACAGGCGGAAAGGCTGTTTTGTATTTATATCATATGGATAAACCCGGCACATACGGAGAAGACATTGATTTATTATGGCCGGAAGGTAATGAAGTTACATTTATTCCGGGTGAATGGTACCATATTGCAGAACGTGTTAAAATAAATACCGATGAATCTACATACGACGGTGAAGTACAAATTTGGATAAATGGTAAAGAGGTTTTAAATTTAACCGGCATTCGTTTTACCAGCAACGAAGATAAAGTAGATAATCTTTATATTTCAACTTTCCACGGTGGTGGAGATGCGACCTGGGCACCTACAGCTACATGTCATACTTATATCGATGATGTCACTATTTCATCAAATTACGAAGATGTTGCGTATTTACAATGCGAAGGACCGGATTTAGGTACTAATACAAGTCTTTGTGGAACATCTTCCGTTACTCTTGATGCACATGTAAGTTCAACAAATGCTTCATTTTCATGGATAAAAGACGGGGATCCTATTGATGGAGCAACGTCAGACACATACACAGTGACTCAAGCCGGTGAATATGTTGTTATATACGATAGTCTCGGCTGTGTTATGAAAGATACAATTACTGTCGCCTCCGATTTAAATCCTAATCTCGGTGCCGATAGAGTAATATGTGCTACTTCGTTTGAAACACTAAACGCAAACGATACCGGTTCTGGGTATTCATATGCATGGACTCAGGATGGAAATTCTATTGATGGAGCAACAGAAAGCACGTTTGATGCTTATCAGGCAGGAACATATGAGGTTACAATTTCGGCAAGTGGATGTGCAGATGCAAGTTCCTCAGTAATATTAACAACAAACTTTTTAGATGTTCCTGATGTAAGTGGAACAGAAAACGATGTAGTTACTGTAACCATAAATGAATCAGGTGATTTTGGATGGTACAATCAAGAAAATGGGGGCTCACAATTGGGAACCGGCACAACATACGACGCAACAATTGGTGCAAACGATTATTTCTTATACATCCAAGATGAAACCGGTTTTATTGAGTCTGTAGGAAAAACATCTGCACCAACAACATGGACAGACGATCGTTTCGAACGAAGAATGAAATTTGAAACATATACCGAATTAAATATAGATGCTATTACAGTATATGCGGTTGCCGAACAGGATATAACAATAAATGTACTTGCCTCCGATGAATCAACTGTTGTAGCAACAAAAACGTTTACAGGTGCTCCGGCAGGTGAAAACAGACTACAATTACATTTTACCATACCAAATCCGGGAACATATTATATGTCCGCCGAAGGTTCAACCGGTGAATTAGAATATTCTTATGAAGCTGATACAGATATTAATTTCCCATATACAATACCAGATAAAATTTCAATACTTGGTTCAAATGAAACCTGGATAGATAATAAACCATATTATCTATTTTTTTACGACTGGCAAGTATCGGCAGGCAATACCTGTGCACGGACACCGGTACAAATAATAAATTCAGGTAGTGCATCTAACACTATAACACAAGATATTTTATTGACTGCAGGCTGGAACCTTATTTCAACCAATGTGATTCCTGTTGATGCTACAATTGAAACACTTTTTACGGGGCTTGATGTTGAGATTATAAAAGATGCCGATGGTTTCTGGAAATCAGGACAAGAAATTGCATTAAATAGTGTAACAGAAATAATTCCCGGTGAAGCATATTTGGTAAAAATGAATACCGAAGGTACACTGAGTGTTTCCGGCACATCTATGACAGAAGTTTCACCAATAGTTAATGTCGGGTGGAATATGATTGGTTGTACGTATCAAACTACACAAACATTATCAAGCTTGTTTACTACAGGCACAACAGAAGTAGTGAAAGATTTTACTGGATTTTATGAACCGGGAGGAAGCCTCAATTCTATATCAGATTTTGAACCGGGCATGGCTTACTTTGTGAAGGGAAAATAATAGAACTGAGTAATCTGCCTGAACATAATGGGAAAGATACAGTGTAATACCTTTTTCGAACCGCATAGACACAAATTGTATTGAAAGAATTAAACCTAATCACCTCTTTTTTGTAGAAAAGAACTAAATAAAATATATTTGTAATATATATTAACAAAACAAGCAAACTTCATGTCATATACTCACGTTGACCCGAAATCTGAACAATCTGTAAAAAACCTGTTTTCATATTTACAAAAGGACTCCGATTCCATACTGTTCGGACACCAAGATAGCCTTTCATACGGAATAGGCTGGAAATATGGAGAAAATCCTCAACACACAGATTCTGATATTTACCGGGTATGTGGCGATTTCCCCGCAGTCTTTGGCTGGGATTTAGGTCATATTGAAACCGGATCCGCTCAAAATATAGATTCAGTACCTTTCGAAGAAATGCGAAGAAATATCCAAAAAGCACATGAAATGGGTGGTATTCAAACAATCAGTTGGCATCCCACAAATCCGGTTACCGGAGGCGATACTTGGGACACATCTGTTCGGGTACTCGAAAAAATCTTACCGGGTGGCACACATCACCAACAATTTATTGAATGGCTTGATGCTATTGCCGATTTTATGCTCTCTCTTGTTGATAAAAAAGGAACTAAAATTCCGGTTATTTTCAGACCATACCATGAACATACAGGCAGCTGGTTTTGGTGGGGAGATGACCTCTGTATGCGTGAAGAATATATTAATTTGTGGAAATTTACCATATCGCATCTTCGTGATAGCCGAAATTGTCATAATCTTTTGTACTGCTACAGTACAGACAAAGTAATCAGCGAAGAACAATACCTCAGCAAATACCCCGGCAACGAATGG
>CAZLCY010000077.1:0-11415 GCA_964558075.1 uncultured Bacteroidales bacterium
ATTGCAGGGTTTTATCGCCTATTAAAGGAACGAAATATTCAATGAATTTTTGCCAGACATCGTTATTTCTGACATTCGCATGCCACGTTTCGACGGAATTTCATTATTAAAACGCATTCGACAAGTTGAACGGAATGTTATCGTAATTATGGTAACCGCCCACGGAAACGAAGAAATTGCTCTTAAAGCACTCCAATCCGGAGCCAACAACTACTTAAAAAAACCCATTAACTTAGACGAATTTCGTTCGCAACTCGCACGTTATAAATCTATTCTCGATTATAAAATTCGGAAACTGGACATTTCCAATTTAATACAATCACAAAAACTCGAAATTTGTGTTGATTCAGATATGGATTACATTCCAATACTTTCTGAATTTCTGACACAAAAAATAAAACACGTCTTTTCGCCAAGTGTTCTCATAAACATTGAACTGGGTATTTCTGAATTGCTTCTTAATGCTATAGAACACGGTAATTACAACATTACAAATACCGACAAAAAAAAAGCATTACTCAACAATACTTTAGTTGAATTATACAACGAACGCAAGCAAATAGCTGACTCACTAAAGAAAAAAATTCATATTACATTTACACAGAATACAGAATACTGCGAATGGGTTGTAAAAGATGACGGAGATGGTTTTGATTGGAAAAACCTCCCACACCCTACCTCCCAACAACTTTCTACGGAATTGCAAGGTCGCGGAGTTTTTATTTCGAAACTCCAATTTGACGATGTGCAATTTCTCGGAAGCGGTAATGTTGTTTCTGCAAAAAAATATTTTTCATAAACATGATAGAAATTATTCCTGCCATAGACATTATAGACGGCAAATGCGTGCGATTATCTCAAGGTAATTATGCAGACAAAAAAATTTATAACGAAGATCCGCTTGAGGTTGCAAAATCATTTGAAGATAATGGTATTACTCGCTTACATCTTGTTGATTTAGACGGAGCAAAAAGCCATACTATTATTAATCATAAAACTCTCGAAAAAATTGCCCGACATACCAATTTAATTATTGATTTTGGTGGCGGACTCAAACAAGATTCGGATGTTAATACTGCCTTTGATTGTGGTGCACACATGATAACCGGCGGAAGTATTGCCGTTAAAAACCCGGATATTTTCGAAAAATGGATACGCCAATACGGAAGCGAAAAAGTCATTTTAGGAGCAGATGTTCACGGCGAACATATTGCAATAGGCGGATGGTTAGAATCTACCGAAATCAATTTATTTGACTTTTTGGAATCATATATACAAAAAAATATTTCAAAAGTTATTTGTACCGACATCAGTAAAGACGGTATGCTCCAAGGTTCGAATGTTGACTTATACACACGCATCAAAAATAAGGCACCAAATTTGTATTGCATTGCAAGTGGTGGTGTTGCCACTCTAAAAGATATTATTGAATTAGACAATGCCGGCATAGATGCTGTAATTACCGGAAAGGCTATTTACGAAGGAGGCATTACACTACGTGAAATTCAGAACTATATTACATAATAAAAATGAACCATGCGTACATTATCATTGAGAATACTTATAGCTTCCCTATTATTAATCGGTGTTTCATGTGAAGGTATTCTCCTGAATTCAAACCAGGATTTGTCGGGAGAATGGCAATGCAAAGAAATTCACGAAGAGGACGGTAATGGAACATATTATGTTGACATAGAATATGCGAATACAGACAGCTCACAAATCCGTGTCTATAATTTTATGAATCTTGACAATGAATCTCTAACATCGTCCCGATATATATACGCATCTCTCTCGGGCTATTCTCTTACTATACCTCGCCAACAAATAGAAGACCATACTGTGCAAGGAAATGGAACTATAAACAGTTCGTACACAAGCATACATCTTCAATTTACAGATGATCTTTATGGTGGCGAACCGTGGGAGGTTTCTGCAACACTCACTAAGTAGTCTTTGCCCGAAAAATCTAAATACTGTGTTATTCACGACTTATCAATTGGTCATTCACACAAGCAAACTCCCAATTAATAAGCCTTCTAAAGCCTTATATTTAAAGTTTTCCATGCAGAGACTTCTCAAATTATGACTTCTCTCGCAAACACTAAATATAGAAACATATTTTCAATACAAAAGGTAAAATTTAAAAAAGTGCATCTATGAATAAAAGAAAAGCTACTCAAATTATCAGAGGAAAAAACGCCGTTGATGGTGCAGGAGTTCATTTGCGTCGTGTTTTAGGTCCGGCAAACAATACAGATTTCGACCCGTTTTTAATGCTCGACGGCTTTGATTCCGTAGATCCGAAAGATTATATTAAAGGATTCCCATGGCATCCTCACAGAGGCATTGAAACCATAACGTATTTAATTAAGGGCACGATTGAACATAAAGATAGTTTAGGAAACGACGGTGTTATTCATGAATTAGAATGTCAGTGGATGTCTGCTGGTTCCGGTATTATTCATCAGGAAATGCCTCAGGAGTCTGAGATAATGCTGGGGTGTCAGCTTTGGCTAAATTTACCTGCTCAAAACAAAATGACAATTCCATCATACGGCGATATTACGCACGACAAAGTTAGTCTTGTGAAAGATGAAAATGCTATCGTACGAGTTATTGCCGGAACTTACAAAGATGAGAACAGTATTTTTGAAGGCAAATACGTAAGCGTTACATATCTTGATATAGATTTGGCTCCCAACAGCACATGGATCTATAGCGAAACGCCCAATGACGAAACACTGTTTATTTATCTATTAGACGGAACCCTTGCCGTTGACAAGGATTTATCTCATTTTGAAGATAAATCCTGTGCAATTTTATTTACATCAAACAGTAAAGACTATACATCAAACGATGCTGTTGAAGTCCGTTCAGGAAACAATGGTGCGAGATTTATATTATTAGCAGCTAAACCCCTTAATGAACCTATAGCATGGGGCGGTCCAATTGTTATGAATACTAAGGAAGAACTGAATAAAGCCTTTTCTGAATTAGATAAGGGCACATTTATTAAGCATAAAGTATAATCAATTCCATTATAGACTTGATTTTTATTCAATAAATTTATTGAATAATAGAATTGTTGTTTTATGTTTGTATCATACAATTTTAAATATGAAAAGTAGAGAATTTAAAGATGCTATATACAACGGACTTTCTAAATTGTTGAAAGCTTTATCGAATCCATACAGACTGGAAATAATAGAAATGCTTTCACAAGGAGAGAAAAGCGTTGAAGGTGTGGTAAACACAACCAATCTATCTGTAGCGAATGCTTCGCAACACTTACAAGTATTAAAAAACAGCAACATTGTAAAGTCAAGAAAAAAAGGGCACTATGTGTATTATTCCTTGGCAAACGATGACTTTCTCCAGCTCTACCAGCATATCACGAAATATGCGGTAAATGAAATTGCCGAACTCGAAAAAACATTGAACAGACAACGTAAAGATAATAACTCTATAGATACGGTAAGTTTGGATGATTTTGAACAGATGGTACACAATAAAAACGTACTGGTAATGGATGTACGACCATCTATTGAATATGAATTAGGACATATTACAGGAGCTGTATCTGTACCGATAAACGAATTGTTATGCTGTCTCAAAGATTTTTCAAAAGATAAAGAAATTATTGCTTATTGCCGAGGTCCGTTTTGTGTACTTGCCGATGAAGCTGTTAAAACCCTCAAAGAAAAGGGGTATAAAGTCAGAAGGCTTAATGATGGATACCCTGAATGGAAAATAAAACAAATGGAAACTAATAACCAACGCATATAATGAATAAACCTGTTTATCTCGATTACAATGCAACAACACCCATCGCTGCAGAGGTTATGGACGAAATGCTGCCGTTTCTGTATAATTCATTTGGAAATCCCTCCAGTTCTTATTCTATCGGCAGAAAAAACAAAGAAGCAATTATTAATGCCAGACAACAGGTTGCACATTTATTAAATGCCAATCCGGATGAAATTATATTTACAAGCGGAGGAACAGAATCAAACAACCATGCCATAAGGGGTATTGCAAATGCTAACCAAGATAAAGGAAAACATATCATTACCTCCGCTATCGAACATCCAGCGGTAACAGAGGTCTGTAATTATCTGCATTCGCATGGTTATGAAATTTCGTATATTCCGGTTGACACAAACGGAGTAGTTTACCCCGAAGATGTTGAGAATGCCATTCGTAAGGACACTACTCTTATTTCAATCATGCACGCCAACAATGAGACAGGAAGCATTCAACCAATTGAAGAAATAGGAGAAATTGCAAAAAAGCACAACATTGCTTTTCACACCGATGCGGCTCAATCTGTTGGGAAAATTGAAACAGACGTAACAAAACTTGGTGTTGATTTATTAACCATTGCAGGACATAAATTATATGCTCCCAAAGGAATAGGTGCTTTGTACATAAACCGCGAAACAACAATAGAAAACCTGATGTATGGTGCAAGTCAGGAAAAAGGATTAAGACCCGGAACAGAAAATGTTCCCTATATCGTCGCACTGGGCAAAGCCTGTGAAATAGCAAAACGGGATTTTGATAAAACCGTTCAAATTATGAAATCTACCAAAGAAAAATTGCTCAACGGACTTATAAACAAACTTGGCACAAGGGTACAGGTGAACGGACAACTCTCCAACACCCTCCCAAACACACTGAGTTTAGCATTTGAAAGAACAGATGCTCATACACTTGCATCTATGATAAGCAATGAAGTACTTATTTCAACAGGATCAGCCTGTCATGCAGATTCCATTGAAATTTCATCTGTGCTGAAAGCAATGAAAGTTAACCAATTAACAGCAGCGAGTACCGTGCGGTTATCAACAGGCAGACACACTACATTCAGAGAAATAGAAAAAGCTGTTGATGTTATTTCCAATATTGTTTTAAAATTTTAATACGTACCAAATAAATTATATATTATGCAAAAAATTGTATTCATTTTCAATCGTGAACCTTACGACAACACAGATGTAACCTGGAATGGGCTTCGTCTTGCAGACACATTAAAGAAAAATGGACATGAGGTAAGAATTTTTCTCATGAACGACTCTGTTGATATGGCAAGAGATGTATGTAAACCTCCGGAAGGTTACGATCAAGATTTATCGCACATGCTTAAAGATCTTATAAAACAGAATGTGCCTGTTGAAGTATGCGGAACTTGTATGGCAAGATGTGGTATTTACAAAAACCACCCATATTTTGAAGGAGCACATAAATCTACAATGGGAAAATTAGCAGAATGGGTAGCTGATAGTGATAAAGTCCTCACTTTTTAAAATGAAAGATTTATACCATTTTTGCGAGAAAAGACTTTATTTTAGAAGTCTCTGCCCGAAAGCTCCTCATACTGCATTACTCTCGACTTATTAATTGGTCTTTTACATACTTAAAGTCCCAATTAATAAGTCTTTGAAAGCCTTGTTTGTAAGTTTTCCTTACAAAGACTAATTAGGACTGCTTATTATCATAAGCAGCATATGTGCCGAAAATTCATTCATATCACAGTCAAAAGCAATTAACCAAACTTATACAAAGAGTATATAAAAAACACACCAGAATAAAAACATACATACATTTTTTTTTATGTTAAACAGGTTTAATATAGTATATTTGCATATAGTATTATAAAAATAAACATATGAAATATTTAGTTAGTGTCTTCTTTATTGTAGCAATTATATCTGCAGGACACACACAAGATTCTTTAGTTAATTACAAAGACATAAACCAGAAGAAACAAGGGTATTGGATACAAAAAGATGACAATAACACTATTATTTATGAAGGGTATTTTAAAAATGATATACCGGTAGGACAATTCAAAAAATACCACGAAAACGGAGAGCTTAAATACGACATGTATTATAATCCTGAAGATCAAAAATCGGTTACGGTAAAAATGTATGATATTACCGGAGAATTATCTGCTGAAGGTGCATATTACGATAAGAAAAAGAATGGTACATGGTTATATTTCGGTCAAAATGAAATTCTGGTAATGGAAGAAAACTATGACATGGGAGTTCTTAACGGCAAATCAATTATTTATTGGCAAGATAAAACTCATAATCCTGCAGAAATTAAACATTGGAACAAAGGGGTTAAAGAAGGTGCGTGGACATGGTACTACAGCGATGGAAGTATACGAATGAAAGCAGGCTACAAAAATGATAAACTACACGGCGATTTTATTGTTTATTTTGTTGATGGAAGCACCCACATTAAAGGAAAATACTACGAAGATAAACGAGATGGAATATGGGAATACTACAATGAAGACGGAGAATGTTACATTACCATTTCATACAATAAAGGTCAAGTAACCAATAAAGAAGAGTTTGAGAAGCAACAGACAAAATATGTAAATTCACTATTAGAAGAAGATTCTTCTGAAAAAGATCCGGGAAAATATATTGATAATCCTGAACTTCTGTTGTATGAAGAAATGAATGTAGAAAATCCTGAAACAAATAACAAAGAAGCTAAAAATGAAAAGAAAGGATTTTTCCAAAAACTATTTAAATCCAAAAAAAATACTGATAAGTCATTAAAATAATTTGATTCTAAATTAAAATTTATATATTTGCACTCCAAAATTGTAAACAAGTAGATTATAAAATACATATTCAAATGAGAAAAGATATTCATCCTGACAATTACAGACTCGTAGCGTTTAAAGACATGTCTAATGATCAATATTTCATTACACGCTCAGCAGCAACTACAAAAGACAACATTACTATTGAGGGCGTTGAATACCCTCTTATCAAATTAGAGATATCTAGTTTTTCTCACCCGTTTTACACCGGTAAAATGAAATTTATTGACACTGCGGGACGTGTTGATAAATTCCGTAACAAATACAAAAAACATTACGAAGGTAAAGATAAAGAATAAAATAAATTTTTTATTCTATAATAAAAAAGCTGTTTCGGAAATATCCAAAACAGCTTTTTTGTTTTATACACACTGTTTTAATCTCTCAAAGAGATTGAGTATAGATGAACTATTTTATATATTCGTCAAATTATTTACGAACACCTTCTATTCAGAACAGAATTCTCTTTAACACCCTACTCCGCTAAGTCTCACAGAACATGCCAAATTGATTGACACCATGAACACTTTCTCATAAAAAACGCTTCACGACATATAATTCGGCATGCAGCATATTAATGTAAAATCTCAACTGAATTTAAGATCAAAACACGCAAACATAACTATATTACAACGATTCGAAGTAAGGAGAAATCAAAAAAAAAGCCGATAAAAAATTATCGGCTTATACTATTTTACAATAATAGTATTATTAATTACTGTTTTTCGCGAGCTGCATAGTTTAATTTCAACGAATTAATCCTTCGTAATTCCATTTTCACATCAGAAATTATCCCCATTTTAGTTTCCGAATCAGCTTTTAGCGAAACAGACATAAGTGGACGTTCATTTGAATTACGAGCCTCACGCTCTTTTTGAATAAACTGAGGAATAGAAGACACCTCCTCTATTGCATCATTGAGTTGAATTACCGGTTGTGTCCCATAAATAGACTCAAATTCTTTAGTAGGAGGAGCCACATAAATATTGCTCACCAAAGATTTTTTTTCCAACTTAGTAATTTCAGTAGCCTGCGGTAAAGTAGGCTTTTTTACCATAAGAGAACTTTCACGCATGGTAGTAGAAACCATAAAAAAGAATAAAAGCATGAAAACAATATCCGGTAATGATGCAGTTGAAATAGGTGGTGGGGTCTTTTTCCCGTCTTTACGAATTTTTGCCATAATTAATTACCTCCAATATTTTTCGGTTCAGCTTCAGATATTTTTTGAGGAATAAGTTCTTTAATAGCATCATGCTCATCCTCTTTCAAATCATCGAATTTTTTATTAAAAAACTTGCGTGCATACGTATCACGAACAATGTTATATGCAGCAACAACCTCATTCTGAACTTCAATGTATTTATCATACGAAGAAGCCCTGTCGTTTTGAATACTCACAATAGCTTTAGTTACACGTTGGTTCCCAAGTAAAGGAATATCTTGCCCATCAAAGCCCGGATAGTTTTTATCCTCATCATTATTATTCATGTGCATTAAAAAATCGACACAACGGTCACGTAATTCGTTGATATGTGCCGGTTTTTTTTCAATCATTAAATTGTCATTTTTATTCAAAAAAACAACAAATAAATTCTTCTCAATAACCTTTATTTCTTCTTGTTCTTCAGGTGGAACATACGGAGGTAATGTTCGAGACAAACCCTTATCCGTTTCCATAGTCGTGGCAACCAAGAAGAATATCAACAGCATAAAAGCAATATCGGCCATTGACGATGAATTTATTTCAGGAACTAATCTTCGAGCCATAATATATACATTAAAATGATATTACAAAAAATATCAATTATTTACGATTTTTTATAATTTTTGAAACGCCGTTAGCAAGTATACCAAGTATTGCAACAGACAATAATATATATAACATATACAATGTTGTTTCAACCCATTTTGCTTCCGTTTGCGTAATCACGCCATCATATCCAATAATATCTGGAATAGTATCAGAAGCTAAAGCATAAGAAATCAATACAGCTATTCCAAGACCAACAATGGCAAACAGAACACCTTTGATTTTTTTAGGATTAACAACAAGATTATATCCCGCAAACAACAAAGTTAAAATTGTGGCAACAACGACAAATATAATCGCAAATGTCATAAAATTACCAGCATACGTTAGACATTCTTGCGAACAATCGGTAGTAACACCTTCGTTACTCAATCCCATTGTTGCATTCATTTGTTCTATTTGTTCTTGCTCCTCCTTAATTTCCTCATATGGACGAGCACATTCATCGGCAGCTTTTAAATAAACTTCACCCGATTCTGTAACACCCTCGCATTTTGGAAGAGAGCATCCCAAACAATCTTTAGATGATGCATACCCAATGTATACAAATATACCGAGAGCTGCAATAGCAAATAAAGAAATTGAAACTATTTTAAAAATTCTATTAAAATCCATTATGATTATTTTTTTGCGTTATACTTAACAACAATATCAACAAGAGAAATTGAAGCATCTTCCATATCAGAAGTTAAACTATCAACTTTCGAAAGTAAATAATTATAAAATACTTGAAGAATCATTGCTACAATAAGACCGGTAACGGTGGTAATAAGTGCTATTTTAATACCGCCTGCAACAAGGTTTGGCGAAATATCACCGGCAATAGCGATAGAATCAAATGCGTCAATCATACCAATTACTGTACCCATGAAACCCAACATAGGAGCAAGTGCAATAAATAATGACAACCACGTAAGCCCTTTTTCGAGTAATCCCATTTGCACACTACCATATGATACAACTGATTTTTCAACCACGTCTACACCTTCGTCTACACGACTAAGACCTTGATAAAAGATACTTGCAACCGGACCGGCTGTATTACGACATACTTCTAAAGCTGCTTCTTTACCACCATTTTCGAGTGCATCTTCAACTTTACCCAATAATTTTTCGGTATTTGTTGTTGCAAGGTTTAAGTAGATAATACGTTCGATTGCGATTGCCAAACCAAAAATAAGACAGATAACCACAATAGCCATAAAACCGGCACCACCTTCAATAAACTTTTCTTTAATTACTTGATGTAATCCTTTCTCTACAACAACTTCTTCGGAATCATCAGCAACTTCATCCACTTTGGTTTGAAGTGTATCAGCTTCGGCAACTGTATCTTCTTGTGTTACACTATCAACTACCGCCGCAGTATCGGCTTGACCTTCTGCTGGTTGAGAAAAAAGGTTCATTGAAAAACATCCAACAACCATTAAAACTGCAAATAACTTTTTCATAACAATGCTATTAAATTAAAATTCGATTTACTATATTATTTATTATTACTACATTACTTCTTTGTGCGGAGAGAGAGGGATTCGAACCCTCGATACCGTTTCACACAGTATACACACTTTCCAGGCGTGCGCCTTCAACCACTCGGCCACCTCTCCCATCCGATGTCAAAAATAAATAAAAATACTGGACGAGAAAATTTTGAACAGAAAAATTTACATTAATTTTGAATTTTATTTCATTTTAACTGTTTTTCTCTATGAATTTGTACTTACAAGACTTTTTTTCTCGTTCTGCGACAGACATTAAAACTATTAAACATACCATTGCTCGCATTCGCAAAAAACCACCAAAAAATCTTGACACAAAATTACACATTTTACATGATTATTACTCTGAAAAAATAGATTGTTTGGATTGTGCTCAGTGCTGTAAATCTATTAGCCCCGCTGTATCATACTCTGACATTGAGCGACTGGCAAAACATCTTAAAACAAAAACCTCGCATATAATTGACACCTATTTCACCGTCGATTCTGATAATGATTATGTATTCACTTCTCAGCCGTGCCCTTTTTTAATGGATGATAATTATTGCAACATCTACTCATCACGTCCCAGAGCATGCAAAGAATATCCGCATACGGACAGACGCCGGGCATATCAAATATTACAAATTCATGCGAAAAATATTGACTTGTGTCCGATTGTTTATCAGGTATTCAAAAACCTACAACTATAAAATACTTATTCGGTCATTTTTATTTTATCAAGAAAATCTGAAAATGAAATGCCGGGGCATAAAAACTCATATGCTTTTTCATAGGTCGAACAGTAATATGATTGTTCGGGAGTATGAGTTTGAACTAGGTGTGCAAAAGCTGTCGTCTTCGGACCGTCTACCAAAAAAACACTACGAATATGATTATTAGTTTGTTCATTCGTTGAATATTCTTTGGCTAAATTTTCTAAGTCCTTTTCATTAAAAATCGGATTACAGTCTAAAAAAATCATAACTAAAAAATGTATATTGCTATAATCTTTATCTTCTTTGTAAGCTTTATTTATTCGCAAAATTTCATCAATGTATAAATCGCCTGTTTTGAATCTCACAACAGCAAATTTATCTTTAGGGTACATTTTATAGATACTCATATTCATTTTTTAGCTTTTTACAAATATATTTAATTTTATAACATATATACGAGAATGCAAAACAAATTTGTTCACTCTATTACATAATAGTTTCGCACTTTAATGTAACTATACAAAACAATCACTACATTCATTATTTCACAAACAGAAAAATATCCTGTACTAAAAAAAACGATGAAATCAGCTTATTCAAATCGACATACTATATATAATAAGCATATAAGAGAGTACAATTTCAATTTCTAAAGACAAGTAAGTAGTCTCTGCCCGAAAACTCCAAATACTGGTTACTCTCGACTTATTAATTGGTCTTTTACAACAGTAAACTCCCAATTAATAAGCCTTCGAAAGCCTTGTCTTTGAAGTT
>CAZLCY010000078.1:0-11314 GCA_964558075.1 uncultured Bacteroidales bacterium
ATACTGATAAATCATACAATTATATATTTATAGGGTTTTAAAATTCATAATTGTTATTATTTAAGTAGAGTTTAGGGTTAATTATATAATGAATACATATGAGAACAATACGACATTTTTTAGGGTTATTTTGAATCTTTTTTTTAACGGCAAATCTTGTTGCACAAGACTTAACAAATAATGATTACACCAAAGCATTGTGGATGACTACCCGTATGTATGGAGGACAACGTTCGGGAGACGGCCCCAACTGGCTGATAATGGATCACACACCCAGCTCTTCTGATATGAGCACATTGGAATCCTCAAAAGGTGCAGATTTAAACAAATTACAACCGGGTAAATGCTTCACAGATGACGCTGACGGCGGTCATAGTCTTGAAGGCGGCTGGGTTGACTGTGGAGACCACGTAAAATTCGGTCAGACATATTTTTATGCTGCATATACATTATTAAAAGCATACGCAGAATTTCCCGAAGGGTACGACGATTTCTACTCATTTGATTACAACGGATACCAATCTGGCGAAGACTTTAGTTGGGAAGGTGGGAAAGGAGAACCAAATGGTATTCCCGATATTCTTGATGAGCTTAAATATCAAACAGATTTTCTCATACAATGTGCTCCAAATGCGACTACATTTTACTCACAGGTAGGCAATGGCGATAATGACCACAAAAACTGGGTCACCTCTGTTGCAATGGCAACATTACCAAAATCGGAAGGTGGTCAAGCAGATGGAGCTCGTGATTTTGTAAAAAATCCGGATGACGCCTCAATGCCTTCAAATTGTGCAGCAACACTTGCATTAATGGCTCGCATGTACGAACCATTTGATCCTGATTATGCTGCTACCTGTTTAACTCACGCAGAATATGCGTACCAATATGCAAAATCTAAACAAGGTAGCACCGTAGCTGCAGGTTCATTTTACCCCGCAAATGCACAATGGGAAGATGATTACATCAGTGCCTGTGCCGAACTGTATTGGGCAACCGGAACCGAAAGTTATAAAACCGAGGCTATTGGACTAAAAGGGAGCATTGACAACCACAATTATACATATTGTTACAACAATAATGATGATGTTGCGGCATACAATTTAGCACTATTGGGCGACACTGATGGTGAATCTTTATTAGAAGAATTTGCTCTTATGTACAAAGCAGATGTTGATGGTGATGGCTTATACACCGGCGGAGACGGAACATGGGGACCTCTACGATACAATGCAAATGCGGCTTTTATTGTTGCATTATGGCAAAAATATAATAACGCAACAACGGTTGACCAATTTATTTACGATCAAATAGATTATATTTTAGGAAGCAACACTGCAAACTTTTCTTTTGTTGTTGGGTTCAATCGTGAAGGTTGTGGTTCGTGCAACGCTGCACAGCATCCGCATCATAGAAATGTTTTTTTATCAGATGATATTATGGCAAATCAGGATAATTTGGTTATCCCAACACGAAATGCCCAACACGGATACATGATTGGTGGCTCACGAAATCCAAGTTTTACCGAGGATATTGGTAATTATCAAACATCAGAAGGTGGTATAGATTATAATGCAGGTCTGGTTGCCGCTTTAGGATATATTATATCAATAGACAATCCGGTAGATATTAATAAATTCGGTCACCCTACCCCTGATTTAGGAGATGATTTAAGCTTGTGTGGAACCGGCGAAGCTACTATTACAGCAAGTGTTGATTTAAGCAGTCTCCAAACGGGTGAATCTATTACATACAAATGGTACAAAGGAACATCTTCCACACCATTTGATGAAGGTTCAAACCTCACAAGTGTTACGGTAACAGAAGCTGACACTTACACCTGCGAAATAGTAGAAACATCGGGGGCATGGACAACATCAGACGATGTTATCGTTTCTGCAGAATTACCAACTGTTGATTTAGGTGCTGACGCAGAACTTTGTGAGCAAACGACAAAAACACTTGATGCCGGAGTTTCCGGTACCGGCATTAATTATGCATGGTCAATAGACGGTTCTGTTATTTCCGAAGCAACATCACAAACATATACCGCATATAATGCCGGAACATATTCGGTAACCGTAAGTGCTACAGGCTGCACAGACAAAACTGACGAAATCACAATTACCTCTTTATTACCGGAAGTTCAACACGATACAATTTGCGAAGCGGGAACTATTAATCTTGCGGTTCTTACACCGGGAACTTATACATGGTACGATGCCGAAACAGATGGTACAATATTAGGAACTGAAACAACCTATTCAACAACTATTAGCGAATCAACAACATTTTACGTACAAGATGCCAGTTCTTTTGATGGATCAGTTGGTCCAACAATTCCTGTCACAGAATCCAGCACCAACTGGGGAGTGAGTGATGACCTTCAATTAGCATTTACCGTTGGCTCAAATTTCACAGTTAATTCTATTGATATGTTTGTAGGAAGTGTATATGGTGCCGGTGAAGGAACTGTTACCGTTGAAATTCTTGACGAAAATGGAAATCCATTTTCTCCGACACGAACATTTACCTCTGATGCTATAAATATTACGACAGATATGGCAAGTTCACTTGTTGAATTTACATTTAGTAATTTCAATGTGGAAAAATCATGGGGTGACAATTTACGTATTCGCGTTTCTGATGTCAGCTTTAACGGTTCCTTAAATTTTCATGAAACCGGAGCTTCATATCCATATGAATCAGACCCTTCCGGTATTGTGACAATAACCGGAGCTTATCAGGGGACTACATCAATTAATAATCACTATTTATATTTCTATAACTGGCAAATTTCAGCAGGTTCTACCTGCGGAAGAACACCGGTTTTAGCAGTTATCGACCCCAATGCCGATTGTGGTGACACTCAAGCACCAACAACTCCCGGGGCTATTTCGTTTAGTACTATTACATTAAATTCTTTTAACGTAAGTTGGGAAGCATCATCCGACAATACCGGGGTTACCGAATATGAAGTTTATCTTGATGGCACATTACACGAAACTGTTTCAGGAACCACAACCAGTACAACAATTTCGGACTTAAATTGTAATACAAGTTATGCAGTAAAGGTTAGAGCTAAAGATGCTGCAGAAAATATTTCAGACTTCAATACTGAAGCAACAACAACTACGAATAATGTTGACACTCCGGTCATAACAAACTCAAGCACTGAAATTTGTGAGGGTGAGGATATTGCATTAAGCATTCCCGAAGTTTCGGGTGCTACCTATTCATGGTCGGGTCCAAACAGCTATTCTGCTACAACTAATTCTATAAGCAGAACAAATGCAACTACAACTATGGATGGCACATATTCCGTAACAACTACAATTGACGGTTGCACGAGCGATGCAGCTTCAACAACAGTAACTGTTAATGCTATTCCGGATGCACCGGTTGTATCAACACCGGTTGAATATAGTGTTGGTGAAACCGCATCTCAACTTACCGCTGAAGGGATTACCGGCAGTAGTTTATTATGGTATACCTCTCCTACCGGAACGGGAAATACAACAGCACCAACACCTTCAACTGCAAGTGAGGGAACAACACCGTATTATGTAACACAATCCGTTAACGGATGTGAATCATCGCAAGCTCAAATAGATGTTATTGTAACAAGTAATACCATTACTCAAGAAATCACACTCGCTTCGGGTTGGAATCTTATTTCTTTCTACACCCTACCGAGCGATGCAAGTATAGAATCGGTATTTGGCACAGCATTGTCTTCAATTTCATTAATTAAAAATAGTGATGGTTTTTATAAACCTGATTATACTTCTGAATTACAAAGCCTGCAAACGATTAATTTAGGAGAAGCATATTTGGTTTTTGCAGAATCAACAGTTACGGTTTCCGTATCAGGAGATATACCAACAAGCACAACCGTTTCGCTCAAACAAGGCTGGAATTTAATGGGTTATCCACAAGCAAGTGACGGTGATTTACAAACAATATTGTCTCCTATTTGGAGCGATACTGAAACTATCAAAAACTTTGATGCATTTAAAGATCAAACTTCCGGCACATTAGAAACCTTATCTCCGGGAGAAGGATACTTTATTTATATGAATGCAGATGGGGATATTGATTTATAAGGGTCAGAAAAATATACATAATAAACACAAAAAGGGGCAATTGAATAATTGCCCCTTTTTATATATTCTTTTGTGTATATATTATACTCCTAAAACACAACCGCTAAACAGCGAGAACGCTGACCATTTTCAGTTTTTAAGGCATGAGGGATATTTGCATCAAAATAAACATTATCACCTTCTTTTAGGTCAACAACCTCATCTTTAAAGTAAATTTTAATATGTCCGTCCAAGACATAAATAAATTCTTGTCCGGAATGATTATTAAAGTGAACTTCTTCGTCGCTTGCATCTATTGTAATAATAAAAGGTTTTCCTAATTTATTCACAAAATTATGTGCAAGAGCCTGATATTTATATCGTTGATGACGCTCAACACTAACACCGTCTCCTTTTCGAGTCACCGAGTATCCTATTTCAGTAGGTTTATCACCGGTCAACAACATTGAAATATCAATTTTAAAACAATTTGCAATATTTAAAATAGCACTTACCGGTATATCTATTTGTCCCGATTCATAATCCTCATATTCATATTTATTAATATTCGTCTGATTCGCAACCTCATCGAGACTCATACCTAAATTTTCCCTTGTTGTTTTTATTCGTTCAGCAATTTCTTTTGTTAACTCTTTCATAATTGTAGTATTAAAAAATTATTATACTTATACAAATGTACGATTTTTTTTTATTATATACCGAGTTCACACATTACATCTGCCACTTTAATAAAAGAGGCAATATTTGCTCCGTCAGCATAATCAACACTTCCGTTTGGCTGTATTCCATAATGCGAACAGGTGTCATGAATTTCATTCATAATACGTCGTAATTTATCATCCACACCGTCGGCAGACCATGTGTATCGTTCGGAGTTTTGTGTCATCTCTAGTCCGGAGACAGCAACACCACCGGCATTTGAAGCCTTCCCCGGTGCATATCTGATACCGGATTTTTTTATCAACTCAACCGCTTTATGACAACACGGCATGTTAGCACCTTCTACAATATATTGACAACCATTTTTAATTAAATGACGTGCATCCTCCTCTTCAATTTCATTTTGCTTAGCACAGGGAATTGCTATATCACACGGGATATTCCACGGCTTTCTATTAGGGTCATAGAGTAAATTATACTTTTGAGCAAGAGGACGAATAATATCATTATTTGTCGCACGTAATTCGAGTAAATACTCAATTTTTTCGGCATGAATCCCGTGAGGATCGTGCACAAAACCATCAGGACCGGAAATAGCAATAATTTTTGCACCAAGTTCATCAGCTTTTTTAACCGCCCCCCATGCAACATTACCAAATCCGGAAATAATAATGCGTTTTCCGGCAATAGAATCATTATTAGATGCAAGCATATTTTCCAAAAAATACACCACACCATATCCGGTAGCCTCGGGTCTAATACGACTACCGCCCCAATCAAGACCTTTACCGGTAATAACACCAACATGCTGACGAGTGAGTCGTTTATACATGCCATATAAATATCCTATTTCCCGTCGCCCCACACCAATATCACCGGCAGGCACATCCATATTATGACCAATATCCCACCACAATCGAAGCATAAACGATTGACAGAATCGCATAATTTCAGTATCTGATTTTCCTTTCGGATCAAAATCGGCTCCACCTTTTCCTCCGCCTAAGGGAAGAGTTGTTAAACTATTTTTAAAAACCTGTTCAAAGCCAAGAAATTTCAAAATACTCACATTAACACTAGGATGAAAACGCAGACCACCTTTATACGGTCCGAGCACATTATTAAATTGCACCCGATACCCCATATTTACCTGAATATTACCATTATCGTCAAGCCAGGGAACTTGAAATGAAATAATTTTATCCGGTATCGCCATCCGTTCTAATATATTAGCTTTCTGATATTTTTCCTGCGATTCATAAAAATCTTCAATAGACGAAAAAAAATCAGAAAGTGCTTGAATATATTCGGGTTCGTGCGAAAACTTTTGCTCTAACTTTTCTAATATAATCTGAGCCTGGGACATATTTTCCTGTTCTCAATTATATTTGTAATCCGCCACAAATAGGAATAACTTGTCCGGTAACATACGCAGACATATCAGAACCCAAAAACACGCACACATTTGCAACATCTTCGGCAGTACCCGGACGATTAAGCGGAATTTGTTTTTTCCATTCTTCAATAACAGCATCGGGTAATTGAGCAGTCATTTCTGTCATAATAAAACCGGGAGCCACGGCATTCGAACGAATATTGCGAGCACCTAATTCTTTTGCAATAGATTTCGTAAAACCAATCATTCCGGCTTTAGAAGCAGAATAATTTGCCTGGTTTTTATTTCCGGAAACACCAACAACAGAACTGATATTTACAATACTACCACCTGCTTGTTTCCACATAATCGGTTGAATTGCTTTGGTAAAATTAAACACAGATTTAAGATTAACTGCAATCACAGCATCCCATTGATCTTCTGTCATTCGCTTAAGTGCACCATCTTTGGTTATACCGGCATTATTCACTAAAATATCAATTCTTCCAAATTCTTCGAGAATATTTTTCACCACATTTTGAGTGTCATCAAAATTTGCGGCATTTGAAGCAAAACCTTTAGCTTTCACACCCAAAGCCGTAAGTTCTTTTTCAGTATTTTGAGCTGTTTCATTATATTCCAAATCAGTGAATGCAACATTACATCCTTCAGCGGCATATCGTAAAGCTATAGCTTTACCAATTCCACGAGCAGCACCCGTTACAAGAGCAGTTTTACCTTCTAATAATTTCATATATGTAAACTTTTAATTAAAAATATTGACTTAAAATATTTACTTTTTAAATAAAAAGATTGACAAATATACGCAGTCTCCTTGAGAAAACAAAGAAGCTTACCGAGAAGAAGAGATACTATTTTTCTGACGCAAAAAATACTCTAAATTGGGAATGTAATTTGTGGATAAAATTTTAATTTCGGTACGTCGATTTACTTGATTCGCTATTTCTTGTGCATCATCCGGCAAAGTTTGTATATATTCAGGAGTTAACAGCTTTCCGACAACAAAAGACGTATCTAACCGGGCTATTTCTTCGGTCACCTCCATAGGCATAGACTCACCATACCCCTTCGCAACAAAACGATCGGGGTCATAATCATGTTCTTTTAAATAATCAATTATTCCCTGAGCCCTCAAACGAGACAATTTCATATTTGCATCCTCATCACCAACCATATCGGTATGTGCACCAATCTCAATAGTAACATTCGGATTATCAGACAATAATTTCGACAACATTTGTAAAGCTTTTTTAGACTCATCGTTAAGTGACCACTGTCCGGATTCATAAAATATATTTGGAATCTCTATCGGTTTGCTCATAGTCATCAACTCAATATTTTTTTCAAACGTCTTATTATCACTAATATTTACAGTAGATATTTGTATCTTATTCTTCAAATACCCTTCATACGATCCCACAACAATATAATCGATATATTGATCCAAATCAAAACTATAAACACCACCAACACGCGTTTTTGCAGTTTGAATAGAACCATCACTCCCTACTAAGGTAACCTCGCCCTCTTCAATAGGTTTTTTAGTATCAGAATCGATTAATTTACCCCGGACAACAATTTCTAATTCAGGTAATTCAAAAGAATAGATATTATCAGTACCTCGAGAGCCTTTCCTATTCGATGAAAACAATCCTTTCTCGGTACTGCCTTGAAAAATGATACCAAAATCATCTTTATGAGAATTTACAGGATATTGCATATTATACACATCCCACTGACCTAATTCACTTTGAACTGCCCTAAAAATATCTAAACCGCCCATTCCGGGGTGAAAATCAGATGAAAAAAACAACACCCCATCCTCACGAATATACGGAAACATTTCATTTCCTTCCGTGTTGATTGGTGTCCCTAAATTAACGGGCGTTCCCCACGCAGACACATCAGAATCTCGGGTAACCATCCAAATATCAGATCCTCCATGACCTCCATGAATACGAGCAGCAAAATACAAAGTTAAGCCATCAGCAGAAATAGTAGGATGCCCAACAGAAATACTATCAGGAACTATTTCTAACCGTGTCAGATTATTCCAACCACCACCTTTAAGTTCTGTTTTATATATTTGGCAGCCAACATTTTTATCAAACTCCTGTATACAGCGAGTAAAATACATTTCAGTCTTACTTGCATTAAAAGAAGGAGTGCCATCATCAAAATCAGACAGCACAGTTGTGTCACGAACTAATACAGGATCTGTCCATCTACCTCGCCTATCGTGACGAATCTCATAAACATCGGTATAATTCATGCCCGAGACGGGATTTATCTCGACCTTTTTTTCATTTTCATCTCGTGGTCTCGAAGAAGTAAAATAAATAGTTGTAAAATCACCGGAAGCATATGCCGGAGCAAAATCATTATCTCTGAATTCACTCATTTCACGCACATCATCAACGATATATCGTGTCGGATTATCGACCCATTCAACAGCAAGGCTGCACGAGGCTATTGCATTTTCAACACGAGAATCTTTCGGATTTTCTTTTTTGTATTGTTCAAATGCTGCTAAAGCATCAGAAACCTTTCCATTCTGCAACAAAACCTGACCATATTTATATTGCAAGGTTTTTTCTCGTGTTCTCCGAGCAGCTCTACGATAATACGATTCAGCTCTTCGCGAATTATTTAAAAAACGATAACACTCTGCAATTTTAAAATAGTACGGTTTTTTTCCTGCATATGACTTTTCAGCATCTACCACCTGCTCATACAAATTAAGTGCAGTATAATACTCCCCTTTTTCATATGCGGTTTCGGCTTTTTTTACCAACTTTTTCTGAGATGTACAGTGAGTCAATAATAAAAGGGATAATAAAGCACATACAAGAAAATATAAAAAACGGGATAAATTCATACATCAATTATAATTTGTATTGAAAGTAACGAACAATACACTCATTTATTTCATCACAAATATACACAAATTATGAAATCTGACATAAAAAAAAAGCTGTCTTACGACAGCTTTAAAATTAATCTTTTTTCTCGGGTTTCGGCAAAAGAACCTTTCGAGATAGTTTGTATTTACCTCGGTCAATTCCCAACAATTTGACCTCTATCACATCCCCTTCTTTTAATACATCCGTAACATTTTCTACACGTTTCCAATCAATTTCCGAAACATGCAGTAAACCATCACGCTGAGGCATAAATTCAAGAAATGCACCAAACTGAACTATTGTTTTAACCGTTGCATTGTACACTTTCCCAATCTCCGGTTCTGCAGTTAATCCGGCAATATAATCTTTAGCCTCTTCGATTCCCTTTTTATCGGTACCAAAAATTTCAACTTCACCCTTACCATCAATTTCTTCTATAGTAATAACAGAATTTGTTCTGCTTTGTAATTCTTGAATATTCTTTCCTCCTGAACCGATAATAGCACCGATATATTCTTTGTCATTAATAAGTTTTTCAATACGAGGGGCATGATCTTTAAACTCAGGACGAGGTTTTGCCAGAGTTTCCGTGATTTTATCCATAATATGTAATCTTCCTGCACGAGCTTGTGAAAGAGCTTCGGTCATTAACTCTTGAGAAAGACCATCTATTTTTATATCCATTTGCACTGCAGTAATTCCATCACGTGTACCACAGACTTTAAAATCCATATCACCTAAATGATCCTCTTCACCAAGAATATCAGATAAAATTGCATGTTTTCCCGTACTTTTATCAGAGATAAGACCCATCGCAATACCGGTAACCGGTTTTTTAATTCGGATACCTGCATCCATAAGTGCTAATGAACCTGCACAAACAGTTGCCATAGAAGATGAGCCGTTTGATTCTAAAATATCAGAGACAACACGAATTGTATACGGATTGTCTTCTCCAACATCAAGGATACCTTTAAGTGCACGATAGGCTAAATTTCCATGACCAACCTCACGTCTCCCAACACCTCTGTATGGACGAGCTTCTCCTGTTGAAAAAGGAGGAAAATTATAATGCAAAAAAAAACGTTCTTTTGAACGAAGCATCACATCATCAATGATTTTTTCATCTAATTTTGTTCCTAAAGTCACCGAAGTAAGAGACTGCGTTTCTCCCCTTGTGAAAATTGCAGACCCATGAGCAGCAGGCAAATAATCAACCTCACACCAAATAGGACGAATTTCCGTAGTTTGTCTTCCATCAATTCGAATTTGCGTATCAAGAATAGATTTACGAACAGCATCTTTTTGAACATCATGAAAATATCGAGAGAACAAAGATTTATTTAATTCAGCAAGCTCCTCTTCAGAGAATGTTGCCATAAATTCTTCTTCAATTTTTTTAAATTCTTCAGCTCGTACTTCTTTTGCATTGATACCTTGAGAAGCAATAGCATATATTTTATCAAAGGCAAAATCACGAACACGTTTCTCAAGTTCCTCATCATTTTCTTCATGAGAATATTCACGTTTGATCTCTTTACCTACTTCTTTGGCAAGCTCTATCTGAACCTCACATTGTTTTTTAATAGCTTCATGAGCAAAAGCAATAGTTTCCAACATCTCTTCTTCAGAAATCTCTTTCATCTCCCCTTCAATCATAAGCACATTATCATAAGTTGCACCGACCATAATATCAATATCAGCCTCAGCTAATTGAGAAAATGAAGGATTAACAACCAATTGACCATTAACACGACCAACACGAACCTCTGAAATAGGTCCCTCAAAAGGAATATCGCTTACCGAAAGTGCGGCAGAAGCAGCAAGTCCGGCCAAACAATCAGGAAGAACTTCAGTTTCAGCAGAAATTAATTGAATTGTAACAAATGTTTCTGCATGAAAATCTTTCGGAAATAGCGGACGTAAAGCACGGTCAACAAGACGAGAAACAAGAATTTCCGAATCACTCGGACGACCTTCACGTTTCAAAAAACCACCGGGAAAACGTCCCATAGCAGAAAATTTTTCTTTATATTCTACAGAAAGAGGCATAAAATCAACATCCGGACGTGCATCCTGTGCGGAACACACCGTTGCCAACAACATTGTTTTACCCATTTTCACAACAACTGATCCATCAGCTTGTTTTGCTAACTTTCCTGTTTTAATTTCTATAGTTCGCCCATCACCTAAATCGATGGTTTTATTTACAATTTTCAACATTTTTAATAAATTAAGTAATAAGAAAA
>CAZLCY010000079.1:0-11200 GCA_964558075.1 uncultured Bacteroidales bacterium
AATAATTACAGACAGCACAAAAAAACAAAAAGAAGTTATAAAAAAGCTCGAACCCGAATTTTGTTCACCGATATTCTTATCGGAAGAACTTGTAAGCAACTATTACGACGGATTTAGTAATGCAACATTATGGCCGCTTTTTCATTATTTCACACAATTCACCATTTTCGACGAAAAATTTTGGCATGCATACACCGAAGTAAATCGATTATTTGCCGAAGCAATTATAAAAGAATCCCAAAAAGGTGACACGGTTTGGATTCAGGATTATCAACTATTATTGGTCCCTCAAATGCTAAAAGAAAAACGACCCGACTTACATGTTGGTTTTTTCCTTCACATTCCATTTCCATCATACGAGGTGTTCCGTATTCTTCCGTGGCGAGATGAAATTATTTCGGGCTTATTAGGAGCCGACTTAATTGGATTCCACACATACGATTACGCACGTCACTTTATCAGCTCTGTGCGTCGTCTTAAAGGCTGTGATGTTGAATTTAACAAAATAACACACGAAAACAGACGGGTTTTTGTTGACGTATTTCCAATGGGCATTGACTTTCAGCTATTTCACGACAAAGCTTACGAAACCCAAACAAAACCTATTCAGGAACGCTCAAAAGAACATCGTGATCTTGATAAATATTTATTAGAAACATCGGACAGAAAATTAATGTTATCTATCGACCGTCTTGATTACACCAAAGGTATTCCGAACCGACTAAGAGCATTCAAAGCATTTTTAGAAAAATATCCGCAATATTTAGAAAAGGTTTCTCTTATTCTGCTAACCGTTCCGTCTAGAACCGATGTTGAAGAATATCAAAACCTCCGAAAAGAGGTAGATGTTCTTGTAGGAAGTATTAACGGCGAATACGGAACCATGCAGTGGAGTCCGATTATTTACTTCTATCGCTCGGTACCATTTGACCATTTAATTGAGCTATACACCTCATCGGACGTAGCTCTGCTTACCCCTTTGCGTGACGGAATGAATCTCGTTGCAAAAGAATATCTTGCAACACAAATCAATCACAAAGGTGTGCTTATATTAAGTGAGATGGCAGGTGCTTCGAAAGAATTAGGTGAGGCTATTTCGGTAAACCCGAACAATATAAACGATATGGTTGAGGCAATACATAAAGCTCTCACAACACCCGAAAATGAACAAAAAGAAGCCAATATATCTATGCGAAATCGATTGAAACGGTATGATATTTTTGCCTGGGCAAATGACTTTATGAAAACCCTTGATAAAACTCGCGAAAGATTATCTGAATATCAGATTAAAAAATTGTCACCAACTGTTTCGCAAAACTTATTAACACGTATTAATAAAGCTACACAACGGGTTATTTTCCTTGACTACGACGGGACATTGCAACGATTTTATGAAGATCCTCTCGAAGCAAAACCAGACAAACCACTATATGTTCTTCTCGATAAATTACAAACATTGCCACAAACAGAAATTGTGCTCATTAGTGGCAGATCGAAAGAAACGTTTAATGAATGGTTTGGTTCGAAAAAATATCATTTAATTGCTGAACATGGGGCATGGGTAAAACAAGCCGGCACAGAATGGATTCCCAAAAATGTTGGAAATCTGGAGTGGAAAGACAGCATTCGACATGTATTGGAATCTTATGTAGATAGAACTCCGGGAAGTTTAATAGAAGAAAAAGAATTTTCTTTGGTGTGGCACTATCGCAAAGCCGATATTGAATTGGGTGTATTACGTGCTCTTGAGCTAAAAGAAGATATATCGAGTTTGATTGTGAATCATAATCTTGAAATTCTTGAAGGAAGCAAAGTAATTGAAATTAAAACCATTGGTATAAACAAAGGTGCAGCAGCACTTGAATTTTTATCACAGCATGAAAAAGCAGATTGTATTATGGCAATTGGAGATGACTGGACAGACGAGTTTTTATTCAAAAAACTACCTCAGGAAGCAATTACCATAAAAGTAGGAACAAACAACACGGTTGCCCGTTACTACATTGACACATACAAAGATGTACGAAATTTTTTACAAACAATAACACAATAATTTTATAAAAATCATAATGAATACGCTAGATTACGGAGTAATAGGGAATTGTAGAACGGCAGCGTTAATTTCTAAAACAGGTTCAATAGACTGGTGTTGTTTACCGGAATTTAATTCCTCATCAGTTTTTGCAAAAATATTAGATACAAATAAAGGAGGGTCTTTTGAAATAATTGTTGATGACTCATATACTATAAGTCAAAAATATCTTGATAAAACAAATATCTTAAATACCACTTTTTCTAACGGAAAAGATATTTTCGAAATTCAGGATTTTATGCCGCGATATAGACAAGAAAACGTCATGTATACTCCGCCCGACATAATTCGCTATTTCAAACACATCGTCGGGGAGCCATCGTTTAAAATCGTATATAATCCGAAATTGGAATATGCAAACTGCATATGTGAACACAAAAAGCACGGACCGTATATAAAAACATCCACGCAAGAAGGAGCGTACGATTCTCTCTATTTATATTCGTCTTTTGATAAAGATGATATTTTGGAATCTCGAGAAATAACTCTTACCCAAGATGCATACTGTTTGGTAAGTTACCATCAAAAACTTTTATTGCAAAATACCGAACGTCAGTATTTAAAATTACAACGAACAAAGGTGTATTGGCTCAATTGGGAAGATGCACTTACGCAATATTCTCAATACCGAAAAGAAATCTCTCGCAGCGCGCTGGTTCTCAAAATGTTAAGTTACGATAAATCGGGAGCTGTATTGGCGGCTGTCACCACATCTATTCCCGAAACAATTGGAGAAGAACGCAACTGGGATTATCGTTTTTGCTGGATTCGTGATGCCTCTATGGTAATAAAAGTAATGTTTGACCTCGGACAAAAAAATACCGTTAAGCGTTTCATGAATTTTATTATCGACATTATACCCGATAAAGACGAGAAAATTCAAATAATGTATGGCATTAACCGGGAAAAAGAACTTTTTGAAAGAACACTCGACCACTTAACAGGATATGAAAATTCTGCTCCGGTACGAATAGGAAATGCCGCATATGTACAAAAACAAAATGATATTTACGGTATTTTAATGGACGTAATCTATCAACAGTTCGAATACTTCAAAACATCATTGGACAACAGCGAAATGTTGTGGACAATAACCAGAAGTATTGTTCGAATTGTAAATGATAATTGGAAAGAACCGGATAAAGGGATTTGGGAAATTCGTTCAGAAAACAAGCATTTCACCTTCTCAAAAGTTCTGTGTTGGGTTGCAATGGATCGTGCTATAAAAATAGCTGAAATTCTCACTATGTTTGACCATGCAACAAAATGGCAATATATTGCAGACGAAATAAAATATGATATTGAAACACATGCTTGGAATGAAGAGATTCAGTCGTATACACAATCGTATGGTTCAAAAGATTTGGATGCAGCTAATTTACTCATGAATAATTATGGCTTTGTTGAAGATAAAAATCCTCGTTTTATTCAAACGGTAAAAGCAACCCAAAAAGACTTGTGTGAAGACGGTTTGATGTATCGATATAAAAATAAAGATGATTTTGGAACACCAAGTTCTTCTTTTACCATTTGCACATTTTGGCTTATTAACAGCCTCTGGGCTATTGGTGAAAAAAATGAAGCTCGCTCAATTTTCGAACAGCTTCTTTCGTATAGTAATCATCTTGGTCTGTTTAGTGAAGATATTGATTTTAAAACGAAACGATTGCTTGGCAATTTCCCTCAGGCATATTCTCATTTAGCTCTTATAGAAACAGCAATAAATCTTGCTGAAGGAAAAAAAGCGAAAGATGAAATTATTCTTGAAAATATTCGTCACTAACAATATTGAAGAAAATGAATCGATTATTCAAACACATATACCCGAAAGCTATTCTTTTTGGTATATGTGTTTTTTTGTATGCCGGGTTAGAAAACAGAGCTTTCACACAAAATAACTCATTAACATTATCGGAAATATGGGAAACATATGAATATTACCCGGTGTACGCTCCAAAAATAAAACACGTTCCGCAGAAAAACGCATTCTCATTCCTTTACCAAAACAAAATAGTACACAAAAACTACACACAAAATAAACACACTCTATTTCTTGAAATTCCCGATTCAATATACGCTCAAAGTTTTATTTATCCACCTCACTCAACATCTCGCTTATTAATTGGCACACAACTCTCCCCCATTCGAAGAGATTCATACTCTGCTATTTTTCTTGAATACGATACAACAACACAAAGATTCTCAACACTATTTGATACAATTCCGGTTCAAAATCCACAATACTCTCCTACTTCTCTCGAAAATATTTGTTTTTTTTATAATAATAATTTGTACTTAAAAAGTAGCGATACTATTTTTCCCATTACCACAAACGGAACAGAAAACCAAATAATAAATGGTCATCCTGATTGGGTATATGAAGAAGAATTTGAATTGACATCCGGATATTCTTGGAATCAAACAGGCTCCACAATAGCATATCTTTCTTTTGATGAACGTTCTGTTCCACACACGTCAATTCCATATTACACACACGGGCAGACAGAATACACAAACTTCCCCTATCCAAAAGCAGGCGACTCTATTCCTCATGTTTCTTTATACATATATTCTATTGACCGAAAACAGAACACAAAAATCCTTATTCCTACCAAATACGATTACATTCCCGAATTTTCATGGATTGATTCCTCAACTTTAGCAATAACCCTGCTTGACAGATTACAACAAAATATAAAAATAATAGCCTATAGTATTACAAGCCAAACAGCACACACTATATACTCATACTCCCATGCAGCATATTGCGATATACCAACACATTTCACACCTCTTAATGAGTCTGAATTTATTGTAACTGATGACCGTGACGGATTTACCAATATTCATTTATACGATTATACAAAAGGACATATTTCACAACTCACAAAAAATTCCGGCATTATTACCGATGTATATGGATACAATCACAAAACAAAACAAATACTATTTGCCGCCACAAATAATGTTCCCACAGACCGATATATTTTTTCGGTAAACACTGCCGGCACAATGACAGAAATATGCTCCGAAAGAGGAACTCACGACATTTATTTTAATTCGGATTGTTCTTTCGGAATCCATAATTTTTCTACGGCAAACACACCACCAAAGGTTTCTGTAATTAATTCTCGAGGCACAATTCAATACAGCTGGTTCGACAATTCTCATCTTACCAATCTGTTTGATTCATTTTCTGAAAAAGAATTTTTCAGCATTCCACATCCTGACGAAGACTCTTTGTTGGCATGGAAAATTGTACCCGCAAATCCAAAAAAACGGACAAAATATCCGGTTATTCTCAGTATCTATGGCGGCCCAACCTCACAAAAAGTACTCAATAAATTCAGTTATGATATGTATTGGCATCAATTTTTGGCACAACAAGGCTATATGGTTATTGCCGTAGATTGTCGTGGTGTAATAGGACGAAATTCTGATTTTCGCAAACAAACATACCTAAAATTAGGGACATACGAAACAGAAGATATTGCTCATACAATTAAAAATCTACATTCAGTTCCACACGCCGACACTTCCAAAATTGGGATTGAAGGGTGGAGTTATGGGGGATATTTATCGGCTCTGACAAGTGCAACATACCCGAAACTAATAGATGCGGCAGTTTGTATTGCTCCGGTTACAGATTGGTCACTTTATGATGCCATTTATACCGAACGATACATGCAAACCCCCAAATTAAATCCAAACGGATATACAAACAGTTCCGTTCTCAGTTGTGCCAATCAAATTATAACCCCAATTCTAATTATTCATGGTACGGGAGACGACAATGTGCATACAACACATTCATATTTACTTAACCGGGAACTCATAAACAACAAAAAAGATATTCGTTTTGTTCCGATGACCAACGATGAACACTCTCTATTTGGGAAAAATTCGAGGATATATATGTACACAAAGATTTTCGACTTTTATAGCGAAATACTGAACAAGTAAAACAAGCCATTCATCGGGTATAATTTAAAGTTTATCTATTAGATTACTTAATTACAATAAATACTTATATTTTTGTCAGAATTAAACAAACGATTTAACCTTTAAAAATCGAATAACAATCAACAAATGAAACATACACGGTTTTCTTTTCAGCGAAAAGCACTTATGGGAATAATAGCACTCATAGTAATTATAGCTTTGGGATTTATTTTACTTCGGGTTTTTGAAGCTCAAAAACCAAAATCGCCTGCACGAGCGAAAGAAAAACAAAAAATAAATGTGTTGGTAAAACCGGCAGACTACACACAGCACAAAACAGACATTACCAGTTCGGGGCAATTACGTTCGTACTCAGAAGTAGATGTGGTTGCCGAAGCATCAGGAAAAATACTTGAAGGAAACATTTCACTCAAAGAAGGAATACGTTTTTCGAAAGGAGATATTTTGGTACAGATAAATAATACCGAAACACGACTTTCGCTACAAGCCCAAAAAAGTTCATTTGTTGCCTCATTAACACGCATACTTCCAGACATTCAAATAGATTTCCCGGAAGATTACAAAAAAATTGATTCGTTTGCGAATGAATTATCGAGCGAAAAAATTTTTCCGAAATTACCCGATTTTTCACATAAAAAAATTGAAGTTTTCTTAGCAAGCAAAGGCATTTTAAGTGAGTATTATTCTATCAAAAAAATGGAATACACCTTATCAAAACATACAATTACAGCACCCTTTTCGGGAACAATAAATGCCGTTTACAATCAGCCCGGAGCATATATGAATCCGGGAAATAAAATAATAAGTATTATACGCACAGACAGGTTCGAAGTAGAAGTTCCGATTGACATACAAAAAGCAACATGGATACAAACAGGTCAGTCTGTAACAATTATTTCAAATCAGCTCAGCCGTTCGTGGAAAGGAAAAGTTGAGCGAATCGCAAATTATATAAATCCTGAAACACAAGCACGCAGTGTGTATATTACAACACACAATGATGGAAGTATGATAAGCGGCGAATATGTTTCTGTTTCTATTTCGGGAGAAACAATACAAGAGGTATTGCAAATCCCTCGAAATGCGATAATTGAAGATTCTTGTGTGTATACCGTAAAACAAGGAAAATTGCATAAACAAGAACTCACAATCATAAAAACCGGTACTGACTTTTTTCTTGTACAAGGTGTTCCCGTAGGTGATTCTGTAGTAATAGAACCTCTTGTTAGTGCACAAGAAAAAATGAAAGTTTTAACGTATACTGAATCAAACTAAATTATGCGAAAAATAATTAATCTCTTTATCAGTTATCCGTTTTACGCAAATCTTATAATTGCAATAGTAAGTATTGGTGGTTTTTTTGCAATAAACAGCATGAAACTTTCTTTTTTTCCGGAAATCTCATCACGCACCATTATTGTTAACGTTCAGTATCTCGGTGCATCTCCCGTTGAAATGGAAGAAGGAGTTACTTCCTTAGTTGAAGAAGCTATTCATGGTATTGCCGGTATCAAAGAAGTTAGCTCAAGCAGCCGCGAAAATTCAGCTCATATTTCTATAGAAACAACCGGAACAGCTGACATTGACGAAGTATTAACTGAGGTTAAAAATGCTGTAGATGGCATTGCCGGGTTTCCCTCCGGAGCAGAACGTCCGTCAGTATACAAAGTTCGAAACACAAGCCACGCATATCGTTTTGCAATATTGGGGGATGTAGATATTCTTACGCTCAAAAAATATGCTGAACAAATAGAAGACGAGCTGTTACAAACCGGAAAAATAAGCCAAATTGATATTTGGAACAATCCCACTATTGAATTAGCTATTGAAATTAAAGAAGAACAACTCCTGCGATACAACATTACATTTGACGAAATTGCACAGGCTGTTGCAATGAACAACCGTGACCTTAGTGGAGGAGAAATACGGAACAACAATCAGGAAATGCTAATTAGACTTCGCTCGCGAACAACAGATCCGAATATACTGAAAAACATTGTTGTTCGCGGAAACCAAACCGGTGCTATTGTTCGCCTACAAGATATTGCAACAGTCGAAAAAAGAGTAATAGAGACTTATTATCCAACCAGAATAAACGGAAAACAAGCATTATATATAAACATAAAAAAGTTAAACAATGAAGATTTACAAACGATAACCGAAGTCTGCGATGCATATGTAAAAAAATTCAATGCTTCACATTCAGAAGTCCACCTTACCGTTCTTCGTCGTCATTTAGACCGATTATTTGAACGTTTAGACATGGTTTTGGAAAATGGATTTATCGGACTTCTTTTGGTAATATTATCACTTTCACTATTTTTAAGCTTTAAACTGTCGCTTTGGGTTGCATGGGGAATTCCCTTTTCATTTCTCGCAATGTTTATTATTGGTAATTTTATGGGTGTTACCATAAACATGATGTCTTTATTCGGCATGATTCTCGTTATCGGAATTTTAGTAGATGACGGAATTGTTATCGGAGAAAATATTTATTCCCATTTTGAAAGAGGTAAAACACCCGCTCGTGCTGCAATCGATGGAACAATGGAAGTTTTACCGGCAATCACGACATCAATAAGCACCACCATCGTTGCATTCTCCCCCTTATTATTTCTTATGGGTGGTCGCATGGAAATGATGGTAGAAATGGCAATCATAGTAATACTAAGCCTTGCTCTGTCATTAATAGAAGCCTTTTTCATATTACCCGCACATTTATCATCTCCACGAATTTTAGACAAAAAAAGTTTGGAAAATAAAAATAAAGGCTTCAAAAAACATATTGACACACTATTTCAATTTCTCCGTTCAAAAGTTTACGACCGATATATTCGTTGGGCTATACGCTGGCGATATGTTGTCATTATAGGGATACCGGTATTATTTTCATTAATAACAATAGGACTATTCAGAGGCGAAATAATACAAACAACTATCTTTCCGCATATTTCATTTGATGATTTTAATGTTAACATTGCCTTTACACCCGGAAGTGGCAGTGGCGAGACCTACGAACACATTGAAAAAGTCGAACGGGCAGTTGAAGAAACAAGCAAAGAATTTACCGAAAAATATCAGGAATACATCATTGCAAAATATGACAGCTTAATCCCCATAATTGACAATTACTCATCGCGCGTTGGATATGCTTTTGATGGGGAAGAAGTTGGTGCACATGCCGGTATGGTAGATATCTCCCCTATCGAACTCGAAGGAATTCCCGTTGCTTCTGAGGAAATAGCACAAAGTATTCAAAACAAACTCGGCACACTTCCCGAAGTTAAGAAATACTCCGTAGGAGCACGAAACAGATGGGGTGCACCAATCTCAATCAGTGTAATGTCTCGCGACATTGAAAAAATACAAGAAGCAAAAGAAATGGTAATCAAAGAATTATCAACATATAATGAATTAAAAGATGTAAAAGAAAATAATCCGCTCGGCAAACGAGAAATTAAAATCAAACTCAAAGACAAAGCCCATTTTCTCGGTCTTTCCGAATTTTTTATTGCAAATCAAATTCGTCAAGGTTTTTATGGAGAACAAATTCAGCGAATTCAAGAAGGACGAAATGAAATACGAGTATGGCTGAAATATCCGGCAGAAGACCGAATGTATATAGGACAACTTGAAAATATTAAAATTAAAACAAAACAAGGTGAGGTTGCTCTGTCAGAATTAATTTCTTTTAACATCGAACGAGGTCCTGTTGCAATACAGCATTTAGACGGAAAACGAGAAACACGAATTGAAGCTGAAATGATCGACCCGAAAGCGAGTGTCACTAATATGATAACACGTATTCAAGACGAAGTTCTACCAAAAGTACATGAGAAATATCCGGGAGTTTATCTCAATTTTGAAGGACAAGCAAAATTCGGTAAAGAAGTTGGTACAAGTATTTCAAGAGGATTTGCACTCGCATTTGCCATAATTATAATAATACTCCTTATCCATTTTAGAAATTCGGGACAAGTTATTATTGTCATTCTCATTATTCCTATTGCAGCATTTGGGTCTATATGGGGACATATATTTCATGACAAAATCATGTCTCTTATGAGTTTACACGGTGTTATCGCACTAACCGGAGTTATAATAAACGATTCGGTAGTATTTCTGTCGCGATATAACGATTATGTGCGAGAAGGTAATTCTATATACGAATCAACAATTCTTGCCGGAAAATCAAGATTACGAGCAATTTTATTAACTTCAGTAACCACAACTGCAGGACTTATGCCAATAATATTTGAAACCAGTATTCAGGCACAATTTTTAATTCCAATGGCAATTTCACTTGCCTACGGAGTGTTATTTGGAACCATTTTCTTATTACTGCTATTCCCCGTTATGATAATTGTTGCAAACGACATACGAAGGCTTATTGCATACATCCGTACCGGAGAAATGAAAAACAGAGAAGATGTTGATGTAAATAATCTTGAAAAATCACGAATCTCACAACTAGAATCAGAAGCATGACACAAAAAATAATATACATAATCCTAAGTTTTTTGTATTCAATTTCAGCATTTTCACAAGACAGTCTTAGTCTGGAACGTGCAATTGATTTAGCTTTGAAAAACAATTTTTCGATTCTTATTTCGAAAAACTCCGAAACTATAGCTTCTATAAATAACAGTTGGGGAAATACCGGAGGCATACCAATGCTGACCTTTACATCTACAGCAAGTCATATAAATTATGATGCTCTCGATGAAACACCAAACAACAGCGATAATATACAAAAGCGTTTTTCAAACGAAGTAGCATTACAATGGACTCTTTTTGATGGATTCTCAGCAGTTATTGAAAAAGAAAAACTTGAATATCTCGAAAAAATTTCAGAAGGGAATGTTCGTGCACTAATTGAGGGTACAATTTATTCAACAATCCAAGCTTATCATTCCGTTCTCGTTCAAAAACACGCTATGATATCTGTAGGTGAAATTCAAACTGTTTCGAAAGAACGGTATGATTATCAAAAAAAATTACAAAATTTGGGTGTTGCCACAACATTCGAGATGCTTCAGGTACAAAATGCATGGTTAGAAGACACGGCTCAATATGTAAAACAAACCGCACAATACAACACAGCAATACGAAATCTGAAATTTATAATTGCAGATTCAACAGATG
>CAZLCY010000080.1:0-11100 GCA_964558075.1 uncultured Bacteroidales bacterium
GCACTGCGAATGGTTTATTATATTAATGAAACAGCACATGCAGAGTGGGCAATAAAAATTAATACTGATAGTTCGGTAACTGTCGGGGCGTTGTATAAGTGGAATATGCGTGGTTACGATGTGCAGTGTGTGGGCGGGGTTTTTGAAGACAAGGAACTTTTTGCTGGAATTGGTTGGGAGGGTTATGTACACGGTTTTTCTGTGCGGGGTGAGATGAATATGTTTTATCCGCACTCGTATATATGCGACGCAATGCCGACACTTCTTTTTGGTTTTGGAACCGATTATATGACCTCTTCGGGTATATTTTTGCAAGCAGAATGTTTGTACAATCAGTATGCAGATGTGCATAACCTTGAGTTTTTGCTTATGCAAAACCCTTCTGTATTCATGGGTGGTGGTACTCCCGGAACAGTCCGGCAGGTAAAATCTATAAGTTTCGATGTGTTTTCTGCCTATGTTTCTGCACAATATTCAATAAATCCATTATGCACTGTTGGTTTGTCGGGAATGTGTTTTGTGGATTCACGGGGCTTTTTTCTGAATCCCTCAGTTTCATATTCTCTTGCAGAAAATTTTGAAATTTCCTGTATAGGACAGTATTTTAATGGTTTGGTAAGTAATGCACGAGAAGATTTTGCTATTGCTTATGGTTTGTTGAGCTGGTCTTTTTGATGATTTAAAATCCTGCTGAATCGCAAGGCTCGAATCTTTAGAGTTGTCGTTGTTGGTTTTTCTCGCAAAGTCATGCGAAGTCGTAAAGAAGTTAGGAAAAGAAAAGGGTGTCAGTAAACAATTTCAAGGATACGACACGAAAGAATTAACATCGTTGAGATACTGTTTTGTGTGGGGCTTGATTATTCTACTGAATCTATTTGAGCTCGCCTATAATCTATATCCTTAACATAATAGTATTATTCCTTGGCAGCGAATCACCTCATAGTTTAGTTTTATACCATTCGTGAAATTTCGTTTGCAAATCAACTACTTAAACTTCGGGAGTGTCCAGTTGTATCGTACGCTTAATGTGCGAATAGTAAAAATTATCAATGCAGCAAGCAAAACTGTTATTGATTCCGGTACTTTTGATAATAAAAGCATTGTGTAGGTTATACCACCCACTAAACAAGCCGTTGCATATATTTCTTTATGAAAAATTAATGGTATTTCATTACATAAAACATCCCGAATAATTCCCCCGACAACAGCAGTTGTTATTCCCATCATAATAGCAACCGGAATGTGAATTTCTGCTTGCATTCCTTTTTGTATGCCAATAATTGTAAAAACACTAATACCAATTGTATCGAAGAAAAATAAAGCTTTTGGGAATCGAATTATGGTTGGTCTGAACAGAAATGTTAAAATAACCGCACCTATTATAATGTAAAAAAAAGTGAGGTCGTGAAGCCATGCAACAGGAGTGTTCCCCAGCATCATGTCGCGAAACGTGCCTCCTCCGATTGCCGTAACAAATCCTAAAAAAAGACCACCAAACAAATCGAATTTCTTTTCTGCGGCTGCTAATGCACCACTTACGGTAAATGCGAATGTTCCGGTATAGTCAAATAATTGGATTAATTCTTCGGTCATATTGGTATGTTATACATTGAATTTGAAGTGCATGATATCGCCATCCTGAACAATATATTCTTTTCCTTCCATTGCCATTTTTCCGGCCTCTTTAACCGCTTGTTCTGAGCCGTATTTCAGAAAGTCTTCGTATTTAATTACTTCTGCTTTTATAAAACCTTTTTCGAAATCTGTGTGGATTACTCCGGCAGCTTGTGGAGCTTTAAATCCTTTATGAAATGTCCAGGCTCTTACTTCTTTTACCCCGGCAGTGAAGTATGTTTCGAGATTTAATAAGGCATATGCCTTTTGTATTAATTTATGTAATCCGGGTTCAGAGAGTCCAATATCTTCGAGAAAAAGTTTTCGCTCTTCGGGATCTTCCAATTCACCTATTTCTGCTTCAATAGCTGTTGCTAAAAATAACACCTCTGCACCTTCTTGGTGTACCGCATCTTCGACTGCTTTGGTATGAGCATTTCCGTTTATGCTACTTTCGTCGACATTACAGACGTACAGTACCGGTTTGAGTGTGAGTAGGTGAAGGTCGTAGATTGCTTCTAATTCATTTTCATCTAATGATAAACTGCGGACAGATTTGCCTTGTTCGAGATGAGTTTGTATATGCGATAATATATCGTATAGCATTTTTGCCTCTTTGTCGTTTCCGGTTTGTGCTTGCTTTTTAACCTTTGTAATGCGAGCTTCAACCGTTTCTAAGTCTTTGAATTGCAGCTCTGTGTCTATAGTGCTTTTGTCACGGACGGGATCTATGGAGCCGTCTACGTGAGTGATGTTGTCATCTTCAAAGCAACGCAAAATGTGAATAATAGCATCTGTTTCACGAATGTTTGCTAAAAATTTATTGCCAAGTCCTTCGCCGCGACTTGCACCTTTTACTAAACCGGCAATGTCTACAATTTCGACCGTGGTTGGTACAACTTTTTCGGGTTGCACTAATTTTTGTAATTCAAGTAGTCTTTGGTCGGGTACGGTTATGATACCAACATTTGGTTCTATTGTGCAAAACGGAAAGTTTGCAGCTTGAGCTTTTGCATTTGTTATACAATTAAATAAGGTTGATTTTCCAACGTTGGGTAACCCAACTATTCCACATTTTAATGCCATATTTATTTTTTTTCCAAAAATAGTAGTTTTTATATATAAACGATATATGATTTATAAATCTTTATTCACAATTTATTTTTCCCGCATTATTCTATGTTTTTTTGCAAAAAGATAGTATTTTTATGTTTTTAAAAAAATGAGGTATGGTAAGTAAGAAAAAGAAGGTTTTTGTTTTAGACACAAATGTTATTTTGCATGATCACAGAGCAATTTATTCTTTCGAGGAAAATGATATTGTGATTCCAATTACAGTTTTGGAAGAGTTAGATAAATTTAAAAAAGGACATGATGAATTAAATTGGTCAGCCCGTCAGTTTACACGTGAGCTGGACAAACTGGCAGGTGATAAACTCTTTTCTGACGGTGTTGATTTAGGTGAACATCGCGGGAAATTATATGTTCATACGCATGGGGAATATCCTTCGATTGTTCAAAATGCATTTCGAGAGCAAATCCCCGATCACCGCATTTTGGCTACAGCATATGTGACGCAAGAAAAATTTTCTGACCGAAACGTAATTCTTGTTACCAAGGATATTAATTTGCGCATGAAAGCGAAATCAATTGGCGTTGTTTCGGAGGATTATGAAAATGATAAACTACAGGACTTAAATAGAATAGAGGAGGGGATACCTGTTGTTGAAAATGTTGATAGTGCTCTTATATCTAAATTATACAGTAAAAAAGGTTCTATTTCTCTAACACCCGAAGAAGTTGGCATTCCGCATCCGAAAAGTCATGATTATTTTATTTTAAAAAGTGATAAGTCGAGTGTTATTTGTTATTACAATCCGTATGAGAAGGTTATTACTCGTGTAGTAAAACGCCAAATTTTTGGGATTGAACCACGGAATGCAGAGCAAACTTTTGCTTTTCACGCACTTACAAATCCCGATATTAAACTGGTAGCTATTACCGGTCGTGCCGGAACAGGTAAAACTTTGGTTGCACTTGCAGCAGCACTTGAGCAACACGAAATGTATGAGCAAATTTTACTTGCTCGACCTATTGTTGCCCTTGCTAATAAAGATTTAGGCTTTTTGCCCGGAGCCGAAAAAGATAAAATTCGTCCGTATATGCTTCCGCTGTTTGATAATTTGAATGTGATTAAACAAAATTTGCATAGTAATGGCGAACAGGTAAATTTAATTGATGACCTTCAGAAATCGGGAGCTCTTGAAATTTCGCCCTTAGCATATATACGTGGTCGTTCGCTTCCAAAAGTCTTTTTTATTATTGATGAAGCTCAAAACCTTACGCCACATGAAGTGAAAACTATTATTACTCGTGCCGGTGAGGGTACAAAAATTATTTTTACCGGAGATATTCAACAAATAGATTCTCCGTATCTTGATGCGTTTTCGAATGGACTCTCGCATTTAAGTACTAAAATGAAAGGACAAAAATTATTTACCCATATTAATTTAATAAAAGGTGAGCGTAGCGAATTGGCTGAGCTTGCGAGTACGTTGTTGTAAGATGTATTTAATGAAAATATTTCTTAAATTAGAAAAAGTATTCTGGCAATTTTGAATCAATGAAAAATTTTTAATGTGTGTGGTGTGAGTGTTTTTTATTTTTTTGTGTGTACTTTTTTTTGATGTTTAATTTAGTTTATCAGGTGGTATAATTAGTCTCTGCCCGAAAATCCCAAATACTGTGCTACTCTCGACTTATTAATTGGTCATTTATATAAGTAAACTCCTAATTAATAAGTCTTTGAACGTCTTATCTTTGAGCTTTTTCATATAGAGACTCCAAAAATCACAACTTTTCTCGCAAGCATAATGAGTAGACAGACTCGAAAACAAAGCTTATGTTTTTCGGTCAACTGAAAATGACGATAAACGAGTTGTTATATTTGATTCAATACTTGCGGGAGAGAGTTTTCGAAACCAATTTCTTATTGTTGCAAAATTATTTATTGGAGAATCTTGAAAAACTTGAAGAATCAGTTGTTGCCATAATTAAGTATAGTTTGCATATACTTATTTTTTTTGTTTGCCAAAGGGATTTTTACGAGAACAAATGTGTTGATTTCTGAATTTTAATATTCAAAAGTTTCTTTTTTGTTTAATGCCAGATTGTTATCTTGTATGTTTTATTAATCATTAATCTTCAATATTTATATTACTCGCTTCAATATTTTTCTAAACAAAAAAATAGCAGTACTTTTGTTCCTGTAGAATAAAATTAATGTATTAACTATATGATTTATACAAGTTATCAAGAAAAAATTGCACAAAAGTTGGATAAGGGGTCAGAGATTTCTTCTTGGAAAGATTGGAAGTGGCAGTTGAAACATTTAGTACGAAACGTAGAACAATTTGAAAATTTAACCGGTATCAAATTCGAGGATGAGGAGAAGCAAAGTTTTGAGGAGGTTCTTTCTAAATTTCCTCTCTCAATAACACCGTATTACCTATCTTTAATTGATAAGAAAAATTTCAGAAACGATCCGGTATTTAAACAAGCATTTGGGAGTGTGCATGAATTACAAACAGATGCTTCGGAATTATCCGATCCTTTATCTGAAGATCAGGATAGCCCTGTTGACGGAATAACACACCGGTATCCTGACAGAGTGTTATTTCATGTAAGCAATATTTGTGCTATGTATTGTCGTCACTGTACGCGAAAACGTAAGGTTGGTGATGTTGATTATGTACCTTCGAAGGATCAGTTGAGAAAAGGTATAGAATATATCAAAAATACACCGCAAGTTCGCGATGTGTTGTTGTCTGGTGGTGACCCGTTTATGTTGCCGGATAGTATGATAGATTGGTTATTGTCTGAAATACATGCAATACCTCATGTGGAAGTTATTCGTATAGGAACACGTGTTCCAGTTGTGCTTCCATACCGAATTACTGATGAATTAATTGCTATTTTGAAAAAATATCAACCACTGTGGATAAATACACATTTTAACCATCCGCGTGAATTGTCCGCTTCGGCTTCTGAGGCTGTTGCAATGTTGGCAGATGCCGGTTTTCCGTTAGGAAATCAGTCGGTACTTCTTGCCGATGTGAACGATTGTCCGAGAATTATGAAATCTTTGGTTCATAAATTAGTTAAAAATAGAATCCGCCCGTATTATTTATATCAGTGTGATTTATCTGAAGGCTTAGCTCATTTTAGAACGCCTATTGGAAAAGGTATTGAAATTATGGAAAGTTTAATTGGGCATACCAGTGGTTTTGCTCGTCCGACATATGTGATTGATGCTCCGGGCGGTGGCGGAAAAATACCGGTAATGCCAAATTATATTATTTCATGGTCTACAAATAAAGTAGTGCTGAGAAATTATGAGGGGGTTATAACGACGTATAAAGAGCCGGATAGCTATGAGCGACGTATGTGTGACAGAAATTGCAATGACTGTGATTTAGAATTAGACTTGCGTGAAGCTGATGAATCTGATTCTATAGGAATTGAAAAATTACTTTCTGATTCATATGATAATATTTCTCTTGTTCCCGAAGACAATGAGCGACTTTCCCGAAGGAATGACGATGAGGATGAAGAAAACGGTGCATAATTATGAGTGATATTATTGAGAAATTTGGTTCTGGTAGTATTGTTCAGCACGGAAAAGAAAATAATAGAGTGTATCTTATGAAAATTCATCACGATGATTTTCCTGAAATACTCGATTATTGCGATACTTTAGCTCACCAACACGGATATACAAAGCTTTTTTGTAAAGTTCCTTCGTGGGCTGCACCAACACTTATAGCACGAGGTTATGATGTTGAAGCTCAGGTGCCACACTTTTATAATGGTGTAGATACTGCATTTTTTTGTGCAAAATATAGTGATATTCACCGAAAGACTATGGTTCCGGAGGAGTATCTTGTGCAGTTAACAGATATTTTGAAAAAAGGTGCTGTGCAGGGGTTTAATGTATCTTCTGTTCCGCCACGTGAGGTTCATATACTCAAAAAAGAACATGCAGAACAAATATCGGAGGTTTATAAACAGGTGTTTGATTCTTATCCATTTCCTATATTCGACCCGAATTATATTTCTGAAACAATGGATGATGGCGTGATCTATTTTGGTATTTTTCAAGATAATATTTTAGCTGCTGTATCTTCCGCTGAGGTTGATTATAAAGGGCTTAATGCCGAAATGACAGATTTTGCAACCCTTCCTGAGTACCGAGGTCAAAAGTTGGCTGTGGTGCTATTGTCTCATATGGAGGAGCATATGAAGTCTTTAAATATCCCAACTGTTTATACCATTGCACGCTTGCAGGCTCCGGCAATTACGATTACTTTTTTGCGACATGCATATACGTATTCAGGAACACTGATAAATAATACTCATATTGGCGGCTCTATCGAAAGCATGAACGTCTTGTATAAAGAGCTGTAAGTGTAAGGTTTTAAAAAAAGCACATCCCGTTTTTTACATACAAACATATAAAAAAAGACATCTTAATTTTTTAGGGTGTCTTTTTTTATTGAAAAAACAGTACAAAGGTAGATTACTGACTAAAAAATCGTATTTTTGATACGATATTTTAATATTACAAAGAATATGCAAACATTATCTCATAAATATATTGCTTTGGTTATTTCCGGAGTTTCTGCTACACTTATGTGTATTGCGATTCTTATAGGCATGTTTTTTATTTCGAATTTTGAGGTAACATATATTGTGCTTGCGGGACTGTCTTTGTTTGTGATATTATATGTGATTTTATTTTACATGCTTCGTACCTATATTATTCAAAAAGTAAAACCAATTTATAAAATTATTCACAGTTCGCAACAAAATCCTCTTAAGAAGGCAAAGCTTGTTGTTGAAGACGATTTTAATATTTTGGCAACAACCGAAAAAGATGTGATGGAATGGGTGAAGCAGAACGCCTTTCGTATTGAGGAATTGCAGCGATTGGAGAAATATCGAAAAGAATATATTGGCAATGTATCTCATGAATTGAAAACGCCAATATTCAGTGTGCAAGGCTATATTTCCACATTGTTGGATGGAGGAATTGATGATCCTGCAATAAACATTAAATATTTGGAACGTGCTGACACTGCAATTCAACGAATGGCGGTTATTGTTCGTGACCTTGATGCTATTACTCGTTTGGAGTCGGGAGAGCTTGTGCCGGAAAAAGCACATTTTGATGTGATTTTACTGGTAAAAGAAATATTTGAAGCACAGGAATTATTGGCTCAATCCCGAAATATTAAATTGATATTGGAGGCAATTCATGATAAACCATTGTTTGTTCTTGCCGACAGGAAATATATTCATATGGTATTGTCGAATCTTATTGTAAATGCAATAAAATATAATAAACTAGAAGGAGGAGAGGTGTCTATCCGTTTTTATGATATGGATAAATTACTTCTTGTTGAAGTTGCCGACACCGGTATTGGTATTCAAAATAATGATTTGAATAGGATATTTGAACGTTTTTATCGGGTAGATAAAAGTCGTTCGCGAGAACAAGGCGGAACCGGACTTGGATTGTCTATCGTAAAACATATAATTGAAGCACACGAACAAACAATTCATGTAAAAAGTACCGTAAATAAAGGATCTTCCTTTACTTTTACGCTTGAGAAATCTAATAATTAATACGATGAGTGAACAGAGTAGCAAAATTTTGATTGTTGATGATGATGATGATATCATTGAAATTTTACAGTATAATTTAAGCAAAGCAGGACATACAGTTTTTGTTGCACACGATGGGAGAGAAGCTATAATAAAAGCACAAAAAACAGTTCCTGATTTAGTTATTCTTGACGTGATGATGCCACACATGGATGGTATTCAGGCTTGTGAAGAAATGCGGACTATTCCGCAATTGCAAAAAACAATAATAGTCTTTCTCACAGCTCGCGGTGAAGATTTTTCAGAAATTGCAGGTTTTCAGGCAGGTGCTGATGACTATATTACGAAGCCAATTCGACCAAAGGTCTTGGTTACTCGTATAAACTCTTTATTGAAACGGTATAGTTATCAAAATAAGAGTGTTGAGAATGAATGTATTGAATTCGATGATTTGAAAATTAATTTGGAAAAGTATCAGGTTTTTTTTAGGAATAATGAAATGTATGTGCCGAATAAAGAATTTAAACTGTTAGTGCTTTTGGCATCAAAACCCGATAAGGTTTTTTCTCGTGAAGAAATTTATAATTCGGTGTGGGGTACCGATATTATTGTGGGTGACAGAACTATTGATGTGCATATACGGAAATTACGAGAAAAATTTGATAATTCGTATATTCACACCATAAAAGGTGTTGGGTACACTTTTTATAAAAGAATGAATGGGGAATAAATATAAATCAAGCCATGAATGAAATGCCCGTTTGCAATACACACTTTTTTAAATTATTTTTAAATTGAATAGATTATCAAAAAAGGAGCCTAATAATCATAGTAAATGAATTTATGAATAAAAAAAACAATAATATAAACATATGAATAATTTGCAAGCGTGTATTTTTGATATGGATGGGGTACTGGTAAGTACCGAAAAATATCATTTTTTTGCATGGAAGGAATTAGCAGAGTCGCTCGGGTTTACTATTGACGAAGTTTTTAATGAACAATTAAAGGGGGTGAGTCGTGCGGTATGTATTGATTTAATTCTTCAAAAAGGTGGTGTTAATGTTTCGTCAGATGAAAAACAACATTTATCTGATAAGAAAAACACAAAATATCTTGAATATATATCTACAATAAGCAGGAATGATGTGCTTCCCGGTGTTGTTTCTTTACTCGAAGAACTCCGCAAGCATGGCATTAAAACGGCTGTTGGTTCTGCAAGCAAAAACGCACCGTTTTTACTCGAAAAATTAGAACTTACTCCTTTTTTTGATGCTATTGTCGACGGTACTCAAATTACCCAACCGAAGCCACACCCGGAAGTGTTTTTGAAAGGAGCCGAAAAAATGAATGTTCAGCCTCAGAAATGTATAGTCTTTGAAGACGCTCAAAGTGGAGTGTTGGCAGCTAAAAGTGCCGGCATGTATTGTGTAGGGATTGGTAATCCTGCAATATTGTCCGAAGCCGATATGTGCGTAAGTGGTGTATATGAAATATCGTACTTAGATTTGGCGACACTCTAATTTGTTTTTTTTGTATCGTATACAGGTTAAAATGTATTTCTAAAATTATTTTCTTACATTTGTACAAGTCATTAAAAAACGAGATATATGAATTTTGATTCAATGAAAGCAGTTATCATCGGAGCAGGAAATGTCGGGACTCATATGGCAACAGCTTTACGTAAAAAAGGTGTGCATATTTCTCAGATTGTGAGTAAATCTATGAAATCTGCCGTAGAACTCGCTTCTCAAATGGAATGTTCATTCACTACCGATATGGCAGATATTTCTAAAAATGCAGATATATATTTTGTATGTGTGAATGATGCTTCTATTCAACAGGTTGTCCGCCAGCTTAATGTGGGTGATAAACTGGTGATTCATACTTCCGGAAGTGTTGGTATTGAAGTGTTTTATGATAATGCCGAAAATTATGGGGTTGTATACCCTATGCAAACATTTTCGAAATTTAGAAAGGTACATTATCATGAAATTCCTTTTTTTATAGAGGCTAATACGCCGGAAAATGAAGCTGCTTTATATAATTTTCTTAAAAAAATAAGTCCTCATGTGAGTACGAAAAATTCACACGAGCGTGCCATGATTCATTTATGTGCGGTGTTTGCGTGTAATTTTACTAACCATATGTGTGCCATTTCGGAAATGTTGCTGAAAGAACAAAAAATGAAATTTGATGTTTTTAAACCATTAGTGAAAGAAACATTTGAAAAAATGATGAAACATTCTCCATATGCTTCTCAAACGGGGCCTGCAGTTCGTAATGATCAGCAAGTTATAGAGAAGCATGTCGATGCTTTACAGAATCATCCTGATATTCAAAAAATATATCGGGAGATGAGCGATAGTATTATTCATATGCACGAAAATAAAGAATAAACATGGCTTTTTTTAAAGATGAATTACAACATATTAAAGGAATGGTGTTTGATGTTGATGGTGTTTTTACCAATGGCAGAATTTATGTTTCGGGTGATGGCTATCAAACACGCTCTATGAATGTGAAAGATGGTTATTCTATTCATTATGCACACAAAAAAGGGTATTACATTGGTGTTATTACCGGAGGAAAATGTCCGTCAATACGGCAACGATTCAATGATTTAAGTATTGAGGACGTATACATTGCTTCGTCAAATAAAATGAAAGATTTGGAGGCATTTATGACCAAACATAATCTTTCGTTTGATGAAATATTGTATATGTGAGATGATATACCCGATTTTGTTGTGATGAGGAAAGTTCGCTTAGCTGTATGCCCGGCAGATGCAGCGCATGAAATTAAATAAATATGTCAGTT
>CAZLCY010000081.1:0-10935 GCA_964558075.1 uncultured Bacteroidales bacterium
TTTGCGAGAAATAAACTACTCCTTTTGCATGCCTTTTGCCTCTTGCCTCTTGCCTTTTGCCTATTTTGCTGTCTTCGTGAGGTCTTTTCCAACTTCTTTGCGTCTTCGCGTCTTTGCGAGAAAACTGTATGCATTGTTTCTTTGTGTAATCTCCGTCAAAATTCGGACAATTTCTTAACATTCTATTCTTTGCTTTTTTGTTGAACTTCACATTTTGCATGTTCTAACGCATCGTCAAATGAGGTGAGAACATTCTTTGAATTTACTAAGTCAATTATATTGTTTTTATCTAACTCTTGATATACTGAGCTGTTAACACCGGACATGATAACAATGATTCCGTGTGCTTTGAGTGTGTTTATGACGGATCGTAAATTATATAATCCGGTTGCATCTATAAACGGAACATGTCGCATGCGAATAATGAGAACTTGTGAACGTATACCAATTGTTTCAATGAGATTGCAGTATTGTTTTGCGGAGCCAAAAAAGAACGGACCGCTAATTTCATAAATGCCTATTTCTTTGGGAATCTGTGAGTAGTTTTCTATTACATCTTTGTCGATTGTTTCTTCTATTTTCTCACTTACGGTACTCATTCGTTTCATAAATAGTAATGATGATAAAACAACACCAACTTCTATAGCAACTGTTAAGTCTACTAAAATCGTTAGAAAAAAGGTGGTGAGTAATATGAATATATCAAAGGGCGAAGATTTAAAAATTGAAACAAATGAACGCCATTCGCTCATATTGTATGCTACAACTATCAGTATTCCGGCTAAACACGACATGGGTATTAATGTTGCCCATTGTGCGACAAATAACATGATGATGAGTAAAACTGCAGCATGAATAATTCCGGCAATTGGTGTTCTTCCTCCGTTTTTGATATTGGTTGCGGTTCGTGCAATAGCTCCTGTTGCCGGAATACCACCAAAAAATGGGGTGATAATGTTTGCAATTCCTTGTGCAATTAATTCAGTATTTGAACGATGTTTGGTTCCCAGCATTCCATCGGTAACTACTGCAGAAAGTAAGGATTCAATTCCTCCCAATAGGGCAATTGTTATTGCCGGAGCAAGATATACATGGAGTTCTGAAAAAGTAATCTGCGGAGTGTGAAATGAAATGTTTTGAGGGATGGTGCCAAATACTGACTCTATGGTTTCGACCGGAATATTTGTTATCTGAACAATAATGGTTACCATGATTATTGCAATGAATGATCCCGGAATTTTACGAGTAATATATTTACTGAAAATTGCGATACAAATGGTTATAATTGTAATTCCAAGTGCATATGGATTTATGAGGTGTAAGGACTGAAAATATAAACGCCATTTTGGTAAAAAATCGGTTGGAACTTCTTCAATATTTATTCCCATTGCATCTTTTATTTGTGTTGAGAGAATAATAATTGCAATACCACTTGTGAAACCGACAATAAGAGGGTGAGGAATGAATTTTAATAATGTACCGAGTTTGAGTAAACCAAAGAGTATGAGAAATACTCCGGCCATTATTGTTGAAATCATTAAACCATTAAAACCGAATTCTTGTACTATTCCAAATACAATAACAATAAAGGCTCCCGTTGGTCCACCTATTTGCACACGGCTTCCTCCTAAGAATGATATAATGAAACCAGCAATAATTGCTGTTATTAACCCCTTTTCGGGACTTACGCCTGATGCTACTGCAAATGCAATTGCTAATGGAAGTGCTACTATACCCACAATAATTCCGGAAAATAAATCTTGTAGAAATTTGTCTTTTGTGTATCCTTCTGAAAGTACACTGAATAATTTTGGTTTAAAAACCGGTTCCATATGAGTGAATAAAATAATTGAACGTCAATACACGACAAAAAAACAAATGCGTAATTGTGTATCTATTTTAATGATGTGCCCGTGAAATAAATGTGGGAAGTATTGTAATTCTACTACCAGTCTAAAATTTTGCGTTCTTTGTAAAAGTATCCCGATTGCAGGTCTGAAGCAGGTGCTGTTGCAAGCCAAAAAGGGGTATCTATACCTTCTTCAATACTGAGCATGGCATTTGGTCCGCCCATATCTGTTGCAACCCATCCCGGGTCAACAGAAGTGACAATAATGTTGCTGTCTTTCACTTCATCTGCCAATACTTTTGTGAGTGCATTTACGGCTGTTTTAGACATGCTATATGCAGGAAAGGGTCCCATTCTCGGAACGCTAAGTTGCCCCAGTCCTGATGAGAAATTAATGATTCTACCGGATTCAGATTTTTTAAGCAAGGGAATAAACTCTTTACACATCCATACCGAACCAAAAAAGTTTGTCTGCATGGTATCGTAGAGTAAATCAACCGGCATATTTTGTATAGAAGTTTCTTCTGTGTCGGTATTAATAGCGGCACAATTAATTAAAATATCAAGAGATTGAAATTCTTGTTTTATGTCTTTTCCGAGTATTTCTATATCAGACAGATTTGATACATCACATTTTTTTAGAACTGCTTTTCCACCTTGTGAGAGAATATTATGTAATACAGGTTTTGCTTTTTCAGAATTTCTGCAAACTAAAATAACAAACATATTATTTTGTGCACATTTTTCTGCTAATGCTTTTCCGATTCCTCGGTTTGCTCCTGTAATTAAAACTGTCTGTGTCATATTATGTACAATTAATATCCTATTGATTGAGAAAATAGAACATGCTGATTTTTGTTTAGTTTAAGTGTTGTGTGAAGTTGTTCTTTATCGATATATCCGCGAAATACACAATTCATGTTTTTCGAAGCTGCATATAAATATACATTTTGTCCAATAAAACCACAATCAACATGAGCCATATTCATTTTATCTGTATCGTTTGAATAGTGCTCTTCCATTTTTGTAAAATCGGCAACATATACAATAATAAGGGCTGCATCTTTTACAAAGTCTTGTTTCCCGGCTAATTCACGTTTGTCTCCCTTCGAAATAGGGTAGAGTATGTTTTTTTCTGCATTCCAGCGGTAAACACCTTCCTGAATAAACACAAAAAGCATAATTTCTTGCATATTTAACGCAGAAGGAGCGGTACGTTTTTCATCTCTATTATAGCCAAATGCCGCCCATAATATATTCGATAATTCTTGTTTCGATAATTCTTTTTGGGCATTAAACTCTCGCGTTGTTTTGCGTTTGCTTAATGCATCCATAAGTGGTATGCCACCTTGCTTTTGTGGTTCAGGTAATTGAATAGAATTTTGAGTATATACATTACAGGTCATAAAGCTGAGACTAAAAAGCAGTATGATTTTAATATTAGAAACCATTATTATTATTATTATTTAGTTTATTGTATTCAAGCAGATAATAAGCAATTGCGGTAACAATTCCAAATAGAATTGCAGCAATAATCCAAAGTAATCGTTGTTCTGATGTTTTGTCGGAACGATTAATAATTGAGTAAATAACCCAAATCGCACCTGCTATTTGTAAAATACTAATGAATGCCATGCTTATATTACTATTTAGTTAGTTTTTTATATTTGAATCGTTTCGGTTCTGCATTTCCCAATCGTTTTTTACGGTTTTCTTCGTAATCGGAAAAACTTCCTTCAAAACAGACAACCTCAGAATTGCCTTCAAATGCAATAATATGCGTTGCTATTCTGTCTAAAAACCATCTATCGTGAGATATAACGACAGCACATCCGGGAAAGTTCAACAAGCCCTCTTCAAGTGCACGAAGTGTGTTAATGTCAATATCATTAGTCGGCTCATCGAGAAGAAGTACGTTTGCCTGAGATTTGAGGGTCATTGCTAAGTGTAATCGGTTTCGTTCACCACCCGAAAGTACCCCACATTTTTTTTCTTGGTCCGCACCGGAAAAATTGAACCGACTGACGTATGCTCTTGAATTAAATGATTTGCCGTTAAAATCAATTTGTTCGTTTCCACCGGTAATAACTTCAAAAACAGATTTTTCCGGGTCAATTTCTGCATGCTGTTGGTCAACGTATGCAACTTTAACAGTTTCACCAACCGTAAATGTGCCCGAATCCGGTTTTTCTTGTCCCATTATCAATCTGAATAATGTTGTTTTTCCTGCTCCGTTCGGTCCGATAACGCCGACAATACCTGCCGGGGGGAGTGTGAAGTTTAGATTTTCGAATAAAAGTTTATCATCAAAACCTTTAGAAACATCGTGTGCTTCAATAACTTTATCACCCAAACGAGGACCTTGAGGAATAAATATTTCTAATTTTTCCAGCTTTTCTTTTGTTTCTTCGTTCAGCATTTTATCGTATGCACTTAATCTGGCTTTTGATTTTGCCGAACGAGCTTTGGGGGTCATGCGAACCCATTCCAATTCGCGCTCCAGCGTTTTTTGTCGTTTGCTTGATTGTTTTTCTTCTTGTGCAAGTAATTTTGATTTTTGCTCTAACCACGACGAATAATTTCCTTTCCATGGAATTCCTTCGCCACGGTCAAGTTCTAATATCCATCCTGCAACGTTATCAAGAAAATATCTATCGTGCGTAATTGCGATAACTGTACCTTTATATTGTTGTAAAAAATGTTCTAACCAATTAATTGATTCAGCGTCAAGGTGGTTTGTTGGCTCATCTAATAATAACACATCAGGTTCTTGAAGCAACAAACGGCACAGTGCAACACGTCTGCGTTCCCCGCCGGACAAATGTTCGATTTTTTCATTTCCATCAGGGCAATTTAGGGCATCCATTGCACGCTCAAGTTTATTGTCAATTTCCCATGCACCTTTTTGTTCAAGAATATCAGTAAGTTTGCCTTGTCGTTCAATGAGTTTATTCATTTCATCATCCGACATTGGTTCAAGAAATTTGTTGTTTACATCTTCATATTCTTTAAGTAAATCAACAATTTCCTGCATACCTTCTTGCACAACTTCTTTTACGGTTTTATTTGCATCAAGTATTGGTTCCTGTGCCAGATAACCAACGGAGTAGTCTTGAGAAAAGACAACCTCACCCTGATAATCTTCTTCTAATCCGGCAATAATTTTAAGCAGAGTAGATTTTCCGGAACCGTTTAAACCAATGATGCCGATTTTGGCACCATAATAAAATGACAAGTAAATGTTTTTTAATACTTGTTTTTGTGGTGGAAATGTTTTAGAAACATCCACCATTGAAAATATTATTTTTTTATCGTCGCTCATATTCTTTTTTTTTACAAATGTATTTTTTTCTTGGTATAAAACAAATTTTTTTAAGACTGCTTGCACAGTAACTACATACGTTCAGGAACATTTATTCCCAGTAAATTCATTGCAGATGCTATAATTGTTGCTACTTGTTTTGAAAGTCCGAGTCTGAATTGTTGTATTGCAGAATCTTCTTCATTTAGAATCGGACATTCATGGTAAAATTGATTGAAAGCTTTCACTAAGTCGTAGGTATAATTCGCAATATGTGATGGAGCATGTTCTTTTCCTGCAAGTGAGATTATTTCTTGATATTTTGCAATTATTTTTATTAGTTCACGCTCTTTGTCGGAATAATCTGTAACAGAAAAATTTTCAGGAATAGAAATGTTTTGCTTTTCTGCTTTTCGAAGAACCGAACAAATTCTTGCATGAGTGTATTGAATAAAAGGACCGGTATTACCGTTAAAATCAATTGATTCTTGTGGGTTAAACATCATTGTTTTCCGTGGTTCAACTTTGAGTATAAAATATTTGAGAGCGGCTTGTGCTATCATTTCAAAGGTTTCTTCTTTTTCTGTTTCAGTTAAATTTTCGAGTTTCCCCAACTCGTTTGAAATTGCGGTTGCATTTCCTTTCATTTCTTCCATTAAATCATCAGCATCAACCACAGTTCCTTCACGCGATTTCATTTTCCCTGCCGGTAATTCAACCATGCCATATGACATGTGGTAAATTTTTTCAGCCCAATCATATCCAAGTTTTGAAAGAATAACGCTGAGAACTTGAAAATGGTAGTTTTGTTCATTTCCCACCACATAAATCAGTTCTTTCATATTACCAAACTCACGAAAACGTTCAACGGCAGTACCAATATCTTGCGTCATATATACCGATGTGCCGTCGGGTCGAAGTAGGAGTTTATGGTCAAGTCCCTCTTCGGTTAGGTCTGCCCATACAGAGCCATCTTCTTTTTCATAAAGAATCTTTTTGGCTAAACCGTCAAGAATAATTTTTTTACCAAGTAAATATGTTTGTGATTCGTAATACATTTTGTCGAAGGAAACGCCCATGCGTGAGTATGTTTCGTGAAATCCTTTGTATACCCATTCGTTCATTGTTTTCCAAAGTGAGACTGTTTCTTCATCTCCCGATTCCCACTTCACAAGCATTTCGCGAGCGGCTTGCATTAATGGAGCAATATTTTTTGCTTCTTCTTCGGAGCTTCCTTGAGATGTAAGTTCCTGAATCTGTTTTTTGTATTCTTTGTCAAACAGAACGTAATATTTACCTATTAAATGATCGCCTTTTAAACCGGAAGATTCAGGAGTTTCGTTATTGCCAAATAATTTCCAGGCAAGCATTGATTTACAAATATGAATTCCGCGGTCATTAATCAGGTTTGCTTTTATTACGTTATATCCGTTTGCTGAAAGAATCTGAGCAATCGAATAACCTAATAAATTATTACGAATATGTCCCAGATGTAATGGTTTGTTTGTATTGGGAGAGGAGTATTCAACCATTATGGTTTCAGAATTGGCATTAACCGATGTAAAACCATATTGTTTACCTTCTGATAATGATTGTTGAAGGTTTTGTATCCAGTATGCAGGAGAAATTGAGAGATTCAAAAATCCTTTTACCACATTAAATGATTCAACTTCAGAAACATGTTCTTGTAAATAATTTCCAATTTCTTTTGCTGTTTGTTCCGGTGATTTACGAGCAATTTTTACATAGGGAAATACAACAATTGTTTTGTCTCCGGCAAATTCTTTTCGTGTTTCTTGTATTTGGATGCTCGATGTATCAACTTCTGTATTGTATAAATTTATAAGTGCAGTGCGAAGAGCATCGCAGAGAATAATATCAATATTCATCGTCTTTATTTAAGTTTTAAATATCTAATAAAATAAGCATATCAATGTTTTGAGAAATGATATGATTATGAGTGCAAAAATAATAAGTAAAATGATTATTACATAGATTATGAGACATTTCTTGGGATTCACCAATAAAATCATCTGTTTATGAATCTCAACCGCCCTTTTGTTTTGTTTTGAATCCCTGTTTTTCGAGATACTGTTGTATCATATCACGTTTGTCTCCTTGAATGATAATAGTGCGGTCTTTTGCGGAGCCACCAACACCACATTTTTTCTTGAGTGTTTGGGCAAGTTCTTGCAAATCAGAATCTAATCCGGAAAAACCTTCTATAAGTGTTGCCGATTTTCCTTTGCGTTGTTTCCTGTCGAGTGATATGTATAGAGTCTGTTCGTGTGGAGATACAGAATTTTCGCTGTGTTCTTCTTCTGAATCGTATTCAAAATCAGAATTTGTTGAAAAAACAACACCGAGTCTTTTTTTCCAATCGTTATTGCTCATTAAATGTGAATCTTACAGTTTATTTATATAGCGTTTTTTGAGAACCATTTGAAACTCTTTTCCGAGAATTTCTTTACTGTTTTTGAGATTTTCAATGTCAATAATATAGATATGTTCACGGTCTGCACCATCGAATTTTTGATCATTGTTTGAGTCAACTTTACCTTCAACTTCTATGAGAGTTTTCTCTTCGTTTATAAATTTCCAACTGCGAGCATCAACAAAATCGGGGCTTATTTGAGTAATATTTTTTCCGTCAGTATCGCTCATGAAAAGATATGCCGGATCGTGTCCTGCTTTTAAATCACCGTTGTTATCAAAATCGGTAATTATTATTCGAAATAGGATTTTTGAGTCCTTATTTTTTTTAATTTGACGATAATCAAGAATTACGGGTGCGATATTACTAATATTTTGAGTACTGTCGAATAGTAAATGTTTTTCTCCTGTTTTATAATTGTAAAAAACTATATTGTAGATTTCTCTATCGAATCCCCGTTTACTTACATAGTTTTCACTTTTTGTTTCAATTTTGATGCTTACCGGATACATTAAATAATTGGTACCTTTAATTTGCACAGATTTTTCGAAATTCAAATCTGAAGCATTAACTAATTTTTTTTCGATTTTTGGAGTAATCTCGTTTGTACACGAAGTGAAAAAGAGAAAAAAAATAATAGAATATACAAAAATATTTTTCATTTGTTTACATTTAAGATTCATGTAACAAAGCTAAAAAAAAATGTGGTTAAAAAAAAATTGTCTTTCGACTATTCTTGAATTAAAAAAATGCACGGACGTTTGTGCAGATTGGGTATGTTAGTTTTCCACTTTTCAACAGTTTGTGTATGAATATACTCTGATGAAAGTGTTATGTCGCAAGCAATACAGAGTTTTGTTTTTGGTTTGAGAATTTGGAGTAAATCTTCAAATAATTTTTGATTGCGATAGGGGGTTTCCATAAATATTTGGGTATAACCGCTTTGTGCAGCTTGTTGTTCTATTTTCTGTATAAATTTTTGCTTCCCTTCTTTTATGGGAAGATACCCATGAAAGGTAAATTGTTGCCCGTTAAACCCCGAAGCTATAAGAGCGAGTAAAATAGAATTCGGACCAATTAGCGGGTGAATCTGAATAGAATGTTCATGAGCAAATTTAACCAATAAATTTCCGGGATCTGCAATACACGGCATGCCCGCTTCACTTATTATTCCCATATCTGTTCCGGAAAGAAGCGGTTTCATAATAGAAGGAATCTCTTTTGGTTTAGTGTTTTTGTTGAATTCAAAAAAATGTAAAGAATCAATGTTTGTTGTTGGAATTAGCGTTTTGATTCCGCGACGTGCAGTTCGAATATTTTCTGCAATAAAGTGTGTGCAGGATGAAATGATGTGACTATTTTGAGGAGGAAAAATAAAGTCGTAATTTGCCTCACCAAGATGAGCTGGAATTAAAAATAGTTTTCCTGTTCCTGTATTTGTGTTCATTATTTCAAAAATTTATTTTAATTTGTAAAAATATTTAAAAAAACAGAACTGACATGATAATTGTGAACATTATTCAAATGATATTAGTAGCTGTCTGGACATTATTTACTGTGTATATAGTAGGTGGGGTGACAAGTAAAAAAATTGCATTTAATTTTACAATATATGTTTGGGCTCCGGTTATTTCATATATTTTATTGACAAAAGTACGTGTTAAGGGTAAAGAGAATGTAAAGCCGGAAAGAAATTATATTTTTATGGCAAATCATAGTTCCTATTTTGATATTGCTGTTTTGTTTATGGCAACACAGCGCAAAATTCATTTTATGGCAAAAGATGAACTGCGAACACATCCATTTACCGGATTTATGTTGAAAAAAATAGAAATGATATTTATTGATCGGTCGAATGCCTATAAATCTAAGGAAAGTTTGCAGCGTGCTTCCAAATTTATAAAACAAGGCAGAGATTTAATGGTTTTTCCTGAAGGAACACGAACAAAAAACGGCAAGATAGGTTCTTTTAAACGAGGCGGGTTTAAAATTGCTGTTGATTCTCATGTTCCTATTGTTCCAATAATTATACAAAATTCAGCTAAAGCATGGCCTCGAAATAATTTTAGTTTTCGACCGACAACCGTTACGGTTGAATTTTGTAAGCCAATAGAAACAACAGAGTATACCGAACAAAACATGTCGGCATTATTGTCTTCTGTAAAGACAGTTATGGAAAAAAAGAATAACTAGTGTTTGTAAGAAAAATCATAATTTGAGAGCTACCGTTCATCAATTATCATTGCATCCGGATGTGCTTCTGTGTCAAATACAAATGTCGAATTTGCTAATGATTTGTCTGTCACAAACGTATTGATAGTGATAGTGTATACATTTTCGTCTTTTGCAAAATATTCTATTTTCCAAAGCTGAGATTTATCTTTATCGATAAATAAACGAATACGTGAATATTCGCTTTCTTCAATCTTTTTAGGGTATAAATCTATGATGTAGATAGCTCTATTTGCTTCAAATCGTTCTTGAATAAATTTATATTTAAATCCTGTTTCATAAATGGTAAGCATTTTTGCAGGATTGAAATTGTTTTCATCGTCTTTGTTAACTTTTGCTATAATCACTTCATTTTCCTCAAGCATATGTGTCCATACATTTGCACCGTCATTATAAATAGTATTGCCTAAAAGTGTCAGTTTGTATTTATTGCCTTTTAAGAGCAGTGTTCCTTGCGTTCTGTTTGCTTCACTTTCGGCATCTTTGGTTTGCTGAGAAAAGATAAAATTCACTTGAATAGTTGAATAGTTTTTTGTTTGTTCCGAAACATTATCGAGAATTTTTTTTGCTTTTTCTGCATTGTTTTGTCCAAAAATAGGTGAGGAGATTAGTAAACTAATGATGATACCTGTTATTATTTTTTTCATATTTTTATATATTATGTTTATAATTTTCCTTGTTGTTTGAGAGCTACCAATAACTGTTCCAAACTTGTTTCGTCTGCTATAAGAACTTGTCGTGCTTTACTTCCTTCAAATTGACCGACTACACCTGACGCTTCTAATTGATCCATAATTCTTCCGGCACGATTGTATCCTAATTTTAATTTTCGTTGAATGAGTGAGGTTGATCCTTGCTGGTTGCCGACAACGACACGTGCAGCATCTTCAAACATAGAATCGAATGTATCCATATCATTGTCAAGCGAGCCACCGGAACCCGAATCGTTTCCTTTGTATTCAGGTAATTCGTATGCAGAAGGATATGCTTGTTGTTCTGCAATAAAATCCGTAATTGATGCTATTTCAGGTGTATCTATAAAAGCACATTGCAGCCGCACAAGAGAACTGCCGGTTGTTATGAGCATATCACCCTTTCCGATTAATTGATTTGCTCCGG
>CAZLCY010000082.1:0-10884 GCA_964558075.1 uncultured Bacteroidales bacterium
TTCTGACCCGGATTATGTGTCCGCTATTGATTTGTACACTATTCAGGGAAAAAAAATGTTACATATTCCTTTTGTTGCAGAAGAGTATAAAAATTGTTATATAATCGATCTAAAAACTTTACATAAAGGTGTTTATTCTTTAATTGTAAGTATCAAAAATGGAAATACATATACTAAAAGAGTTATTCTTGAATAATTTTTTGCTGTCGCAAGTAAGATAAAACATTGAAAAATGTGTTTGGAAAAGTAGTATATAATTCATTAATTCGCTGATATTCAGTTGTCTTTTTCAAAGATAATTATATTTTACCCACTGGTTTTTGTTAGTGAGGCGTTATAGTGCCCAAATATTCTTTTTAATGCACACACGCCATAATTTTCGGCACAAAAATTAATACACCAATAGCGGCAGCTGTAATAGCACCAATGAGTACCGCTCCGGCTGAAATATCTTTAACTTTTTTGATTGTTTCGTGCTTTTTGGGGGATACAAAATCGGCACAATATTCAATGGCGGTATTTATAAGTTCGAGAGAAAGAACCATTCCGATAGCAAATACTACTGCAATCCATTCTATTAATGAAAGAGAGAATACAATTCCGGCAATTATTACACATATCGTCACAAACACATGTATACGCATATTCCATTCCGATGCTAATGCTGTTCGTATGCCTGAAATTGCATAACTAAAACTGCGTAAGCGTGAACGTATTGAAAAAGCTTTTTTCATATAAACCGTTTTTTTGTGTGGTAAAGATACATGATTACTTGTTTTGATACAAAAGATACGGATATTCTATCAAACTAACATTTGGTAATATGAAGGTAGTTGTAATAATAGAAATTCTATAATATCAACTTTGTTCGATAAAAAAGCCCCCGGAGTGTAGTTCGGGAACAAAAAATTGGTGCAGAAAATAACGTAAAATTGAACCGAAAAAATTTCCGATGCCGACAAGAAATTGATTGTATTAGATATTAAAAAGACTTATTTTTTGTAAATATGCAGCAAGTACATCTCGAATAGAATCATAGGTATTATCGCTAATGGTGGTAAGGTCGTTGCAGGAAACCCATACAGCTTTGGTAATATGTTCTTCTGCTTGTGGAATGAGTTTGTGTTCATTGGTACTCATCATATACCAATAGGTTTGCTTGAGTACGCTGCCTTTACCTTTGGGGTGTTCGTAAGTGTGCCAGGTAGAACACAAATAGTCTTGCCGTTGCAGGGTAGTTAATCCGGTTTCTTCCATCACCTCACGCATAGCAGCATTTTCCGGAGATTCGTGCTTTTCGAGTTTTCCTTTAGGCAAATCCCATAAACCAAGGCGTTCAATACACAGAATTTCGGTATTATTATTCTGTACAACACCTCCGGCAGCTTCAATATACACAAAAAAGCTTTTGAGGTATTCCAGTAATTCGCATATGTTTTTGTCGCAGACATGATATATTTGTATTTTTTCGGTTTGTATATGTGATAATAGAGAAGGAATATCCGATTTTTTCAGACATTTAGTTGTAGGCGACGAAATATTTGTATTTTTACAGTCAGTTAGGATGACTTTGTTTGAATTAAAATAAATAATACGTTCCATGAGTATGATAGAAAAAAATATAGCTGAAAAACTTTTACAAATAAACGCAATTAAATTACAACCTGCAAATCCGTTTACCTGGGCGAGTGGTTGGAAATCACCAATATATTGCGACAATAGAAAAACCTTGTCGTACCCTGCCGTGCGTAAAGAAATATGTGATGCTTTTGTCGCAAAAATCAGAGAATTGTATCCTTCTGTTGAGATTATTGCAGGTGTGGCAACCGGTGCAATAGCACATGGTATGTTGGTTGCCGAAGCAATGGGTTTGCCGTTTATTTACATTCGCTCGTCTTCGAAAGCTCACGGACTAACCAATATGATTGAGGGAGATTATTCTGCCGGACAAAAGGTTGTGGTAATCGAAGATCTAATTTCTACCGGTGGAAGTAGTCTGAAAGCTGTAGAGGCTCTGCGCGAAGCAAAATGTGATGTATTGGGAATGCTTGCGATTTTTACGTATGAATTTTCCGTAGCTCAGCAGAATTTTGAAAAAGCATCTTGTGCGGTTTCTACGTTAAGTAATTATTCTACTTTGATAGAACATGCTCTTTCTAAAAAATATATTTCGCAAGACGACGTTTCGTCTTTGCAAGAATGGAGAAAACAACCCGAAACGTGGGGTAAATAAAAACGAATAGGAATTTTATGACTATATCTGTATCGCATCTTACCAAAAAATATGGCTCTCAAAAAGCTGTTGATGATATTTCTTTTGAAATTAACACAGGGGAAATTGTGGGATTTATCGGACCAAATGGTGCCGGAAAATCAACTACTATGAAAGTGCTTACCGGGTTTTTGTCTGAGTTTGAAGGAACTGTTCTTATTCATGGATTGGATGTTACGCAGCATACCACTGAAGTGAAAAAGAGAATTGGCTATTTGCCGGAACATAATCCACTGTATCTCGATATGTATGTACGAGAATATTTGCGGTTTGTGGCAAAAATGTATGGTGCAGCGCATACAAAAAATCATATTCAGGCTATTATTCAGCGGACAGGACTCGAAAAGGAACAACATAAAAAACTTTCGCAACTTTCAAAAGGTTATCGCCAGCGTGTCGGGCTTGCTTCGGTGCTTTTGCACGACCCCGATGTGCTTATTCTCGATGAACCGACATCTGGTCTCGACCCAAATCAGATTGTGGAGATTAGAAATATTATTGCCGATATTGGAAAAGAAAAAACGGTAATGCTTTCAACACATATTATGCAAGAGGTTGAGGCTATTTGCAATCGGGTAATTATTGTGAACAATGGGGTAATTGTTGCAAATAATGATTCGAAATCAATAAAATCGGGAATATCGCAGAAACAAGCAACCGTGTTGGTGGAATTTGTTGAAGAATGTTCTCGTGAACAATTACTTCGAATTCCCGATGTTGTGGAGGTTGTAGCTGTTAATGCCCACACATGATTATTGCAACAGCATACGGAAAAAGATATCAGAAAAAGCATTTTTAAATATGCGGTTGATGAACATTTGACTGTTATTTCAATGCAAATACAAGAGAAATCTTTGGAACAGGCTTTTTACGATCTTACAAAAAAATAAACGAATGAAAATTCTTCACGTATTATATATATTTTTGTGTATCTCTCCAAGCTTAATTGCTCAAGATACTCTTTTTTATGACGAAGACACGACGCTGGCTTCGCAGTTCGATGAAAATTTAGATGAAATTATTAATCTTTGGTATGTAAAACAATCTGATGTGTATTCGTATGTATCGCGTCCTCTTGATTCGGATACTTCTATTGTTCCCGAATTTTCTGATGAGGTATATAAATCCCGAATAGAATCGATGCAGTCGGTTGTGCCTTTGGTGTATAACAAATATGTGAGAGCCTACATAAATGTCTATGGCTTTAAATATCGTGAGCGGGTCGAAATTATGATGGGCTTGGCCGAATATTATTTCCCTTTATTTGAAATAATATTTGAACAATATGATGTACCGCACGAACTTAAATATTTGGCAATAATTGAATCGGCATTAAATCCGCGAGCTCGTTCTCGAATGGGTGCAACGGGGTTGTGGCAGTTTATGCAGCCAACCGGGAGAGTGGTCGGACTTGCAGTAAATTCGTATACTGATAAGCGAAATGAGTATATTCATTCGACTCATGCAGCTGCACAATATTTGTCGCAATTACATACGATGTTTGATGATTGGGTTCTTGCTCTTGCTGCTTATAATTGCGGACCGGGAAATGTTCGCAAGGCAATAGCCCGATCGGGCGGTAAGCGTGATTTTTGGGATATTTATTATCATTTGCCTCGTGAAACTCGCGGGTATGTGCCTGCATATACAGCAGCTTTTTATGTTTTTGAACATCATGCCGAGCATAATTTGTATCCTCGTAACGTGAAATATCCTCCGGCAGTCGATACGGTAATGGTTACAAATGCAATGAATTTTAGTGAAATTTCGCTTATTCTTGATATTCCGGAAAAATTGTTGCACGATTTGAATCCTCAATATAAGTTAGATTATATTCCGCCTTCGCAAAGTGGTATGTCTTTGTATTTGCCGGTAGAATATGTTGTTCCGTTTATTAATATGCAAACGTCTATTATTGCATATCGCGATTCGGTACGAATAGCCGATTCTATTCGTATTGCACAATCAAATATAAAAGTGCCGGTAAATTATACCGTAAAATCCGGAGATAATCTTGGTTTTATTGCTGAATGGTTTGATGTTTATGTTTCTCAGTTGCGTGACTGGAATGGAGTTCGGGGTAATACTATCAGGGTCGGACAACATCTGCAAATATATGTTCCCGAAAGTAAAAAAGATTATTATGAAGGTTTCAATTCTATGTCTTTTGCTCAAAAGCAACAATCTTCAGGTCAAGTGATGAATCATCAATCTACGGCATCTTCTTCTGAAGCTGACGGAGAGTTCTCGTATTATACGGTTCGCTCGGGTGATACCTTGTGGGATATTGCACAAAAATATAACAATTTGACAATTAGTGATTTGCGTCGATTGAATAATCTTGCTCATAATGCTAAAATTCATCCGGGTATGGTGCTGAAAATTAAAAATTTATAGAAAAATATGTGTGGGATTGCAGGATATTATTCTCCGGCACAATCATGTTCTCCCGATGAACTGGAGAATATGACGGCTTGCATTGCACACAGAGGTCCTGATGCTGACGGTTTTTTTTCTGATTCGCATGTTGGACTTGCTCATCGGCGACTCAAAATTATTGATTTATCTGATGCGGCAAATCAGCCTATGACTTCGCAAAGCGGACGATTTGTGATAGTGTACAATGGCGAAATATATAACTATAATGATTTACGCAGAGAATACCAACTGCCGGTTACGACCAATTCAGATACCGAGGTTTTGCTCGAATTGCTCGAATTACTGGGGGTAGAACAAACCTTGTCGCTTTGTAATGGCATGTTTTCTTTTGCCTTGTACGATACACATATTCATAAACTTTTTCTTGCTCGCGATAGAATGGGCATTAAACCATTGTTTTATTTTTGGGACGGACACACCTGTGCCTTTGCCTCGGAAATGAAATCGTTACGTGCTTTGAAATATGTGCAGGAGCATACGGCGATTAATTCTTCTGCAACATCATTTTTTTTGCATATGGGATATACCGGTATTCATGACACGATATATACGCATATTCATAAATTACCGGCAGGAAATTATGCAGTGATTTCCGAAGATGGATTTCATTTGAAGTCGTATTGGGATATTTCCAAAAAAATAACATCTTCTTATATGACCGATTTTGTGCAGGCTCGCGAAACCTTGCGAGACTTAGTAGAATCGTCGGTGCGATACCGTTTGCAAAGTGATGTGGATTTTGGTTGTTTTTTGAGTGGTGGAATTGATTCGTCTCTTGTGGCGGCTGTTGCACAGCAAAATATGAATTCAAAACTCAAAACCTTTACTATTGGTTTTGAAAATGCACAGTATGCCGAACAAACATATGCACACAAAGTGGCAGATTTTTTAGGTACTGAACATCATGAATTGATTCTGTCTGAGCAAGATGCTTTCGATAAAATTGAACAGTTTTTTTCGGTGTATGATGAACCATATGCAGACTCGTCTGCTATACCTACTATGTTGGTTTCTGAACTGGCGAGCCAACATGTAAGTATGACCTTGTCGGGTGATGGTGGCGATGAATTGTATATGGGCTATGGGGCTTACAATTGGGCGGAACGTTTGCATAAGCCTTTTTGGAGACACGCTCACACCTGTGCCGGTTCGGTTTTGCAATATGGCACAGATAGGTACAAACGGGCGGGAAAGGTCTTTTTGTATCCCTCAGCAAACAATATACCGAGTCATATTTTTTCGCAGGAACAAGGGTATTTTTCCCGTTCCGAAATCGACCGGGTACTTTCACCCGATATTTCCCGGGCTATTTTAATTGACGAGCAGCCCGACAATCTGAATCGGATATTGACACCTGCAGAAAATCAGGCTTTTTTTGATATGCGCTATTATTTATGCGAAGATTTGCTTACCAAAGTTGACAGGGCAAGTATGCACTATTCAATCGAATCCAGAGTGCCGCTTTTGGATCATACACTTGTTGAATTTGCATTGAACCTATCTCCTGAACTTAAAAAGAAAGGAGATGTTTCAAAATATCTTTTAAAACAGGTTTTGTATGAATATATTCCTGCTGAATTATTTGACCGTCCGAAGTGGGGATTTTCCATCCCATTGCAACGCTGGTTACGAGGAAAATTGCAGTATTTAATTCACGATTATCTCAGCAAAGAATCTATCGAATCTGTCGGCATCTTCAATTACCCCGAGGTCGAACGACTGATTCATTTGTTTTTGTATAAAAACCAGCATCATATTTACAATCGGCTTTGGTTGATGATACTTATGCAACGCTTTGTAATAACATATAACCGAACAAAATAATGTATGTATGAATACAACCGTACTCTATATTTCGTATGATGGCATGACCGATAATTTGGGGCAGTCGCAGGTTATTCCGTATCTTATCGGCTTACAGGAAAAAGGATATTCGATTCACATTATTAGTTGCGAAAAAGCCGATAAATATGCCGAACGAGAAAAATCGATAGCCGCACTTCTCCACAAACATCATATTACGTGGCATCCATTATCATATACATCTCGTCCAAAAGTATTTTCGACTTTATATGACATTAAGCAAATGCAAAAAAAAGCACAAGAGATTGTTCGCTCACAGAAAGTAGATATTGTGCATTGCCGAAGTTATGTTGCAGCACAAGTGGGCGTGTATATGAAAAAAAAACATAATTTCCCTTGGGTTTTCGACATGCGAGGCTTTTGGGCAGACGAACGAATTGACGGGGGAATCTGGAATTATAATTCATTCTTTTTCCGTTTACTGTACAAATATGTTAAGCAATTAGAAAAAACATTTATTTCGGAAGCATCACATATAATTAGTTTAACCGAAAACGGGAAACAAGAAATAGAAAGCTGGCATATATACCAATCTTTTCCGAAGCCTATACGAGTAATTCCGTGTTGTGTCGATTTAGATTTTTTCAATCCACAACAGTTGTCGTCCAAAAAGCAAAAGATATACCGCACACAACTTAATATACGTGCCGAGCAATTTGTACTGAGCTATCTCGGTTCGTTTGGTACGTGGTACATGACCGAAGAAATGTTTGACTTTTTCAAAGTACTATACAAAAAAAATAATGATGCAATCTTTTTATGCATAACGCCGGACTGTCCCGAAGAGCTTGAACGAATAGCATTCCGCAAAGATATCCCTGCGTCAGCATTACGAATTGTGAGTGCCAACAGAGATGAGGTTCCGCTGTATGCATCATTATCCGATTGGTCTTTGTTTTTTATTCGCCCCCTCTATTCAAAAAAAGCATCATCACCTACCAAAATGGGAGAATTATTAGGTCTTGGTATACCACTCGTATGCAATGCCGGAGTTGGAGATGTCGAAACAATTATGCAATCATGTAAACACGGATACGTGGTGCATAACCATGCCGAAGACGAATATGTACGTATTGCCGAATCAATACTTTCTGATACAATACAACCGGAAACACCACGCCAATTACGAGATGTTGCCCGGCAATATTATGATTTGCAAAAAGGCGTAGATGCTTATGCTGAGGTGTATAGAGATGTGGTTGATAGTGTAGGGTAAAAAGGTGGCAGGAAATTGCCTTAGTTTAGGACATAAAAAAAAACGGAAGCAATAAACTTCCGTTTTTGAATATTTTATATTGAATTTACCATATTACAACACTATTTTTTGGATTGTATTTCCTATACGGATAATAAATACACCTTGTGATACTTTATCGACTGAAATTTTTTGCCCGGTAATATCAAAAAATTCTACCGGATAGTTATGTGGATTTGTTATTTCTAATATCCCGTTATTATTTTTTATTATAACACCATCTTTTACACCAATGCCTGATATATCAGTAGTAACAGATGAAGCTTTATAATTCACAAATTCTCCCCAAAATACACTCTCGGAATATGATTCAACACTATGTTCAGGTACCGAGACAGGTATTTCTCGATTAACATCAAAAAAAGTGCGAGCTTCTATTGTTGGCGGAGTTGATGCATGTATTGTTATGTTTTTTAAATGATCACATTTTGCAAATGCATTATCACCAATTTTCAATAAACTGCTTGGTAAATTGAGCTGATCAACATATGTGCAACCGTAAAATGCCCCATCACCAATTTCTGTAACACCTTCAGGAACGGTTAATGATTCGAGAGCATGACAATTATAAAATGCCCAGTTTCCAATACTTTCCAAAAGACTTTCGTCAGATTTTAAATATGGGTCAGCAAAGGAAAGTGAATCTAAACTCGTGCAATTTTTAAACGCTGAATCACCTATTTTTGTAACACTCAGAGGAATGGCTATTTCTTCTAAATATGCACATTCTGCCACCGACTTAAATCCTATTTCCTCAAGATGTTGAGGTAAAAATAAGGTGTCTATCAAATAGCAATTTTCCAGAGCAAAATCAGGAAGCACAGTATTAGAAGAATTATACAAATCAACATAGGTGAGACTTCTGTATGCTTTGCGAATATTATCAAATCCTTGCGAAGTCAACTCCCCATTTGTGACAATCACTTTTTGTAAATCCGGAATGGTGTCAAAAGGTATGAGATTGGAATTAAACATATGTGCCGGCAATGCAGCATATTCCAAATTTCCGAGATAGAGATCAAATGAATCACTACCCGAATATGAAATGCTTTTTAAGTTTTCTAAATTTAAAAAAGTATGATTATCTATTTCTGTTATCGAAGATGGAATTGAAATACCGGTTAGACTATCACAGTTTGAAAATGCATTTCCTAGAATTTTTGTAACGGAGTAGGTAACATCGCCTCTGATTGTTGTTGCAGGAATTTCAAAATCACCTCTCACATCTGCAAGTCTTATTTCAGCAGTATATGGTGCAGAATCTGAATAATTATATACTAAACCGGAAAATGATGAAGAATCCGGGGAAAAATTTTCGGCATCATTACCTGCACCAATTTGTAAATCTTTAATATAAACCGTTTTTTGGTCACCTTCTACAACTAAATCACCATTATCTAATGTTATTGTTATTCCAACTATTTTATTGGTATCTAAAGGAATTGGAGTATTAAAATCGCGGTAGATATAATTATTAATGTTATTTAAATTGAAATTCCACCAATAATTTGAATATCCATCAGAAATTTCATCACAGTATGCATTAGCTTCAGATTGCTTAGATGAATCCCATGAGAAAACGACTGTTTCCCATTTTGTCTCATTGGTAATATCTACGCCATCTGCAGTATTTTCTATATCTACATTAGGGGAAGCCCAATTTGATAATTTACCATTAATATCTATTAAATCAACTCGAATATTTACATTCCGATCTGCTTGCACTTTAAATGATACTATTCTGTTGTCCGGTTCACTAAAATCCACACTATATCCAAATGCAGATAAATGATCTTGTTCAACACCATTGGTATCGCGAATAAATCTGTTTGTTGTACCTGTTTCGAAAAGATCCTCCCAATGAATTGTAAATAAGGATATATTATTATAATTAGGAACAAAATCATTATATACAAAATCAATTTGAAGAACATCCGAATTATTATTCGTCCAATTATATTTATATGTCGTATCTGAATTATCATTCCAATCAAAAGAAAAATTACTTCCGGCACCACGAGCAATCACTTGCGTAACATCGGTATCGTAACCATTTGCAGGAATAAGACCGGTAAGAGCAGTAACATTTGTCGTTTGATCATGAACTTCCCAAAGACTCGGGTCATATTGTCCATACGAAAAAAGAAATGAAAATAAAGGAATGACACATAAATATTTTTTCATGATTGTAAGATTTTAATGTATGATATATGTATTACAAATGTAGAAAAAAAATGTACGATATTAAAATATATGGGATACATATCGAGTGATAAAGATATTCAAAAAATCAAAGCTCTTATTACAAACACCTGTATTTTTGTTTATACAGACAAAAAGACCTACTTTTGATATACCAATATAATAATTTCACGATATGAACCGAACTCTTATTTTCCGATGTGTAATCTTCTTTTTTGTACAGATAGGTATATCTTTTTCTGTATTTTCTCAAACCGATACAGTTTCACATAAAATATATGAAAAACCGGAAGAAATGGCAGAATTCCCCGGAGGTAATGACGCTCTTATACAACATATTTCACGGAATCTGAAATATCCGTCTAAGGCTCTCGAAGATGCGGCAGAAGGTATTGTTTTAGTGAAATTCGTTGTAAGTCCGCAGGGAAAGGTCATGGATGTTTCGGTGGTGAAAAGTGTGCATCCGCAATTAGATTCTTCTGCAATAGCTGTGGTTCAAAATTTACCGCCGTTTAAACCCGGAAAACAAGACGGGGAACCGGTGTTTGTGCAATACGTTTTACCTCTTAATTTTTCATTGGGGAAATAGCTGTGTAAATAGCAAATTTAAAATCATCAAATTTTCGCAAAAGTAAATCGCCAGGATAAAAGAGGCAAAAGGCAGGAATAGGCAAGAGGCACAAGGCACAAGGCAATGACGTGGTGGGTGCACTGACGTTTTTTTGTAATATAACTTTAATCTCTCGCAAAGACGCAAAGAAGGCAGAAATAGGCAGAAGGCAAAAGGCAAGAGGCAAAAGGCAAAAGCAATAATATCTGATATCTACTACCTCCCTAATAACAATTAATAATT
>CAZLCY010000083.1:0-10789 GCA_964558075.1 uncultured Bacteroidales bacterium
TGAGAATCTGACTGATGATGAAAAACAGTTTGATTTGCAATTAACTGCTGAAAGTTCGAATGGATGTGTAGATATTGCATATAAAAGTATTGTGGTATATCCTACACTTGATGTGATGATAGAAACTACCGAGTTGAATGGTTGCAGTCCTTTACGGGTCGATTTTACCAACAATTCAATAGGAGTAGATAAGCATACCTGGACTTTTGGTGATGGGAAAACTTCGTATGATGAAGCTCCGGCTCATGTTTATTTTAATGATTTATTTGTTCCGCAAGAGTATACCGGAAAATATGCTGCATCATCGGTGTTTGGCTGTGTTGATTCAACTGAATTTTCAATTGTGGTTAGTCCGCAAACTCGGGCAGGTTTCACAGCTTCAGATACCGAAATTTGTAACGGAGAAACAGTGGAATTTACCAACACTTCTATCAATGGCTTTGAATATACTTGGTTGTTACCTGGCGGCGAAATAGCACATGATGAACATCTTAATTATACTTTTATAAACGAAACAAGTACGACTATATATGAACCAATTCAGTTACTTGTTGAATCTGAATATGGTTGTGTTGATTCGGTAGTGCAAATAATAACTGTGTACCCGCAACCACATGGGGAAATTGTTCCTGACACAAATCAAGGTTGTGATCCTTTACAGGTAACATTTAGTGCACCTGAAGGTGGTATGAAATATATGTGGGATTTGGGAGATGGTGTGCTTATTAATGGTTCGCATAATTTAGTGCATACCTTTGTTAATCAAAGTATAGATGATAAAACATATCCTGTTGAACTGACTATTACATCAATAAATGGCTGTGTGCAAACGATGAATCAGGAAGTAACTGTGTTTACCAGTCCAAAAGCATCGTTTTCTATGGATACGAATATTGGATGCTCTCCTGTTACTATTCATTTCGAAAACACAACAGAAGATGCAGTTTCCTATACTTGGGATTTTGGTAATGGTGAGATTCGGGAAATTTCGGATATGCAGTTTGATGAAACATATTCAAATACCTCTGCAATGGAGACTTCTTACAGTATTACGTTAACTGCTGTGAGTGAGAATGGTTGTGAGCATATTGCCGATAATTCCTTGTCTGTGTTCCCCGAAATTCAGGCACAATTTACTCCTGATTATACTGGTAATTGTACTCCTTTAGAAGTTTTTTTTGATAATCAAACTATTGGAGCATATTCATATAAATGGCATTTTGGTGATGAAAATTATTCTTCAAATTTCACCACAAAACATGTGTATTTGAATAATACGCAAGAAACTATTACCAATACGGCTTTTCTTGTAGCAAAGTCTCCTTATAATTGTATAGACACTTCAGAACATGTACAAATTCCGGTGCATCCGAAACCATTTGCAAATTTTGATGCTGATATAATTACCGAATGCTCTCCGTTTGAAACACATGTGGATAACCTTACTGTAGGAGCAACGGAATATTTGTGGTTTATTGATGAAGATTTTTATGCTCAAGGTGAACAACCTAATCCTTTTGTGTTTTCAAATACGACTGATTCAATTACAAATCATATGTTGAAATTATCTGCAATTAATGAATTTAATTGTGTTGATACCAGTTTGCAACCAATAGCTGTTTTTCCCGAAGTCGAAGCCCGATTTAATTGTGATGAAAGTGGTTGCAGTCCGTTTACTGTTTCTTTTGAAAATCTTTCGGAAAATAGTTCATCGTATATGTGGGATTTTGGAAATCAGAAAATGTCGTCTGTAAAAAATCCAACAACAACTTTGATAAATGATGGCACCGATGTTACGCAGTTTTCGGTAACATTAACAACAACTTCTTCTGTGGGATGTCATTCTTCTACAACACAAAATATTACTGTATATCCGTCTCCAAGACCAAATTTTATGACGTCTGCTTCGTATCTGAGAATACCCGAGTCTACAATCGGTGTTGAGAATTTAACGGAAGGAGAGTGGCGTTATCTTTGGTCTTTTGGTGACGGAGCAAAATCAAATGATGAACAACCAAGTGCTCATACTTATAATTCTCCGGGAGAATATAGAATTATTTTAAAAGCATATAGTCCATATTGTGAAGATACAACAAGTCATTTTGTTGTTATTGGAGGAGCACAAGTATATGCAGATTATGATTCCTCTTTTGTTGGTTGTGTTCCTCTGACTGTTACGTTTACTAATAAATCTAAAAATGCTGAATGGTATTCATGGGATTTTGGTGATGGAGGTTCTCGTTCTGTTGAAGAAAATCCGACATATACGTATACTGAACCGGGAACATATATCGTGGAGTTAACTGCAGGAAATAATGAAGTGCAGGATGTGTCTCGTGCTCATACGGTCTCTGTTTTTGAAAATCCGGTGGCTGAATTTGAAGTTGCTCCTGAAATTGCATATTTACCAAATGCAGTTGTTACAACTTATAATAAATCGGTTAATGGCTATGATTATACTTGGTATTTTGGAGATGGAGAATCATCTGATGAATTTCAGGCTTCTCACGAATATTTTGAGGAGGGATTCTATGATGTTGCACTTGCGGTAACAACACGTGAAGGCTGTTATGATTCTTTGATGATAGAAGATGCAGTGCAAGTTTTACTGAAATGTGAATTGATATTCCCAAATGTATTTACTCCTGTTAATAGAGAGTCTGATGGGTATTATAATCCTGATGAACCGGAGCTGACAAATGATATTTTTCATCCGGTGTGGCAAAATATTATTGATTATGAATTGCAGATTTTTAATCGCTGGGGCGAAATGGTTTTTGAAAGTCATGAACTCGAACGCGGATGGAATGGTTTTTATAAAGGAGAATTGTCGAAATCGGATGTCTATGTGTGGCGGGCTCAGGCATCATGTTGGGGAGGAAAGAAAATAAATTTAAAAGGTAATGTAACGTTATTGCGATGATGCGTATTGTGACCATAGTATTTTGTTTTATAGTAAGAATTCAGGTTTTTGCTCAGGATCCGCAATTCTCTCATTTGTATGCAAATCCTTTGTATTTAGGTCCTTCTTTTGCCGGTTCTACGGGAGGTTCTCGTATTACGCTTAATGCTCGCGACCAATGGACTGCTGTTGCAAAAGAGTATGTTTCGTATTCTGTGTCCGCAGATCATTATTTCTCGGGTACCAATAGCGGGGGGGGGCTTATGTTGTTTCGTGATCATGCCGGGGACGGCAGTTTAACGACAAGTTCTGCCGCTCTTCAATATTCGTATTCTATAAATGTGAGCAAAGGTTTTAGTTTACGACCGGGTATTCAGTTTACCTATGCTCAACGTAAAATTGACTATTCAAATTTAACGTTTGGTGATCAGATTTCTATAGAAGGAATTAAAGATTATACAATTGAACCGCAACTAGAATCGTCAATAACATATATTGATTTTGCCGGGTCTCTTATAGGAATTTATGATAATTATTGGTTTGGCTTTACGCTCGATCATATTGCTCGTCCGAATCATTCTTTGATGGCTTCAAAAATTAAAATCCCTGTACGTAAGGTGTTTTATGTTGGTTCAAAATTCCATATCGATACGCGTGTGGGAAAAAAACGGGTGAGCGAATTATTATATGTTATGATGCACTTTAATCAACAGGATAATTTCAATCAAGCTTTTTTGGGAACATATTATACCAGACAACAATATATTTTCGGTCTATGGTATCGTGGTATTCCTTTTTTGAAAACCTATGAGGATTATAAAAATAATGATGCCTGTATTTTTATGGTGGGTTTCAGACAGCATAATTTAACCTGTTTGTATAGCTATGATTTTACTGTTTCTAAATTAATATCTGATTCTGCGGGTTCGCATGAGTTAACGGTGACGTGGAACTGGAAAAGTGAACGTTTGCAACGTTCAAAGAAAAACATGAAGGTTGTGCCTCGTCCAATGCAGGAGCCGGCGTGGAAAAAATATGATTCTCAAACAATGTAAAATGTATTGATATGAAAAAAAAATATCTTTTTTCAATTATATGTGCCTTGTTCTTTTTTGTTGGAACAGCTCAGGAGGCTTTTGTTTCTTCGGGACAGACGTATGTGAAATCGCAGGGGAAAATTTCGTTCTCTGTAGGTCAGATTGCGGTTTCTTTTTTGAAACACAGTAATGGCTCTTTATCTGAAGGAGTGCAGCAAGGAGACATTCACGTAGAAAATATTCTTACTGAGATGCCGAATCTTAATATATCGGTGTATCCTAATCCTGTAGCAAATGATTTGTTCATTTCAATCGAAGAACAATCATCCGATGATTATTACTATTATGTGTATACTTCAAATGGCGTTTTGCTTGAGGAAAATGTGTGCTCAAATGCTAATCGGATTTCTTTTGCAAACTATAGCGGAGGACTTTATTTTGTGAAAATTGTTGAACGTGAGAGTAATTTAATAAATCAGTATAGAATTATAAAACAATAAGAAAATGAGAAAACTTGGATTTATTTTGATGTTTTGTTTGGTTGTATCTCAAGGGATTGCTCAGTCTCCGTTCGGTTTTACCTATCAGGCTGTTGTGCGAGATGATGAAGGAATGCTTCGAAGCGAAGAGTTAGTTGCACTCGATATTTCTATTGTGCAGGGAAATCTCGAAACAGGTACGGTTGTTTTTGAGGAACCCCATGCACCCGTAACAAATAAGCAGGGCTTGTTTTCTGTTGTTATTGGTTCTCAAAATCCCGTTGATTTCGAATTAATTGACTGGTCGAACGGACCGTATTTTTTGCAAACGTATATTGACGGAGTTTTAATGGGTTCAACTGAATTGGTGAGCGTGCCTTATGCAATGTACAGTCTTCTTGCGGAACGTGCCTCTTCGGTAGAATATTCTCAGGTTCAGAATGCTCCGGCATGGAATGATTCTATTGCTGATTATTTTCAGGAAAATATTGGATATACTGTGATGCAAACCGATAGTCTGCTTGGTGGAAAAGCTGATACAAGCACAACGTATTCAATTTCTCAGGTTGATAGTTTATTGGCTTTTTATGATAAAAATGCCTATTCAAACACACAAATTGACAGTTTGTTGTTGGTTGTTTCTGACACCATAACGTATTCTAATAATGAAATTGACAACTTTTTCTCATCAAAAGCTGACACTTCTGCTGTATATGATAAAGTTTCTATGAATTCTTTGTTGGGACAAAAAGCTGACACATCTGTGGTGTATACGAAAAATGAAACGGATAATTTGTTGGATAATAAAGCAAATCTTTCTTTAGTGTATTCACGAACATATATCGATAATACGTTTGATGCAAAAGCAGATGTGTCAATGGTGTATAATCAGACATATCTCGATTCTGCCTTGTTGAGTAAAACTGTTTCTGCTGATTTGTCTGCTGTTGCTTTTTCGGGTGATTATAATGATCTTTTGAATAAACCTTTAATTCCTACGCAAATAAGTTCGTTTAATAATGATGTGGGATATATTACTATGGATGATATGATTACGGAACCGGAAATAGTTGATATTGTTACGAATAACGGTTTTTTACTTTCGGAGTCTGATCCTCTTTTTGCCGCTTCTCTTGCTGCTAATATAACAGACATTGATACCGCATATTGGAATGCGAAAAGTGATTTTGACGGCAGTTATACAAGTTTGAGTAATCTCCCGGATTTAAGTGTATATTCTTTAAAATCAGAAGTGTATACGCAGGATGAAATAAATTTAGCACTCGCAGAAAAGGCAAATGTTACTGATTTGGCAGCAGTTGCGACAACCGGTAATTACAATGATTTATCGAATAAACCGATTATTCCTGTTTTGGTAAGTGAATTGGTAAATGATGCCGGATATGTTACAACCGACACGGTTCTTTCTGATGCTGAGGTCGTTCAGATAGTTTCTGATTACGGATATTTGACATCTGAATCAGACCCACTATTTTCTGCATCTCCTGTATTTACTGTTTCAACAACAGATATTGACAGTTGGCATGCAAAAAGTGATTTCGACGGTACGTATGATGCTTTAACCGGAACACCTGATTTGAGTGTGTATGCTCTTAATTCGCAAATATATACACAAACAGAAATCAATGATTTTTTGGCTTTAAAAGTTTCAACTGCTGATATAGGTGCGGCTGCCTTGTCAAATGATTATAATGATTTACTTAATCGCCCTTCCATTCCGGTAAATATGTCTGATTTGGTTAATGACTCAGGCTTTATTACACAGACTGATTTGAATGATGATGACCCATTAAATGAGGTGCAAACACTTGCATTAAACGGAATAAGTTTAACTATTTCGCATGCAGACGGAAATAGTGTTGTGTTTGAAAAATGGGATACCGACAGTACCAATGATGTGACTATTGATGACGTTCAAACAATAACTGCTGATAAAACGTTTACCGGTATCGTAACGGTTAATGAGCCGGTGAATCCTACTGACGCTGTAAATAAAGAGTATGTTGATGCTCTTGAATCACAGGTTACTGTGTTGGAATCACAAATTTCTACTTTAAATGATATTTTGTTGGATGCCGGTTTGCAAGGTGTAGTGTCTGATTTTGAGGGAAATGTATATAAAACTGTAAAAATAGGTACGCAAATTTGGATGGCAGAAAATCTTCGTTCGACGTATTATGCCGATGGAACACCAATATCTTCCGGTGCAGGTTTGGGGGATATAACCGGAGATAATACGAGTAAATATTATTTTTGGTATAATGATGATATTCAACATGCTTCTGAGTGGGGAGCTTTGTATACTTGGGCTGCTGCTATGAATGGTGAGACCTCTTCTGCTGCTAATCCAAGTGGGGTGCAAGGAGTATGTCCGAATGGCTGGCATGTGCCGAGTGATGCGGAATGGAAAGAATTGGAGATGAGTCTTGGTATGTCTGCTGCCGCTGCTGATAATACAGATGGAAGAGAAACTGAAGAGGGTAGACAATTGAAATCGGAAGGTAACAGTGATGACGGCACCGGAGTATGGGCCAAAGAAACTATTGTGGGCAGTGAGGGTACAAATAGTTCGGGGTTTACCGGTTTGCCTGCCGGTTCTCGTGTAACGAATGGTACGTATAGCAATGAAACATATTCAACAAATTGGTGGGCATCTGATGTTGAAAGTGCCGGTTATGCATGGAATAGAGAATTATATTATGATAGTTCTTTGGTGTTTCGAAGCCCGAAAGCCTTAACGAATGGTTTTTCTGTTCGTTGTGTGAAGGATTAGGCACATTAATTTTATAAAAGTAATGTATATACAAAAGAGGCTATTATGTGAAGTTGTGAAAGTTTTCTGTTTATTGGCATTGCTTCCTTTGTTGTTTGTGTGAGTGAATATGAATAACTCGATGCAACCATAAACCCATATGTTGGTGTATACATATATGTGATGCTAATATGAGGGGTGAAAGATATGAAATAATCACGTAAAGTATTATCAAATGCTGTTGGAGTGTATACTTCATTGAACGCATATCCTTCTGATGAGTGCAGAAGGTGAATAGATGATACTAATCCGATATATGAATATACGTTTTTGTGGATTTTTTGTGAAAATGAAAAACCGAGGGGTATAGAAATATAGTGTGCTGTGTTTGTGTTTGAATAATTAAATTCTTCTGTTTTCGTATAATATTCCGGGGTTCGTGTTATTATAGTAACCGTGTCGGTAGTTTTTGCTTCTGATTGTTCGGGATGGTTCGGTTTTTTTGTATAAATAATTTCAGTCGAAGTTGTTTCGTTATATCCAATAATCGAATCCGTTAATTGGGTATATGTTTCTTCAATTTTTTTATCCCAACTGTATGATTTTTTGCCAAAACCGGTAATAAATGACATGTATTTGATGCCAAATTGTATATTTATTCCATATGTTGCAGATGAAGGAATTAGTTTTTCTGAATCCGCAATTTTTGTTATTTGTTCTGATTCAGTGTTTTCGTGTGGTATATGTATGGTCGAAAATGAATGTGCATAGCCCATATACGGAGTTACAATATATGGTTTTTTTTTCAAAAGTGAAGCCTGCGGTTTGCCTTGTATCTCATGGTTTTGAAATGTTAAACTTGGTGTTTTTGGAATTCCTTTTTTTGGTAATGACGGATTGACTGAAAAAGTTTCTTTTTGAATTGCTTGAGTCGTAGTTTTTTTTTGTAAATAAATTTTATTTTCCCGAACTATATATCGGATTCCCTGATTTTCTAATAGAGCATTTAAAATTATTTCAAGTTTTTCCTCAGAATATGAACAGGTTATTTTTGTATGAGGAATAATGTCACTACGAAAATAAAACAATGCGGAACTGTTTGTTTCAATATATTGTAATACTTCAATTAATGGAGTGTTATTAAAGTGTACGCTTAGTTTTTCATGTAATACAGTTTCTTGTGCATATGAAAAATTAAACAGCAATACTAAAAAAAAAATTATCAGATTTCTTGTGCAATGCATACTTAGTTTCTTTGTCTCAATATGCAAAAGTACAATTATTTTTAATATTTGAATATCATTTTTTTTTTTAACAACTCACATCTTGTGTGCAAGAAAGGTGGGTAAGATTTTGATTTGTGGTTTATTTAGTCTTTGGCAGAAACCCCCAAATGATACGTTACCCTCGATTTATTAATTGCTCATTTACACAAGTAAACTCCCAATTTATAAGACCTTGAAAGACTTCTCTTTGAATTTTTCCATGCAGAGACTTCTAAAATTAAGACTTTTTTCGTACGCACTATTTAGGGAAATAAACGGTGTCGTTTTTTATACAAAAATCAGTGTTAAGAATCAACGAAAGCATGTGAGGTATTTCGAGACTGTCTGATACATGAAATGTTGCATTTATTTTTATTGAATTTAGTGAAGAATCTGTAACTATCTGTTTGTTAAATCTTGAATTTAAACTTTTTACAACTTTATTAAGATTTGTGTTTGTGAATGAATAAATGCTGTCTTTATAAAATGTATTGTCGTTTCCGAAAATTGGAACATATAACTTATCATTTTGTTTGTAAAGTGTTATTGTTTCTTGATTTGACAGAGTGTATGTCTGTTTTTTATCAGAAACTAATACCGTTCCTTCTTGCATGTGAATTCTAATATAATTATTTGTATTGTTTTCATAGATAGAAAATGCAGTTCCAACTGCTGTTACCGAAACGTCTTGTACGTGAACGGTAAATTGAGCAGGGTGTTTTGCTACTTCAAAAAAGGCATTACCGGAAAGTTTTATAACTCTATTCTTTATCGAAAATTCTTCTAAATCTATACTTGAATGTAAGTCCATTGTTACAAAAGAACTGTCTTCAAGATACAGTGATAATTTTGAATCTGTAGTTTGTACAATTTCTTCGACTGATTGGTGAGGGGCAGTAAAAAATAATGAATATCCTACGTAAATTAAAATAAACGCAGCAGCTACACTTAAAGGAAAGAGAAAATATTGAAAAGAGGACTTTTTGGGTTTGGAAATATGATTTCGTATAGATTCAAAGTTTTTCGTGTAATCAAATTGTTGTTTATCGTGTATTTCATAATGGAGTTTACGCATAGCGTATAATTCTTCTGCATTTTCGGGGCTTTGAGAGATGTAATCTAATACCGTATGTAATTCTTCGTCACTCGCAGTACCATTAAGATATCGAATAAATAAATCGTTCATATGTTCCTTTAAATCTCTCATATATTAATAAGACATATAGTTATAAAAAATTACGTATAATTAAACTACAGATTGTAATAAAAAGTATATTTTTTTCTTTCATAATGGTGAACAATGATTTAATGCCATTATATATTTGTGTTTCCACAGTTCGTTTTGATGTTTGTGTGATTTCGGAAATTTCTGATGCCGATAGTTCTTGTAAATATTTTAATTGAATAACCTGTTTCGTTTTGGTTGGTAATTCATCAATGCATTGATGTATTGTTTGCGATGAAATTGACTTGTCTGAATCTGTTGATATACTTGCTAATTCAGTTTGTGCAATTTCTAATGCAATTTTTTCGTGATGTCGTGCGTGTATTTGTTTGTAATTGATAGAATTAATACAGGCATTTTTTGTGGCACGAATGAGGTAGTTTTGAATGTTTGTGATGTAAAGTGAATCTCTTGATTCCCACAATTTTATAAAGATATTCTGAACCAAATCCTCGGCTTCATCTCGTGAATGTAGATACATGTATGCGAATGAGCACATTTTCGGATAAAATTTCGCATATAAGTGTTCAAAAGCGGAATCAGATCCGTTTTGTATATTATATATCAGTTCTTTTTCATCCGTTTGACTTACCATATTTGATATTTGTATGTACAAGTATAGTGATAAAAGATGAAAATTCGATTATTTTTGGTTACTATAATTGTGTTTGTGTGTTATAATAATCTGTATTCAAATAGGTTATATTTTTTTCTCAATTAAAAATCTTCATTAATAAAAAAAAACAACAAAAAAAAGACTTTTGCACTTGACTGCAATATAAAAAGTTTTATATTTGCAACGCCTTTTCAGGAAGGTGTGTTCATTTACAATTGCCGAATTAGCTCAGTTGGCCAGAGCACGTGATTTGTAATCTCGGGGTCCCCAGTTCGAATCTGGGATTCGGCTCAATTGTTTTTATATAGTATCGGGGAGATTCCAGAGCGGCCAAATGGGGCAGACTGTAAATCTGTTGTCTACGACTTCGCAGGTTCGAATCCTGCTCTCCCCACATTATATAAATGCGTATTAAATATTGCGGGAGTAGCTCAGTCGGTAGAGCATCAGCCTTCCAAGCTGAGGGTCGCGGGTTCGAGTCTCGTCTCCCGC
>CAZLCY010000084.1:0-10679 GCA_964558075.1 uncultured Bacteroidales bacterium
CCTTGCTCCCGCTTCTGTTAGTTTGCTCGGCGGTGAACCCGGGGTTGGAAAATCTACTTTGTTGTTGCAAGTTGCCGGTGCGTTACGTAAAAAAGTTTTATACGTTTCCGGAGAGGAAAGTCCTCAGCAGATTTTAATGCGTGCTCAACGTCTCGAAATTCAAGCTGAAAATTGTATTGTGTACAATGAAACTTCTGTGCTCGATATCGTGAGTCACGTGCACGACATTAAACCTGATTTGTTAATTGTCGATTCTGTTCACACACTGAAACACCCTGATATTGAGTCATCCCCCGGAACAGTTTCTCAAATTCGTGAAACAAGTAATGTGTTAATTGAATTGGCAAAACAAACGCACATGCCTCTTATTTTAATTGGTCATATTACCAAAGAAGGTTCTATTGCCGGACCGAAAGTTTTGGAACACATGGTTGATGTCGTGCTGCAATTCGAAGGCGATATGCATAATGTATACCGAGTTTTGCGAAGCATAAAAAATCGTTTTGGGTCGACTTCTGAAATTGGTATTTTCGAAATGGTACAGGCGGGACTCCGTGAGGTTACTAATCCTTCCGAAATGTTGCTTAATCGTAATCATGAACAATTAAGTGGTGTAGCAATAGCTGCTGTTATGGAGGGGATGCGTCCTCTTTTTGTAGAAGTGCAGGCTCTTGTTTCCACTGCTGCGTATGGAACTCCGCAGCGTACAATAAACGGATATGATAATAAACGGGTAAACATGTTGCTTGCTATTATTGAAAAACGATTGGGCATTAAAGTGTATACCAAAGATGTATTTATTAATATTGCCGGTGGCATAAAAGTTCAGGATACCGCAACTGATTTAGCAATTATTGCTGCTATTTTATCGTCGTTGTTTGATGTGTATATTCCCGGTACGGCATGTTTTTCGGGTGAAGTTGGCTTGACGGGAGAGGTGCGTACTGTTTCTCAAATAGAGAATAGAGTTAAGGAGTCTGTAAAATTGGGGATGAAGCAGATGTATATTCCGGTTTCTCGTGCTTCGTTTGATTCAAAAAGCTGTCAGATAGTACAATGTGCCCGTATTGACCATACGTTTAAAAAGTTATTTCGAGAGGCTGAGAAGAATTAACACGACCTAAATATACTTTTTCTTTTAAGACTTGCGTTTGAATTGTAAGTGTCACATTAAAACTTACAGTCATGGAAACAAAAAAATCTCCTCGCGTTAATCTCGAAAATCGCACACGAATTTTTAGAGAAATTGGACTTATTATTGCCTTATTATTTGTATTTATCTTGTTTGAATACAGCATTCGTCCGAAAGAAGTGCAGTTTTCAACAGCAGATGGCACATCATTTATGGAAGATTTAATGCCTCATACTGTTGCTGAAAAAGACCCTCCTAAAGAAAAGATTACAAAACCTTTGCCCGAGAAAAAAGTAATTGATCCGGCAATTACAGAAACCGACAAGAAAGAGGATGATCAGTCGCGTATGCTTATTAATTATGACTTACTTAATGGTCTTGATAGTCTTTCGTTTGAAAAACAGACAGATGAGCCGGAGACTGTTTTTGCATTTTCAGAGAAGAGGCCACAATTTCCCGGAGGTGATAAAGCTTTGTTGGAATTTATAGATAAGAATACAAAATTGACTCCCGAAATATTGGAAATGGGAATAAGCGGGATGGTTGTTGTTGAGTTTGTCGTTCACAAAAGCGGAAAGGTATTAGAGCCTGTTATAGTAGAAGCACCAACAATATTTCACGAAAAAAGCGTCTTAGAAATGATGTCTCTAATGCCCGATTTTATACCCGGAGAACAGGGTGGTGAAAAAGTTTCGGTGTCTGTTAAAATCCCTATTCAATTTGAAATTAAAAATTAATTTTTTATAAAATCAAAATTTTAATAAAAGTTCTATGATTTTACAAGCAATATTTATTATTTTAGCCGAAAGTTTGATATTATTCAAATAATTTTGCTTTATGGAAATTAAAAAGACAGAAAAAGCTAGTTTAGAATCGCGGAAAAGAATATTTACCGAGATAGGTTTTATTATTGCTTTATTAATTGTGTATGGTGCGTTTGAATATACAACGCGACCGAATGAAATTGGTGAGTTGAGTGGAACTGAACTCGAAGTACCCGACCAGGAAATGGCTGAGGTAACGCGTGAGCCTGAACCACCTAAGCCGGAAATTAACGAGCCGGAACCTGAGCCCGAAGCTCCCGAAGTTGTCGAAACTGAAGATGAGGATGAAGACCAGTCGGATGATTTTAAATCTACAGATGAAGACGCACTACCGCTTGATGATTTTACTTTTGACGAACCAAAAGAAGAAAAAGAACAAATTTTTCAACGGGTCGAAAAAATGCCTTCTTTTCCGGGTGGCGACGCTGCTTTATTACGCTATATTAATTCGCATCTTGAATATCCTAATGAGGCAATTGAAATGCAAATTCAGGGGATGGTTATGGTGCAATTTATTGTTGATGAAAACGGAAATGCGATAAATCCAAAAATATTAAAAGGGGTATCTTCGCATCTTGATAAAGCAGCTTTGGATGTTATCCAAAAACTACCAAAATTTTCTCCGGGTGAGCAGGCCGGTAAAAAGGTTAAGGTATATTATCGAGTGCCTATTCATTTTCAGTTACAAACTCGATAATTGCATATAAACGAATTTATATAAAGCAGAAATTTTTTTTCTGCTTTTTTTATGTTTCGTATGTATGAACTGATTTTTATTGTATTTTTGTGTAAAGTAATATATTAAATAGTATATGGAAGACGAAGTTCAATTAATTCTAGAAGATACTCAGGAAAAAATGCAAGGTCCTTTAACAAAGTTGGACGCTGAATTGAGTAAAATTAGAGCAGGTAAGGCATCTCCTGCTATGTTAGATACTGTAAAAGTAGATTATTACGGGTCATTAACACCTATCAGTCAGGTGGCAAATGTTAACACTCCCGATCCGCGCACAATTGCTATCCAGCCTTGGGAAAAAAATATGTTTGATCCGATTGAACGTGCTATTATGCAAGCAAACTTAGGATTAACACCGGTAAATGACGGTAATTTTATCCGAATAAATATTCCGGTTCTTACTGAAGAACGACGAAAAGATTTAGTGCGTCAGGTTCGTCATGAAGCGGAAAATGCAAAAGTAAGCGTTCGTACTATTAGAAGGTCTGCGAATGATATGCTTAAAGATCTTCAAAAAAATGGGCTCTCAGAAGATGTTGTGAAGGCAAAAGAACTGGAAGTGCAAAAAATTATTGATGCAGCAACAGAAAAAATAGATAAAAAAGTAGAACTTAAGGAACAAGATTTAATGACAATTTAGTACGGATCTACGTCAAACTGAATAGTAGCTTTTTTGTATTCAGGGTGCTTTTTTATTGTTTCGCCAATCGAATGTATTTTTTTTCGAATATCTGTATAAGGTATGCTTTTGTGTATTTTGAGTAAAATATGCATGGCATACATTTTTTGAATTTTTTGTATAGGGGGGAATTCCGGTCCTAAAATTTGCACATAGTCTTGTTCGTTTAGTAGTTGTGCACAAAATTCCGCAGCAGATTCTGTTAATTCTTTAGTCGTATGTTTTATGTGTATTCGAATGAGTCGTGTAAACGGCGGGTAATTGAATGCTTGTCTTTGATGTAATTCTTTTTTGATAAAACGTGTAGTATTGTTTGATAAAACATCTTGAATTACTTCATGTTCCGGTGTGAATGTTTGAATTGCAACTATTCCCGTTTCTTTGCTTCTTCCGGCACGTCCGGCAACTTGCGTAAGAGTTTGGAAGCCTTTTTCAAAAGCTCTAAAATCGGGCATGTTCAGAAGATTGTCGGCATTTAAAATCCCAACTAATCCAATATTGTCAAAATCCAATCCTTTGGTTACCATTTGAGTACCAATTAAAATATCGGTTTCACGATTTTCAAATGCATGTATAATTGTACTGTGCCCATGTTTTTTTCTCGTGGTGTCTAAATCCATGCGAGCAATAGAATGATTGGGAAACAGTTCCTGAAGTTCTTCTTCAATTTTTTCTGTTCCAAATCCTTTGAGTACAGTCTGACTACTACCGCACACCCCACATTTACTTGTATGTGGAATGCTGTATCCACAGTAATGGCAAACGAGCTGATGGGTTTCTTTATGATAGGTCATGCTTACATCACAGTTTTTGCAATGAGGTATATGTCCGCAGTTGGTACAGGTTATATACGGGGAGTATCCTCGTCTGTTTTGAAACAGTAAAATTTGTCGGTGTTCATCAAGATTTTTTTGCATGAGCACAAGCAATTCCTTACTAAAATGATTTCTCATTTGCTTGCGTTTGTATGCTTTTTTTAAATCTATTATTACTGTTTCAGGAAATGAAAATGAATCATGTCTTTTTGTTAATTCAACTAATCCATATTTTTTTTGTAAAATATTAAAGTAGGTTTCTGCACTTGGGGTTGCGGTTCCTAAGAGTACTTTTGCATTGTGAATAGATGCAAGTACAATTGCCGTATCTCGTGCATGATACCGTGGAGCCGGATCGAATTGTTTAAATGATTGCTCATGTTCTTCATCTATAATAATGGCTCCCAAATTTCTGAATGGTAAAAAAATGGATGATCGCACACCGAGAATAACCTGAAATTGTCCGTTCGAGTCATCTAATAAATCATTCCACAATTCAATTCGCTCGTTATCATTTAGTTGTGAGTGATATATGCCAACTTTATTGCCAAAAGCATTTCGTAATCGATTAATAATTTGAGAAGTGAGAGCAATTTCAGGTAAGAGATATAAAACTTGTTTATTTTCGCTTAGAAGTTCTTGTATTAAGTTGATATATACTTCTGTTTTTCCACTTGCGGTAACTCCATGTAAAACACACACGTTGTTTGTTTTGAATTCATGGTGAATTTTTCGCACAGCTTCTTTTTGGCTATTGTTCAGAGTTATATCGTATGATGTGCTATGAGTTTTTTTTATGCGAGAAATGATTTGTGTTTTTTTTTGAATAATGTCTTTTTTCTCTAATTCTTTGAGTATAGTATATGAAACCGAAAACGTTTGTGTTATCTCATGTTGGGGCAAAGCAGACGTTTTGTGCTGAATGCAATATTCGATTAGTTCGTTAAAAAAGGCGAGTTGCTTCGGTGCAGAAGTTATTTTATGGAGACATCCTTCAATCCATTTTGGTGAATTGTAATCTCCTTTGAGCGAAATTATGGTTTGCGTTTTTTCTTTGAACTTATGTGCATATGTTTCACTACTGATAAGAACTTGTTTTGAAAGTAGTTTGTGAACAGTAGAATGAATTGTTGTGGATTGCATTATTTTTGAAATCTCCAATAATGTGAGAGACACATTATCATTAATAACAGAAATTATTGTTTGTTCGAATTGGGAAAGTTCTGTAAAATCGGAAATATCGGTGTTTACATACAGTATTGTTTCACTTTCAAGTTTGAGACCCGATGGTAAAGCGGCTTTCATAACTTCTCCCGGAGAACAGAGATAATAATTTGAAATCCATTTCCATAAATCAAGTTGTTCTTTTCGAATCATCGGAGAGGAGTCCAAAAGTGAACTTATGGGTTTAACGGTGTATAATGTTGGTTTTTGAGAATGTAAAGATGACACGATGCCTGTGAAAAGTTTTTTTTTGCCAAAAGGAACAATCACTCTCATTCCCCGAGAAACCATATGTGATAATGATGGCGGAATCTCGTATGTAAATGTATCACCTACTGCAAATGGCAATAAAACTTCTGCATACAGAGGATTGGGAATAGGCATGGATGTTTAGGAAAAAAGGCGTTTAAAGAAAGATTTTTTTGCTTTGTTTTGTTCGCCGAAAATAGAATCCATATCAGAATGTAATGGATTGTCTCCATTTAAAATTTTCCAAACTTCAGACCATTCTATAAATCCGCCTAAATTTCTGTCATCAATATAAAGTTCGCAATCAATTTTTCGACTCATTTCATGTTCATCAAACACTTCTTCAGGATAATTTTTATTGACTGCATAAAATTCTACGCCGTTTTTTGCACAAAACTCAACAGCTTCGTCCAATTCTTTTCCCCAGCGATATGTCCATAAAATTAGTAAATGACCTTGTTTTTGTAATTCACGGAGCGTTTCAAAAGCAAAAAGTTTTACTTCCCCAATTTGGGGATATCTATGTTCTACAATTGTTCCGTCAAAATCAACAGCAATTCTCATTCTATATGTTTTTTTTATTAAAAAAAATGTTAGTTACCCATTTCAGAGATAAATTTAATGCGTACCAATCGCACCTCTTCTTCGGAATAGTCATCCTCTTCCAGTTCAGTTATTGCATCTTCAATAGAGTCATTTTCGGTTTCTCTAAAATATTCATAAATATCTTCTATTTGTTCTGTTTCCATTACCGAATTTATGTAATAATCGATATTTATTCGGGTACCGGAATTTACAATTCGGTCAATTTCTTTGAGTAAATCAATAAGTGAAATATTTTTTGATTCAGCAAGTGTATCAAGAGAAAGTTTACGGTCGATACTCTGAATTATTTGAACCTTATTGATTGATTTTTTTGCGACCGATTTCACAACCATATCTTGGGGGCGTTCAATATTATTATCAGCAACATATTTTGCAATTAAATCGACAAATTCTTTGCCGTATTTTTGAGCTTTACCTTTTCCTACACCAATAATATGAGTAAGTTCTTCCAGTTGTGTCGGATATTGCACCGCCATATCTTCTATAGATGTATCTTGAAATACAACAAAAGGAGGAACGGAATGTTTTAAGGCAATTTTTTTGCGTAGTTCTTTTAAGTGCGAAATAAGAACCGGATCCATAGAGCTGGTTCCTTGCCCACTTTGCATTTCGACATCATCATCTTCGAAATCATGGTCTTGAGTAATAAGGAATGAATACGGCTGTTTTAAAAACTCATGTCCTTTTGCAGTTAATTTCAGGAGACCGTAATTTTCAATTTCTTTGTCAATAAGTCGGGCAATTAGCATTTGTCGAAGAATAGCATTCCATGTTTTTGGTTCATGGTCTTTTCCGCAGCCAAACAATTCTAATTTATCATGTTGATATGTTTTAATTTCAGAACTCGCTTTTCCGGCCAATACTTGCGACACATGTCCTGCTTTAAATCGTTCTCGAACTTCCAAAATAACTTTAAGAGCAAGAACAATTAAATCCTTTCCTTCAAATTGAACTTTTGGATTTAGGCAGTTGTCACAGTTCCCACAGTCTTCTGATAATATTTCTCCAAAATAGTGTAATAATTGTCGAACACGACAGATGCTTGATTCTGCATAAGATGAGGTTTCCAAAAGTAATTGTTTTCCGATTTCTTGTTCTGCTATCGGTTTACCCTGCATGAATTTCTCCAACTTTGAAATGTCTTTTTCCGAATAAAAAACAATACATTTTCCTTCTCCTCCGTCTCTTCCGGCACGACCGGTCTCCTGATAATATCCTTCGAGACTTTTAGGAATGTTGTAGTGAATTACAAAACGAACATCAGGTTTGTCTATTCCCATGCCAAAAGCTATGGTTGCTACAATTACATCAACCTCTTCCATCAAGAATTTATCTTGATTTTGCGAACGTGTGTGTGCGTCTAAACCTGCGTGGTACGGCAAGGCCTTAATGCCGTTAACAGAGAGAACTTCAGCTAATTCTTCCACTTTTTTTCTGCTTAGACAATATATAATTCCTGATTTTCCGGAATTTTCCCGTATAAAACGAATGATTTGTTTTTGAGCATTTACTTTGGGTCGAACCTCATAATATAAATTCGGACGGCGAAATGATGATTTATATACAATGGCATCAAGCATGCCGAGGTTTTTTTGAATGTCATGTTGAACTTTTGGCGTTGCAGTTGCCGTAAGAGCAATAATTGGTGCTCGCCCTATCGATTCTACGATTGGTTTTATGCGTCGGTATTCAGGTCTGAAATCATGTCCCCATTCCGAAATACAATGAGCTTCGTCAATTGCAAAAAACGAAATGGTAATTGATTTGAAAAAAGTAACGTTTTCTTCTTTTGTTAATGATTCTGGTGCAACATACAACATTCTTGTTCGTCCGCTCCGCACATCTTCTTTAACTTGCGTTATTTCACTTTTATTGAGCGATGAATTTAAAAAATGAGCAATACTGTTGTCTGTACTAAACCCACGCATTGCATCAACTTGGTTCTTCATTAAGGCAATGAGTGGTGATATAATAATAGCCGTCCCTTCAAGTATAAATGAGGGAAGTTGATAACATAAAGATTTTCCGCCTCCCGTAGGCATTAATACAAATGTGTCGTTCCCTGCAAGTAAGTTTAAAATAACATCTTTTTGATTACCTTTAAATGAATCAAATCCGAAGTTTTGTTTTAAATGTACTAATAAATCTTCCTCTGTATAAGCTGACATTGATTTTTTTTGTTTGTTAAAATTGATACTTTATCTTTTGCTATAAAATTGATGATTTTTATATTTAAAAACAAAGAATAATAAATACTTTTGTGAAAATAAATTTACAGATAATTTTTTATAATATAAACAATAAAAAACATTATTTTGAAAGATTTTGTTGATATAATATCAAATGCAAAAAAAACCATTCTTTCCGAGGCTGAATCTATCTCATTGTTAGTCGATTACATAGATGATGGTTTTGCGAAAATTGTTAATCTTATTTTGCAATCAAAGGGGCGTATTGTCGTCACCGGAATAGGTAAAAGTGCTCACATTGCAACGAAGATAGTTGCAACATTAAATTCCACCGGAACGCCTGCTGTTTTTATGCACGCTACAGAGGCGATTCATGGCGATTTGGGAATGATACAGACCGATGATATTGTTTTGTGTTTGTCTCGAAGTGGAAATACCGCCGAAATAAAAGTTCTTGTGCCGTTGCTCAAGCGAGGTGGCAATGTCTTAATTGCTATGGTATCCGAAAAAGATTCATATTTGGCTCAGCATTCTGATTATATAATGCACTCGTATGTCGAACGTGAGGCGTGTCCGTATAACCTTGCACCAACCACCAGCACTACAGCTCAGTTGGTTTTGGGTGATGCTTTGGCAATGGCTTTGTTGCAACAACGAAAGTTTTCGCCCGAAGATTTTGCGAAATTTCATCCGGGCGGCTCGTTGGGAAAACGAATGTATCTTCATGTGTCTGATTTAATGGATGAATCTAAAAAACCCCAGGTTTCTCCCACTCAATCAATTTCGGAGGTTATTATGGAAATTTCTTCGAAACGCTTGGGAGCAACGGCTGTTATTTCTGACACACAAACGTTGCTGGGTGTGATAACTGATGGTGATTTGCGTCGTATGCTCGAAAAAACTTCTGATGTTTCAAATGTGAAGGCGGTAGATATTATGACAAAAAATCCAAAATGTATTGGTGCTGATGAATTAGCTATTGAGGCTTTTAATAGTATGGAAGAAAATAATATTACACAAATGATTGTGAGCAATGGTGAAACATATTTGGGGATGATACATCTACATGATTTAATAAAAGAAGGTATTGTGTGATGAATACTGAGCATGTTGAAATAATGTCGCCTGTAGGTTCCTATGAATCTCTCGCTGCTGCAATTAACGCGGGGGCGAGTTCGGTATATTTCGGTCTCGAAATGTTGAATATGCGTGCTCGTTCGTCTCAGAATTTTACGCTTAGTGATTTGTCTGAAATTGTTTCTATTTGTCGTAAAAATTCTGTAAAAACGTATGTTACGGTAAATACTTTGTTGTATGATTCCGATTTGGAGATATTGGATTCGCTTATGAGAGCAGTAAAAGAACATGACGTCTCGGCGGTAATTGTCTCAGATATTGCGGCAATTCAAGTTGCTCGTAAATATGGAGTTGAAGTTCATATTTCTACTCAGTTGAATATTTCTAATATTGAAGCAGTACGGTTTTATGCACAGTTTGCTGAAGTTATGGTTCTTGCTCGTGAATTAAATTTAAAACAAGTGCAAGCTATTTCTGATGCTATAATTCAGGAAAATATAATTGGCCCTTCCGGCAAGCGTGTGCAAATTGAAATGTTTGTGCATGGTGCCTTGTGTATGTCAATTTCCGGAAAGTGTTATTTGAGTTTGCATGAACAGAATGCTTCTGCAAATCGAGGTGCTTGTATGCAAACATGCAGAAAAGGGTATATTGTAAGTGAAAAAGAAAGTGGCGATGAATTGGAGGTTGATAACGAGTATATAATGTCTCCTAAAGATTTGTGTACCATTGGTTTTATTGATGAATTAATAGATGCCGGAGTGTCTGTTTTTAAAATTGAAGGCCGAGCCAGATCTCCCGAATATGTAAAAACCGTGACTCAATGTTATAAAGAAGCCGTTGAGTCATATGCTAATAATAATTATACCGAAGAAAAAATAACTGAATGGCGAGAAAAACTTTCGAAAGTTTTTAATAGAGGTTTTTGGAATGGATATTATCTCGGTCAACGTTTAGGTGAATGGAGTAAACAGTCTGGAATTAGTTCTACCTCCTATATAATGAAGTTGGGCATATGTACCATTTTTTTCTCGAAACTCAGTCATGCCGAATTCAAAATGCAATCCGGAGAATTCTCTGTTGGTGATATAAATTACATAATCGGAAACACAACCGTTGTTGTGTAAATGTTCATGTCTGAGAAACGG
>CAZLCY010000085.1:0-10289 GCA_964558075.1 uncultured Bacteroidales bacterium
ATATGCAACAGGATTATAAAGAATCCCTGAAGAATTAACCGGAGAACCATGTGATAAATGACCACCATGCGATAAATCAAATCCCATAAAAGTATCTCCCGGTTTAAGCACCGTTAAAAAAACCGCCATATTTGCCTGAGCTCCAGAATGAGGTTGAACATTTGCCCACGTCGCACCAAATAATTTTTTTGCACGGTCAATTGCCAACTGCTCAATCTGGTCAACAACTTGGCATCCGCCATAATATCTTTTTCCCGGATATCCCTCAGCATATTTATTTGTCAAGCACGAACCCATAGCGTCCATTACCTGCGTACTCACAAAATTTTCTGATGCAATAAGTTCAATACCTTCTTTTTGTCTTTGATGCTCATTCTGAATAAGATCAAATATGGTTGAATCTCTGTTCATTAAATATTTTTTTTATAACACATTAAAATCTTCTACAAAATTATAAAATACTCTCATTTATTAAATAAAAATCGGCGAGAGATATTAACAGGTTGTAAAATATTTGTTTTTAGTGTACCATATACAAGTCTCAAACAATTTATGAGCAAAAATATACAATCAGAAACAAAGATTTTTTTTATGAAATAAAACAAGTTGAATATACTGCTTTGAAATTAAAAACACATAAAAATCTGATAAATAGAGATTTGCGGGAAAGTGTGTTTTTGAATATAAAAAAAACATTAAAATATTTGATGCTGATTTTTGGAAATCACTAAATAGATTCTACATTTTTTTTTAATCAGATAAAAAAAGAATTTCGGGAATCCACCATAAATTATTCCTATTTTTTAAGTTAACTGTTATTTGTCATACGCCTTTTCCGTCTTTTTTCTCCCATTTTATAAAATAAAATAACACCGGCAAAAAACAAGGTAACCACATTTGCCAATATCATTAGTCAATTTGCAATCAACAAACCATACACCAACCACAAAAACACACCCGAAACAAAAATAATATACATCGATAATGATATACTATGGGTATCTTTTGTTTTTATAACTTGCAAAGCCTGTGGAACAAACGAGATTGTAGTAAGAGTTGCTGCTAAATATCCTGCTATTTCTATATAAACCATGTTTTTTTGTACAAAAATAAGATATCTATTTCAAAAAACACCAATATGTAAATTGAATTAAATAATAAAAGAAAAAAACATACCGAAACACTCATTTTTTTTTATTTTTGCAAATCTCAAAAAATTCTTAAATGAATATTTCGTTCGTATTATTTTTTAAAATCTACATTTGGAAACCTGCACAAAAAATGTGGAGATACATTCGAATACGCAAACATCCTTGGTATGGGAAAATCATTCGTATACTTATTTATCTAATCCTTATCCCTTTAATATATATTAGTTCTGTTCGCTCAAATTTATTTGGTGCATTCGGATATATGCCTTCGACATATGAACTACAACATCCCAAACAAGAAATTGCATCGGAAATATACTCATCTGACGGACACTTACTTGGAAAGTTTTTTTTTAAGAACAGAAGTATTGCCGAATATGACGAAATACCGGAAATTCTCATACAAACATTAATCGCAACTGAAGATGCCAGTTTTTATATGCACAATGGCGTTGATTTCAAATCTATGCCTTTATTACTTATAGAAGCTCTCAAAGGAAATCCGCGAGGCGGAAGTACTATAACACAACAATTAATTAAAAACCAATACAATACTCGTTCACAAAACCATGGTATATTCGGCACCATTCCATATGTTGGAATATTTATTATAAAAACAAAAGAATGGATGAGTGCACTTGAATTAGAATCATACTACAGTAAACAAGAAATTTTAGTACGCTACCTTAATACAGTTGATTTTGGAAGTAATGCGTACGGTATAAAAACAGCCGCACAAACATTTTTCAATAAACAGCCGCAAAATCTCAGCAAAACGGAATGTGCACTTTTAATTGGAATTTTAAACGCCCCTTCTGCCTATAGTCCGATTAAGAATCCAAAACAAGCACGTAAGCGACGCAATGTGATTTTAAAAATCATGCTCCGAGACCATATTATCTCGCACGAGGAATACCAACAATTTATAGAAGAACCTATACAATTAGATTATCGTGTAGAAAACCCATATGATGGTATTGCAAATCATTTTAGGCAAGCTGCTCTCAAAGAAATTACTCCTTGGCTTCAAGAACATAATTACAATATTTATACAGATGGGCTGAAAATATACACAACACTTAATTACAGAATGCAGAAATATGCAGAAACAACAGTGATAAACCACATAAAAAATTTACAAAAAATATTTAACGAACATTGGCATGAAGAATTGCCATGGGAAAACAAACCGAATTTTATCGACAATATTATACAACGAACATCATTCTATAAAGATTTGCAGAAGAAACACAGCAATCAAGATTCTATAGATTATTATATTCACAAAAAAGAACCTCGCACCCTTTTTTCTTGGGACGGAGATATCGATACGGTTTGTAGTTTATACGAAGCGACTTCATATTTAAAAAAACTACTGCATGCTGCATTTTTTGTAATAGACCCACATAGTGGTGCTGTTTTAGCTTATGTTGGCGGTATAGACTACAATCATTTTAAATACGACAATTGCCTATCGAAACGACAACCCGGTTCTACCTTTAAAGCTTTTGTATACGGTGCTGCTATAGAAAACGGCTGGAATCCGTGCGACAGTCTGCAAGATTCACTTTACAATCTTCATTATACAGAAAACGGCATCAAAAAAAGATGGCGACCACACAATGCCAATTGGGAATATCTAAATAAAAAAATCACATTAAAACACGGTTTTGCTCGTTCGCTCAACACAATTACTGTTCGCTTAACTGATTCTATTGGTGTAACAAAAATAATAGATTTTGCACATAAACTAGGTATTAAATCTCAATTGGACACCTTACCTTCATTATGCTTGGGCACAAGCGAAGTTAATTTACAAGAACTCACCGCCTCCTATACACCTTTTGTAAATGGTGGATATACAGTTTCGCCTCACTATGTAACACACATCGAAGATAATAGGGGAAATATATGTACTCGATTTACCCATGTAAAACAAAAGGTTCTCGACGAAGAAACCGTATTCCTAATGCAACAACTTTTTTTAGGGACTCTCACAGAACCACATGCGACAACACAGACTTTATTTCAGTACGATATTTTTGCTGAAAATAGCATTGACTATGGTGGCAAAACGGGCACATCTGCAAACTACTCAGACGGTTGGTTTATAGGTGTTTCACCAAACCTCATTGCCGGAACATGGGTTGGAGCAGAAGAACGCTCAGTCCGTTTTCGCACATCACAATTAGGTGAGGGTGGAAAAACAGCCTTACCTATTTATGGAAAATTTATGGAAAAGGTTATACAAGACACAAACTTCAGTTATCTTAAAGAAAAATTTCCTCAAAGTTCTCCAAATATAAATCGAGAATACAACTGTAAAACCGAATACTATCCTTTAGATTCAACAAAAACAGATACAATTCCGGATTCAGATATGGTAATCCCATCACTCGAAGATATATCAGCAATAAGAGATTAATCTATTATTTACACTATATCAAAACCGTCAGGATATATAATATCGACCAATGATAACCCCCGAGCATCTACAGATTTCCCGGCCTTTTGACGACTTTGTGATTCTATAATTTCAGCAACATCTTTGACACCAATTTTATGAATTCCCACATCAATAATTGTACCCGCTATAGCTCGCACCATATTCCGCAAAAAACGATTTGCTGAAATGGTAAAAACATATGTCGAATCATTTTTTTTCCACTCAGCAAAATATATCGAACAATTGTTGTTTTTCACATCGGTATGTAATTTACTGAAACTCGTAAAATCCTGATATTTATATAAAAGAGCAGCAGCTTCATTCATTTTTTGTATATCCAAATCTGTGTACAAAACCATTGCAGTATCTATTAAAAATGGATTTTTTATACGGGAAATAGTATATTGATAGGTTCGAGATACAGCCGAAAATCGAGCATGCATTGATGAAGAAACCGGAAAAACTCTATATATTCCGATATCTGGGGGCAACATAGTATTAAGAGAATGTGTGAGACGATTTATATCAAATAACACATTAGTGTCAAAATGGGCATAAAAACATTCTGCATGAACACCGGCGTCAGTTCTCCCAACACCAACGATATCATTTTTTTCACATAAAATTTGTGCTAATTTTTCCTCAATAAGCCCCTGTACCGAAATGTGATTGGGCTGTTTTTGCCAACCATGAAACAACGTTCCTTTATATGCTAAATGAATAAAATATCTCATACCTAAATTTACTTCAAAAATACAGCTTTCATTAAATAATAAAGAATTCTTTAAAAAAAAAACAAAAGTACCTTGCCATTATACTTTCTTATACTATTTTCGTTACTTAGAATATATGGAAACAAAATTTGCGATTATACTACAAAAACACCGTCTACTCGGATGGATTCTTTCTCCTTTTGAATTAACACGCAAAACGGATAAAGAATTTTATGAACCGGCAGAATATATTCTGCCCGAAATGATTACAAAAGACACACCCGAGATTAAAAAAAAGTTAATAAATCTTATAAGCGAATACGAAGATAAAAAACTATTTCACAAATTTTCGAAACGTAAAAAAGATACCCAAAAAAACTTTTTAGAAAAAATAGATCACAATTATTTTAAAGATGAAATCCGTCCGTATATTGAAAAAAAAATGGCGGAATGTGTATTTCTTATCAAAGAACATTCAATTCCATTTTATTTAAAAGAAAATGAAACAAATCTTCATCCCGAAGATGAACTTTTTTTCCAAAAACAAGAACCCGAGGTATTATTCAGTTTTTCGAAAACACAGTCTGAGTTGGAGTATTCTTTATCGATTATTGAATATGAAAAACCGCTTAATTTATTAGACAAAAAACCAATACTTATTTCAAACATTCCGGGTATTTTAGCAATTAATCATACGATATATACATTTAGTAGTATTGACTGTAAAAAACTTCTGCCCTTTTTTGTAAAAAAACAAATTACTATCCCCGAAAAGTTTGTGCAACAATATTATGACACCTTTGTTTTAAATAGCATAAAAAACTTTAAAGTTGAAGCCCATGGTTTTGAAATACAAGATATTTTTCCGCAACCAAAATTAGAAGGAAAAATTGTTCGTGATATTCAGAATCATGCCTGTATAAAAATTTTATTTCAATATGATGAGTGGAAAATTAGTGATTTAGAACAAGAAAAAAATTATTACGTTCGATATGTAAATATTGAAAACTCTCCTCATTATACACGTATTTACAGAGATTTAAACTTTGAAAAAACCTGTCATGATTTACTTTGCTCTCACAATCTCACATACAATAAAGGGTTTTGGCGACTCAAAGAATACAATTCAGACGGGTACTATGAAACTCTTCAATGGATTCAAAACAATAAAACAATTCTTGATTCAATAGATTTAAACATTTTTGATGAGTCAATGGAAATGCAAGTACAAAACTATAAAGCAGAAATTTCCATTTCTATAGCAGCTGAATCTATTGACTGGTTTGATGTTCATGCTATTGTTAATTTTGGACCGTTCAAAGTGCCGTTCAAAAAACTCAGAAAAAATATTCTTAATCAAGATCCTCGTGTTTTATTACCCGACAATAAAATCGGGATTATCCCCTATGAATGGTTTACGAGATATCGCGACTTATTTTTATTTAGCGTAAAAAATGAAAAAGAAGACGTGTTTTCGCTTCGTTCCATTCATTACAAAACCATACAACATTTACCGGTAACGTTTAAAGATGAAATAAAAACTCGTTTTTTACATATCGACACAAACGGAGCTAAAAAAAACAATGTGCCTATTGAGATAAAAGCGACTCTCAGACCCTACCAAATTGAAGGTTACCGATGGCTCTATTTTTTATACGCAAACAACTTCGGAGGTTGCTTAGCAGATGATATGGGATTAGGAAAAACACTACAGGCAATTACCTTGTTGTATAAAGTAATTTCACTCCAAAAAGAACAAGATGATAATCGTGCCAGCCTTATTGTGTGCCCCGCTTCGATAATTTACAACTGGCACAATGAATTTGAAAAATTTGCACCGGATTTAAAGGTATTCAAATATATAGGTAACGAACGAGACAAAAATTTTGATTACTTTTCAGATTATGACGTTATCATTACTACCTATGGTTTATTACGAAATGATATAGAAAATTTTGTAAAATATTCTTTTTTGTACGTAATTCTCGACGAAAGTCAAATTATAAAAAATCCGCGTTCAAAAATTTACAACTCGGTTCTCCAATTAGATTCTTCTCACCGACTTGTGCTAACTGGCACGCCGATAGAAAACTCTTTAATTGATTTGTGGGCACAAATGAATTTTCTCAATCGAAATATGTTGGGAAGTATTCATTCGTTTAAAGATCATTTCCTTAAAGTTCCCAATCACATAAGACCTCAAGTAGAACAACAATTGCAGCGCACGGTTTCTCCCTTTATTTTCAGAAGAGAAAAGCAAGCAGTTGCCCAAGATTTACCACCACTTACCGAACAAATACGGGTGTGTAAAATGACTGATTCTCAAGCAAAAATATATGAGTCCGAAAAATCTCAAGTACGTAATTTAATATACGAAACTATAGAAAACAATACATTTCAAAAATCTACCATAAATGTATTACGTGCACTAATGCGACTCAGACAAATCGCAAATCATCCAAAGTTAACTGAAGAATATGCAGATGAAGATGTAGATTCAGGAAAATTTAATGAAACTATTCGGGTACTTGAAAACTTAATTCATCATCATAAAGTACTTATTTTTTCTTCATTTGTACAACATTTACAATTATTTCAATCGTACTTTGAAAAAAATAATATTTCATACGTCCAGCTTACCGGAAGCACAACCAACAGAGAAAAGGTTATTAGCAAATTTCAAAAAGATGATGATTGCAAGGTATTTCTTATCTCAATAAAAGCAGGTGGCGTTGGTCTCAATTTAACCGAAGCCGACTATGTTTTCATTCTCGACCCATGGTGGAATCCCGCTGTAGAAAACCAAGCTTTGAGCAGAGCTCATAGAATCGGACAAAAGAACAAAGTGCACGTATATCGCTTTATATCGGAAAACACAATTGAAGAAAAAATCAAACGTTTACAAGAACAAAAAGCTGAACTTGCCAATAACATTATTATCAGTTCCGAAAAATCTATTCCTTTTTCGGAAGAAGAGGTCTCCTTTTTGGTTGAATAAAAAAAATAACATAAAAAAAAAACCGATAAAGAATCTTTATCGGTTTTTTTATGTTTTGTAAAACAATACTTTTTACATATCAACACCTTCTTGTGTTGCAAAGTCAGATTTTGAAACTTCAATTCTTACAACACCGTTTTTGCTTTTTAAGAATGCTTCAGTAAGAGTTGTATTTAAGTTATACTCATCTGTTCCTAATACAAAGTCGATATCTACTTTAATATCTGTATACGCTACGTTATCTACAACAATTCGACCGCTTGAATTTGTTGTTTGCGTTTCAAACACATCAATATAACTATCGTCTGAATACTCAAGATTAACCTCAATATTAGCAGGTACGTCATACCACATCATTTCCTGCTCATCTTCATTAAATTCTTCGTATCTGAATGTTAATTCTAATTGATTGTTAGCAGGAATTAATTCGAAAATAGTTGCCATTTGGAATTCATCACCATAAAAATCGGTAGGCATCATTCCAAAACCACAATCCATTACAGTTGCAAAACCTTCTTTTTGAATTTTCGCACACCAGTTTCCTGAAGATAATCCGCCTATTTTAAAGTATCCCTCGGCATTTGAGTTACTAGCTTTATCACTTACAACAACTTTCACACCCTCAATTGGATTTCCTGTTTCACCGTTATAAACATAACCATCAACAACAGCGTTGATATCGTTACTAATGTTAATCTCATCTCCGCCACCGCAGCTTGTCATTAAAAAGAATGAGGCTAATACCCCTGTTAAAATACTGATTTTTTTCATAATTGTTTTTGTTTTAGTTAAAAATTAGATTGATTGATATTTTTTGCAATTATACATATTTTTTTTTATTTACCCATACATTTTATTGCGAAATATTATCGCAAGTTATTTCACAACCATTTTGCAAATCATTAAAAGCATTAAGTAATCTAGCCTTTTTAAACGATGATATATCAGCAATTTGAATGTTTTTCTCATAAATTTGATGTGTCTCAATAAGGTACTCTCGCATGGTTCCGGGCAGCAGATAAGAAGAAGGAGTATACCATGTATCCCCATCAAAAAAAACAATATTACTGTATGAAGTATCGGTTACTAATCCATTTTTAATAATTAAAATTTCGTCTGCTTGATTTTTTTGCAAAAGCAATTGTTTAAATGCTGTTCGGTCAGCAAATTTATATGCATAAGAAAAATCATTAACATATACACATTGCAACGAATGAATATTTTTATACATATATGGTTCAAATGAAATATCGACAACCTGAGGAGAATATACCACACGACACTTCCATAAACCGATACGTGCTTTTTCGGGAATAAATATTTCAGAAACCAAAAAATTTGATTCCCGTGTTCCCCATAAATCGTGTATAGTTTTACTCATCCTGTGCTGATGGTATTCAGGCAAATGAATAACTCCATCTTGAATTTTAATTGTTTCGAGAAGTAATTGGGACATATATTTTTTTTACTATTTCGTCATATTCTTCATGCACATTACTCTGAAAAGTAATACCTCCCCCACTTTTATATACTATATTTTCGTCTTGTTTTTCAATAAAGCGAATCATCACAGCCGTTTCCAAATTCTCACCATCAAAATAGCCCATAATTCCGGTATAATATCCGCGAGTATGTGTTTCTACGGAATGTATTATTTCGAGTGTTTTTTGTTTAGGAGCCCCACAAATAGAACCGGCGGGAAGCATTGAAAATAAAATTGTTCCTAACTGAGATTTCAAATCTTTTCGAATATCACCTTGTATGCACGAACTCATTTGTAATATTGAATGAGAAGGTGTGTGTATTTTATCGATATATCGATACTTTGTAAGCCTAACATTCTCTGCAACAAAACTCATATCATTTCGCAACAAATCAACTGTTGTTGCATGTTCGGCTTGCTCTTTAGTATTACCCAACAATATATTTTCGGCATTTTTTAACGAAGCATCAATAGTACCTTTCATAGGATAGGTGAAAATTTGATTATTGCGTATAGAAATAAAAGGCTCTGGAGAAAACACTACAAACTGATTTTTATAGCACAATTTATATGGTGCTGATGCAATGTGAAATATCTCAGACAAATCATCTGTCACAAGTTCTATATGATTTGATACTGTGAGATTTAACAAAAAAGTATCACCTCTCGAAATATACTTCTGTGCACGTGTAAAAGCACGTTCATATTCATCAAACAAAATTGGTGTAATATGACTAATCGGGTTGCCGTCAAATTCTTCGAAAAGAGTTTTATTATTGCACGAAAAATGAGGAAATGAAATACGAATATCATGGGGAATATCAGAAATTTTCCAGACCTGAGGATTCTGCAATTCATAATCAATGATAAAAAAACAAGCTTGTTTTTTTTCACTGAATGTATTCAAATAAGAAATAGCTTTAGATATTTTCATTTTTCATTTGACTTCGCACAAACATACAGAAGATTATTCAAAAAAAATAAGCTTGCAGATAATAATTTACTAAAAATTATTATCATACAAGCTTACAAAACCTAAACAACAAATAACCACAGAAAGTTAGGTTTTAACATAAACCTCAAAAAATCAAAAAAACTAATTAACAGCTTCTTTATAAAGTTTATTTACCTCTTCCCAATTAATAACATTAAAAAATGCACTTATGTAATCGGGACGTTTATTTTGATATTTCAAATAATATGCATGTTCCCATACATCAATAGCTAAAATTGGAACACCCTGTTTCTCTACAACGTTCATAAGAGGATTATCCTGATTGGCAGTAGAACTCACAAAAAGCGACCCCTCAGAATCTACACTTAACCATGCCCAACCGGAACCAAAACGCGTAGCAGCAGCATTACTAAACTCTTTTTGGAATTCATCAAATGAACCAAATGCTGTGTTTATTGCAGCAACTACTTCGAGAGATGCATCAAAATTACTCTTGGCACTTGGCGTCATAATACTCCAATAAAGATTATGATTAAAATATCC
>CAZLCY010000086.1:0-10255 GCA_964558075.1 uncultured Bacteroidales bacterium
CTTCTGCAATAAGCAATGTTTTTGGAGACACATTTTTATCTGTTGAAAAATCAAACGAATCGAGTTCTTGTACGGGTTCAAAAGGTATAATAAACGAAAAAAATGAACCATTACCTTTTTGCGACCGTACATCAATTGTTCCACCCATAAGTTCAACATACGATTTGCAAATAGACAAGCCCAATCCTGCACCCTTAAACCGTGAATGCTGCGTTTTTTCGACTTGGGTAAACCGTTCAAAAATAATCTTCTGTTGTTCAGAGTCAATCCCTATTCCGGTGTCTTTTACATAAAATTCGAGACTTGCTTCCTGCATTCGACAGCCAAACTCAATATATCCTACATTTGTATATTTAAAAGCATTTATGAGTAAATTTTGTAAAACTTGTTTGAGTTTTACCTCATCAACCATTATATAATAATCTTTTTCAAGTTCAATCACCGGAGCTCTCAATATCACCTTCGGACTCAACAAAGAATGCATTTTAACCTGATCATAAACAGACTGAAAAAATTTTGACAATTGAACCGATTTGGGAGAAAGAGTTACATGCCCTGCATCAAGCATCGAAATGCTCATTATGTCATCAATAATAGACATTAAATGTTTACCGCTTGTATTTATTGTATCAATATATTTAAGTTTATTATGTTGAGTCAAGGACTGAGTTTGCAGTAATTCAGAAAATCCGATTATTGCATTCATTGGCGTACGAATTTCATGAGAAATATTTTGCAAAAATGCAGTTTTTAAAGATTCGGCTTGTCTTAATTCCTCAATTTTTTGAGCATATGCATTCTTAATGTGCCAGCCGTAAATAATAATAAAAGAAATAACAAACGTAGTACCCAAATACATATCAATTACTCTGTCGTGATGCGTTTTGTATGGCTCCAAAAAATCGGGCATTGAATAATCAATAAAACCGAGGGCAAAAAGAGTAAGCATTCCTATACTAAGAAATATAACTACTTTATAAGTATCCCATAAAAACACGACATAAACAATCCACATTATAAAAAAAGCAAGCATTGGAGAGTACGACTGATTATTATACACCCAACAAAAAACAATTATGATAAGCGTAAGTATTGTGAGAAAATATTTAACGGGGACAATATATTTATGTTTACGAACCAACATATACAGCACGGTACAAATAATTCCAAAAATCCAGGTAGATATGGTTACATACGGATGTTTAATATCTGTAAATGTGTTGACCAAACTCATTATAAAACCGATAACAGACAAAAAAAACAAGGTTCGCTTGAACAAAGTAATTTGAAATGAATCGGTGGTCGTAAACATAAAAATGTGCGTTTATAAAAATACGAATCGAAAAACTGTACAATCACATACGAAAAAAAAACAAAACTTGTTACCGGTTTTCGGCTTCTAAACCGGAAAGTTTTTCAATCAATCCTTCCCATTGATTTTCAGATGCTTCAATTCCTTTCTGAATATCAGCATGTTTTGTATACAAATCCGGTGAAACATTTCCTGTTTGTTCAATCATGGTTGTATTCAAATCTGTCATTTCAATTTCCAACTGCTCTATTTTAGTTTCTATACGAGTAATTTCCGTTTTCACTTTCCGTACCTGTCTATCCCATTCTTTTTTATCGAAATTTGATTTTTTGTGAGAATGAGCAACAGCCTTTTTTTCGTTTTTCTTGAAATGTTGAGAATTCGAAGATAATTCCTCGGTATGTAATTGTTTCAAGTACGACTTCAAATCTCCGATAACTTCCCTAATTTGAGTATTTTTAACCTCATACAAATGCGTTGTCAGACCATCCAGAAAATCTCGGTCATGCGAAACTAAAATCACAGTCCCATCATATTTTTTAAGAGCAGCTTTTAATACCGCTTTTGACTGAATATCTAAGTGGTTTGTCGGTTCGTCGAGAATGAGCAAATTATATGGTTGTAACATTAGTTTTGCCATTGCCAAACGATTTCGTTCACCACCCGATAGTACAGCTACTTTCTTTTCAACATCATCGCCACTAAAATAAAACGAACCCAATATATCTCGAACTTTTGTTCGCACGTCACCGACTGCGATAGAATCCAGCGTTTCAAACACTGTTTTTGAGTTGTTTAAAATTTGATCTTGATTTTGTGCAAAATACCCGATTTCAACATTATGTCCGAGCACAATATCACCCTGATATTCTATTTCTTGAAGAATTGTTTTAATACAGGTAGATTTACCTTCACCATTTTTTCCCAACAACGCAATTTTATGTCCGCGTTCTATTGCCAAATTCACGTCTTTCAACACCACATGATTACCATATTCTTTGGTTACATTTTTCATGCGAAGCACTACCGAACCCGCACGAGGAGCAGGCGGAAAAGAAATTCTGATAGCACCCGTTTCCGGTTTTTCAATTTCTAACCGATCAATTTTATCGAGTTGCTTAATACGCGACTGAACCTGAACAGATTTTGTCGCTTTGTACCGAAATCGCTCAATAAATTTTTCGGTATCAGCAATCATTTTTTGTTGATTTTCGTATGCAGCTAATTCCTGTTCATATCGTTCTTCTTTAAGTTTCAAGTATTTTGAATATGGTGCAGCATACACTGTCAGTTTTTGCAAACTAATTTCAAATGTTTTATCTGTAATAGCATCTAAAAATGCACGGTCGTGCGAAATTAAAATTATAATACCCTTATATTGTTTTAAGAACCCTTCAAGCCAATCAATAGAAACAATATCAAGGTGGTTTGTTGGTTCATCAAGCAACAAAATATCCGGATTTTTCAGTAACAATTTTGCCAATTCAATACGCATTCGCCAGCCGCCGCTAAATTCAGAAGTTGGACGAATAAAATCTTTTCGTTCAAATCCCAATCCTGTCAACATTCGTTCCGCCTCGCCTTCGAGAGAATCGAAACCGTGCATTGAAACATATTCTGTTTTTTCGGAAATTTCCTGAATAAGTTCACTATACTCTTCAGATTCATAATCGGTACGAGATTCGAGTTGATGTTGCAAGAACTCAATTCGTGCATTAATTCTATTTAATTCATCGAAGGCAGACAATACCTCATCCATGACCGATTTACCATCAGCAATTTTCATTTGCTGCGGCAAATAGCCAAGTGTTAAATCTTGCGAAATAGCAATAGTACCATCCGAAGGAGATTCTTCGCCAATAATCAATTTAAGTAAAGTTGACTTTCCGGCACCATTTCGCCCAATCAACCCAATTTTATCTTGCGGAGAAATCATAACCGAAACCTTATCAAATAAGGTATCTCCACCAAAGCGAACCGATATATCCTGAAGTGATATCATTATAATGCAGCTTCTACTATTTCTATAGACTGTTGCGGACTGCTATAGGTAAATAAATGTAGACTCGGCACATTATGTTTCACCAAATCTTTAGCCTGATAAATAGCCCATTCGGTACCAACTTTCATAGCATCTTCATTTGTTTTACACATATCAAGTTCACGAACTAATTCTTTGGGAAATTTGGTGTGAAATATTTCGGGTAATACTGTTTTTTGAGACAAAAAACCGATAGGTTTAATACCCGGAATTATAGGAATCGTAACACCCGCAGCTCTACATTTTTCGACAAAAGAATAATACACATCATTGTCAAAAAACATTTGCGTAATAATATATTCAGCTCCTGCGTCCTGTTTTTGTTTTAAAAACTGAATGTCTGCATCAAGATTAGGTGCAGAATAATGTTTTTCGGGATAGCCGGCAACTCCGGTTGTGAATTTTGTGGGTTGAGATTGGAATTTCTCTGCATCGCCCAAATATTTTCCATTATTCATGTCATTAATTTGTTGTAACAAATCGACGGCATAGGCATTACCATGTGGTTCTGGCACATATTCTTTCTGGTTTTTTAAACCATCGCCGCGAAGAGCCAACACATCATGAATACCGAGAAAATTCAAGTCGATTAAAACATATTCCGTTTCGCTTCGGGTAAAACCACCACACAATATATGTGGCACAACCGGAATATCATACTGATATTTCAAAGCAGCAGCAATAGCAACAGTGCCGGGGCGACGACGAATTTTATTATTTTGCACATCATACTGTTCACGATGCGAGGTGATAGTTATAAAACTCGGATTGTATTGAATTAATGGTTCAACCGTATTATACACCGAATCGATACCTTTTCCTTTTAGAGGCGGTAATACCTCAAAAGAAAATAAAGTTTTTGAAGATTTTTGTACTATTTGAGAAACACTCATACTGAATGATTTTAATTTGCGGCAAAGGTATAAAAATTACAATGTTTTTAGCTTTTTTTATTATTGAATATGGCACAAATTAAAAGAAATGATATAACCACCTTTTGCACGACATATTTTTTACTGTTCGAAATTGCAAATAATCTCTGCCAAAAACTACAAAGATTTCGAAAATCAAGACTTTTTTCTCAAGCATTAATTATACGTTGCTCTTGCAATGGAAAATTGTATTTGCTGTCACTTTTAAACCACAAACCCTTATATTAATATATGGAATAATGGCTTAAAAATAACTATTGTTTATATCATTCTTCGAAAATAAATAATCTTGATAAATTACAACACTTTTTTAAACAATCCGGGGTAGTGATAATATTGTTCGTCGACGTTTCGGGTGCGATAGTAGTTACACTTGCCGACATACCTATAGAAGACCTCCCTTATGATAGCATTATTTTTATTTGCAAATAACCACAGCATATGTTCCCATAGAGAGTGTTAACAAAAAATGATTTTTACCTCCAATTAATATAATTACTTGTATGCTTTTGTACCTTTGCTCAAATTTTTCTGAGCATGGACAAACGAAATATTGCCATCATATTTTCAATTACGCTTATTGCAGTAATGGGTGTAGCCAGTATTACACCAGCTTTACCACAAATTATCGAGCGTTTTGGCATTACGCCAACACAAGTTGCTTTACTGATTACGGTATTTACATTACCCGGCATATTTTTATCACCCGCTATTGGCGTGTTTGCCGATAAATGGGGCAGAAAAAAAATATTATTTCCGTCCTTACTACTGTTTGGTATTGCAGGTGGTGCTTGCTTTTTTACTCAGGACTGGCACGTGCTTTTGCTCTTACGTTTTTTCCAAGGTATTGGCGGAGCAGCTTTAGGTTCATTAAATTTAACATTGATAGGCGACTTGTTTAGCGGAGAACGACGAACAGCTGTTATGGGTTACAATGCCAGTGTGCTGAGTATTGGTACCGCAGTATATCCGGGTATTGGTGGTGCACTCGCAATGGCAGGCTGGCAATTCCCTTTTCTGCTCACCTTATTGGCAATACCTACGGCATTTGTGCTATTGATGTGTCTCAACAATCCCGAACCAACAAAACAAGTAACTTTTTCTCAATATATTAGGCGTGTATGGGCATATATTAATCAACGAACGGTGTGGGCTCTGTTTATTATAAATATTCTTTTGTTTATTATTCTTTATGGATCATATTTAACGTATTTTCCGCAATTGTTAAAAGAACGATTTGATGCATTGCCGTGGCACATTGGTGTGGTTATGTCTTCGTTTTCGGTGGTAACGGCAATTACTTCTACTCAATTGGCACGTATACAACGAAAATTACGAACTATTCAGATATTCAAACTCGGTTTTGTGTTATACGGACTTTCAATGCTCACCATTCCCATGTCGTCGCAATGGTGGCATTTGGCATTTCCGCTGGTATGTTTTGGTCTTGCACATGGCATGCTTATTCCGAGTATCCCCAATGTATTAGTTACCTTTGCCCCAATTAGTGAACGTGCCGGATTCATGTCAATTAACGGTATGATTCTCCGTATCGGGCAAACAGTTGGTCCCGTGTTTATTGGATTATTTTACTTAATGGGAGGTATAAACTATGTTTTTATTGGCGGTGCAATAGTAGCATTGTGCATGTTTCTGATAGCGGTATATATGATTAAACTGTAGGTTTTGTGTCTTCAATCTTCATTACCCCTTTGTAAAACAACCACGCACTTATAGCCATTATGGTGTGACTTAATGCAAGGTGATTGAACCATTGGTGAATACTGATTTCATTCATAAAAATAAGTGCAGCAACAGCAGCAACACCTACACCCCATAATATGGTTTTGCTGGCAGCATTTTTATTGGAATAATACAAAAAAGCGTGAAGCGACAACACTACAAACATGAGCCCGTACCCCGAATGCAACTCCACAAAGAAAAAGTCCATAAAATAAAAGGTGAGAAACACAAAAATTGATAATTCTACTGTATTTACAATCTTAAAAGCACGTACGATTTTAGGAGTCAATACCGAACGGGTATGCTCTATAGAAGCACGTTCTACCAGCATTATGGCAAGCATACTTATCAACCAACCCGGAAGTTTCCAGGCAAAATCAATGTAGTACATAAATGCATGTCCCAGCAAACCTCCAAAAATTGTAGCTATACCCATAAGTAAAAAATACAATTTATAATAGGTAAAAAGAATATTCGAAGATTTACGAGTCGAAATCATATGAAAAGCATAAAAACACACCGCCGAAACAATTAAATCGGTACCACTTCCAACCGGTTCGAGAATTCGTATGCCAAAAACATCTATACTGTTCATATTTATTTGTTTAGAGTATGAAACGCAATATAGAGGGAATAGAAGCAGGAAACAAATAAAATATGAAATGAATTGTGTGCTATTTTAAAAAAACACTTCCCCGGGAATTTGTATATCTATATCATGTTCGGTGAGTTTATGCTCGGCGTTATTCATAAATGCTTTCACAATAGTTTTGTTGTAATTATTAACGCTTTTGCTTTTAAGAAATTCAGATACATCTATCCATGCGGCTTCAACTATTTCATCGGTGTCTTTAATACTTATTTCTGTCGTTAAAGCATGTGCAGTACATACGATATAGATATTTGCTTCGCCAAATTGCCCTTGTTTAAAATGCCCTATATTTATAATAGACTCAAATGATATTTCAATACCTGTTTCTTCATATACTTCCCGTATAAGAGCATCCTTAAAATATTCTTGCTTTTCAACATGTCCTCCCGGTAATTTATATCCTCGGGAAAACATATCTTTTACAACTAATAATTTATTATTTTCAATGACTATTGCAGCAACACCAACAATAAAATTCTTTGATGTTGGTACAAGAGCGTTTTCATGTATTTTTTTTACTAATATTAATTTTGTTTCATCACAATGGTGAAATTCAAAATTAAGATTCGTAAGGACAGGGATAAAATCCGATTTTTCAATTGGTATAGTTATCCACAATAATTTTTTATGACCGTATAAATCTATAATATCTGCGATTTGTTTATGCAGAGACTCTTTCGTTTTGGGCAAGGAATTTTCTTCTATAATTATGCCTTTGTGTTTATTTTCTGAAATATTCAGCATAGAATTTTATAATTAAGGTTCGAGAGTAAAATAATGTTACTGTTTCCTAATTCTTTATGTATACAATACGTTTAAAATTTTTATGGCTATACTTTTCGTGACGACTTTACTGCTTGTAATTGAAGTTTCGATGCAATATCTTTTAAAAAAATAAGAGCCTTTTTTTTGTCAATAAAATTTTTTACTAAAACCGGAGGGTTATTGCTATCCGAACTTATTATATAAACATCAAAGTGTTTTGATTGAGTTTTTTTCCATGTTGTTTCTATATATCCATATGTTCTTTGTTTTACTTTCCCGATTGTATACAGAATTTGAATATACCGATATGTATGTAATGAATAGGTTTGCTTCGTTTTTTTTATAAAAAAATATTTCTCTATCAATAAAGAGTTTTGTTTTTCATCATATTTAATATGTACCCTTACAAAAAAACCAATATATCCGATGATAAATAATAATAGCGAAATGATAATACCACTATAATTATCTATAAAAAAATTTATAAATACTGAAAAAAAAGCAATGGACATAAAAATACCTCCTATGCCCGGATAAAGTCCATTTGCAGAGGTATATTGTACGATTGTTTTCATGTAAATTGTATATCTTTTTTGTAAAGATATGAAAATTGTAGAAACGCACAGGTCTTCGTTTCAATAATTAGTGTTTGCGAGAAAAGTCATAATTTGAGAAGTCTCTGCATGGAAAACTTCAAAGACAAGGCTTTCGAAGGCTTATTAATTGGGCGGTTACTGTTGTAAATGACCAATTAATAAGTCGAGAGTAACCAGTATTTGGAGTTTTCGGGCAGAGACTAATTACGAATTAATATATTTTGAAGCAAAATCTTTTTATTTTTTCACCGCAACATTAATCGTAAATCCCATATCATTATCAATCAAATAATCTACCGGCACGCCTTTCGTTCCTTCAGTATTATAGTTAAGTCCCCATTTTCGACGGTCAACAGAGAAATCTTCTGATACTATACTCACCAAACTATCAGCAATAAATACATTTGCTAAAAAAGTAATATTTTTAGTACTGTCCATAATACGTAAATTACCCGAAACCTTCGAATTATATTCACCCGAATGAGGAGCAATTGCCGTCATCTCAAACTCAGCATACGGGTACGAAGACACCGTAAAAAAATCCTTGCTTAACAAATGATCTCGTAACTTTGTAGCAGTAGCAGTATCGTCGCCAAAACTATTTACTTCAAGTGAAGATAAATCAACAGACACGTGAGCATTCGTGATTGTTTTACCATCTAAAAGTACCTCAGCAGAATTAAGAAAAACCTTTCCCCAACGTTGTTGCACGCCACCTAAGTGAGCTGCCCGCCACTGAATATAACTGGAGTCGGAAATTGTTGTTAATTTTTGGGTATACTCAGCGTTTTTTTCAACCGCCTGCTTATCACTTGTATCAGCCTTATTTCCCGTTTGCGAACACGAAGCAAATACCACTGCAATTATTACGAATAAACTATATATATTTTTCATTGTTGTTATTTTTTAAATTATACTTGTTTCAAAGTTAGTACTAATAACTAAGTAAAACATTACATATCAATGAAAAATTACTTTGGCAAGCCATAATTATCCACTACAAAATCCAGGTCTTTATCGCCACGTCCACTGAGGTTAACCAAGACTGATTTTTGAGGATTTTTTTGTGCCCATTTCATTGCATATGCCACAGCATGAGCACTTTCGAGAGCAGGGATAATTCCCTCAAGACGACTTAATTCATAAAATGCATCAATACATTCTTCATCCGAAATCACATCATAATTCACTCGTTTTAAATCATGCAACATACTGTGTTCAGGGCCAACTCCCGGATAGTCAAGACCACTGGCAACAGAATATACAGGAGCAGGTTCACCTTTCTCGTCTTGTAACAAATAACATTTAAAACCATGAATTGTTCCCGGTTTTCCATAGGTCATAGTTGCTGCATGATCACCAATTTTATGAGATGTGCCTAAAGGCTCAACACCATATAAATCACATTCTTCATCATTGAGAAAAGCAGAAAATATACCCATTGCATTACTTCCCCCACCTACACACGCAACAACGCTATCGGGCAATTCCCCGGTCATATCCAAAAACTGTTCACGAGCTTCTATGCCCACTACACGCTGAAAATCGCGCACCATCATGGGAAACGGATGCGGACCGACAACAGAACCTATACAATAAATACTGTTTTCCGAATCTTGCAAATATGCTTGAAATGCGGAATCTACCGCTTCTTTTAATGTTTTTAAACCATGTGACACAGGTACAACTGTCGCACCCAAAATTTTCATTCGCACAACATTAGGATGCTCTTTTTTTATATCGACCTCACCCATATGAATTTCACATTCTAAACCAAAATATGCAGCAGCTGTTGCCAATGCAACACCGTGTTGTCCCGCACCGGTTTCGGCAATCAATTTTTTCTTACCCAAATATTTAGCGAGCAAAGCCTCCCCCATACAATGGTTAAGCTTATGAGCACCGGAATGATTCAAATCTTCCCGTTTCAAATAAATTCGTCCGTGATATTTCTCAGACAATCTGTTGCAATAATACACAGGAGTCGGTCGACCCTGATAATGTTTACGAATGCTGCGTAATTCGGTAATAAAATTGTGCGACTTGCTAATGGTAAAATACGCATCAGCGATTTTTTTCATTTCTTTTTCTAATACAGGTGGAATAAACGCTCCTCCATATCCTTTATAAAATCCGTCTTTATCGGGATAGGTTTTAAAATAGTTGGTACTCATATTAATAGCTTAAATTATTTTTTAGGTAAAAATACAAAAA
>CAZLCY010000087.1:0-9815 GCA_964558075.1 uncultured Bacteroidales bacterium
TGCTACTGATATTGAGTTCGACTTCCCTATGGGATTTAAAGAATTAGAAGGAATACATTCACGTACAGATTTCGACTTATCTCAACATCAAGAGTTTTCCGGCAGAAAGATTCAGTATTTCGACCCCGAAATAAATAAAAGTTATGTGCCATATGTGGTGGAAACATCTGTTGGTCTTGACCGTACCTTTCTCGCTATTTTATCAAAATCATATGAGGAAGAACAATTAGAAAAAGAAACGCGTACTGTTTTGAAATTGCCGCCGGCTCTTGCTCCTATAAAAGTTGCAGTAATGCCATTGGTGAAAAAGGATGGATTGCCGGAAATAGCTCGGGATATTCTTAAAAAACTAACCTTGCATCATAACTGTCAATTTGACGAAAAAGATTCTATCGGAAAGCGATATCGTCGACAAGATGCGATTGGAACACCGTTTTGTATCACCGTCGATCATCAAACAAAAGAAGATAATATGGTCACTATTCGAGACAGAGACAGTATGAAGCAAGAACGCATTTCGATTGATTCCTTATTTTCAATTGTTGACGAAAAGGTTTCTATGAATAGATTACTTTCGAAATTGATGTAATATTCGAGTACAATTATCGTTAAACTAAACGAATGAAAAAACAAACAAAACAACAAAAGAGACTTATCAAGAGGCGATTATTATCGTCTTATACAAGTACGTTAATCAGTATTTCGCTTGTATTATTTTTGTTGAGTTTGGTCGGGCTTTTACTGTTTAACCAGCATAAAGTAACGAATCATATAAAAGAAAACGTAGGCTTTACAATTTTTTTGAAGAAAGATATTAAACAAGTAGACATGCATAAATTACGCAAGCGAATTGATGCAATGGATATTGTGAAATCTTCAGAGTTTGTGAGTCAAGAAGAGGCGAGTATGAGTTTGGCAGAAACATTAGGAAAAGAATATATAGATTTGGCTGAAAATCATCCGGTTCCTCCTTCTATTGAAGTGCGTTTTTTTGCAGAATATGCAACAGCCGAAAGTTTTAGTCAAATAGAAAATATGATGAAAGACAATCCGATGGTCGACACCATTCATTACGATCGGATGCAGGTTGCCAAACTAAATGCCAATATTCGAAAAATCAGTATGTTGCTGCTTGGTTTTAGTTTTCTCCTTCTTATTATTTCGGTGGTGCTTATTAATAATACGATTCGTCTTTCAATTTATTCCAAGCGTTTTATTATTAATACTATGCAATTGGTGGGTGCGACCCGAAATTATATTCGCTCCCCATTTTTGCTTCATGGAGCCTTCAATGGCTTTTATTCAGGGACTATAGCACTTGCTATGCTTGCCGGTTTATTGTACTTTTTGCAAAATGAAATTAAAGAAATTACAAATTATCTTGACTTTGAGCTACTCGGTGTGTTATTTTTGTCCGTCATTTTAATTGGAATATTTCTTTCTTTAGTGGCAACTTTTTTCGCAGTTAACAAATTTTTAAATATTAATAAAGACGATTTATACATATAATATGAGCAAGGAAAACAAGAACGAACAGACTCAAGGATATGCGTTAGAAAAAGAAAATTACATTCTTATGGCTATCGGATTTGCAATAATTATTCTCGGTTTTATTCTCATGGCCGGAGGAAAAATTGAAGATCCAAATACATTTTACCCTAACAACGATCCATCTCAAACTCCGGAAATGTTTTCATTTCGCCGAATTACATTAGCTCCTATTCTTGTGTTATTTGGGTATGCATTCGAAATATTTGCAATTATGGTTCGTCCGGAATCTAAAATTATACAGAAACTTTTTAGAAAATAAATATGGAGTGGTTTGAGGCACTTCTTATGGGAATTATTCAGGGTTTAACTGAATTTTTGCCTGTAAGTAGCAGTGGGCATTTGGAATTGTCGAAAGTTCTGTTTGGTCTCGAAGGGGAACAAAATATGGTGTTTACGATTGTGGTACACGGTGCTACAGTACTCAGTACCATTGTTGTGTTCCGAACATATATTGCAGATTTATTCAAAGGATTATTTCGGTTTTCGTGGAATGACGAAACTCATTACATTGCAAAAATAGTTCTTTCAATGATTCCTGCAGTTATTATAGGCTTGTTGTTTGAAGAGGAATTAGAAACTTTTTTCGATGGCAATTTGCTGTTTGTCGGTATTATGCTTCTTATAACTGCTGTTTTATTAGCATTTACGTATTATGCAAAACCGCAAGCACATAAAGTCTCATATTCTCATGCATTTATTATTGGAATAGCTCAGGCATGTGCCATTTTACCGGGAATTTCTCGTTCCGGAGCAACAATTGCTACCGGTCTTTTGTTAGGTAACAAAAAAGACGAAACAGCATCATTTTCATTTTTAATGGTAATACCTGTTATTATTGGTGCAAATGCTAAAAAATTATTGGACTCGCTTAGCGAATCATCATCCGAAATTACTGCGTCGTCTGGTAATATAAACACATTTAATCTGTTAATAGGTTTTATGGCTGCTTTTTTTGTGGGGTGGCTGGCGTGTACTTTTATGATACGAATAGTAAAAAAAGGAAAATTAATTTGGTTTTCAATCTATTGTGCAATTGTTGGTAGTACCTCAATTCTTGTTTCATTGGTTCTATAATTTGCATATGATAATTGATAAAAATACAGATACAATTTCAGGCATTGATTTTCGAGAAGGACATGTTGTTCTGATTGATAAACAAAAGGATTGGACATCCTTTGATGTGGTTAATAAAATTCGATATATGATAAAAAAAACATGTTTATTACCAAAAATAAAAGTCGGTCACGGTGGTACACTCGATCCTCTGGCTACCGGTTTACTCATTCTTGGCATCGGACGTGAAACAAAAAATTTATCTTCGTATCAAAATGAATCCAAAGAATATATTGCGGATATTACATTTGGGGCAGAAACCCCATCGTATGATTCTGAAACAGAACCCTGTGCTACATATTCTACTACAGATGTTTCCGACGAAACAATTCAATATTGTCTCGATACCCAATTTAGTGGTGAGATTATGCAGACGCCACCAATATATTCGGCAAAAATTATAAATGGCGTTCGTGCATATAAATCTGCACGAGAAGGCGAAGAGGTTGTAATGACAGCTGTTCCGGTTACTATTTATGAACATGAATTAATAAACTATAACGAAAACACAGCTCGTATTCGCTTTGTGTGTTCAAAAGGCACATATATTCGTTCCTTAGCTTATGATATAGGAAAAGCTCTTAACAGTGGTGCTTTTTTGTCATCATTGCGACGAACCAAAAGTGGTGGTTTTGATATACAGCAAGGTATTGCAATTACAGATTTCGAACAATTATTACACACACTATAAATGTACATGATATGAAGTTATCAAATTTTAAGTTAAAGGTACCGAATGAATTAATAGCCCTTCATCCTGCAGGTAGCAGAGATGAATCGCGATTGTTGGTTCTTGATGCGAAGACAGGGAAAATTGAACATAAGGTTTTTAAAGATATAGTTCAATATTTCAACGATAAAGATGTATTGATGCTTAATGATACAAAAGTATTTCCTGCTCGATTGTACGGAAATAAAGAAAAAACAGGAGCAAAAATAGAAGTATTCTTGCTGCGAGAACTCAATCGTGAGCAACGTTTGTGGGACGTATTGGTTGACCCGGCTCGTAAAATTAGAATCGGAAATAAATTATATTTCGGCGAAAACAACGAATTAGTTGCCGAGGTTATTGACAATACAACCTCTCGTGGTCGTACAGTCCGATTTTTGTATGAAGATGACCATGAGGAGTTTAAACGTTTATTGTATTCCTTAGGTGAAACTCCGCTACCGAATCATATAAACGATCAACGTAAAGCTGTTGAGGATGACCGTGATAGATTCCAAACAATATTTGCAAAAAATGAAGGTGCGGTTGCATTGCCATCTGCAGGAATGCACTTTAGTCGCGAGGTACTCAAACGACTCGAAATTATAGGTGTAGATTTAGCTTTTTTGACTTTACACATGGGGCTTGGGAATTTTAATACTATTGAGGTAGAAGATCTTACCAAACATAAAATGGATTCGGAACGGATGATAATTCCCGAAGAAGCAATACGTGTTGTGAACGAAGCAAAGGAACGTAAATCAAATATATTTGCGTGTGGCACAACCGTTCTTCGTGCTATGGAAACATCGGTTTCTACTACCGGACATTTGAAACCATATGATGGATGGACAAACAAATTTATTTTTCCTCCCTATGACTTTAGTGTTGCCAATCGGTTAATATCAAATTTTCATCTCTCTCAATCTACTCTCTTAATGATGGTTGCAGCTTTTGGTGGTTTCGATATGGTTATGGATACGTATAAAACGGCAATTAAGGAAAAATATCGCTTTGGATCGTATGGTGATGCAATGCTTATTTTGAAGTAATTGTTGAATTTGCATTTGTAATATGCCTCTTTTAGGCGGTTAGTGTAAAATGAACGGGAAAAATAATTTTTTTATTAAAAAATAATCAACAAAAGTATTTGGCATTTATATAAAAATGTATACATTTGCAGTCCGATTTTTTAGAAAGAAAAATACAAAATGATGTACGCGATAGTAGAAATAGCAGGGCAACAATTTAAAGTTGCAAAAGATGATAAAGTTTTTGTAAACAGATTAACTCAAGCTGAAGGAGAGTCTGTTGATTTTGAGTCAGTTTTGTTAACGCAAGACGACAAAAAAGTCAATGTCGGCACACCTGAGGTTAAAGGAGCTAAAGTTACGGCAAAAATTTTAACACATTTAAAAGGTGATAAAGTTATCGTTTTCAAAAAGAAACGACGAAAAGGTTACCGAGTTAAGAATGGTTTCAGACCAAGTCTTACTCAAATTCAAATAGAAGAAATTACAGCATAATTTTAAAAAATAGCAAACTATGGCACATAAAAAAGGAGCCGGAAGTTCAAAGAACGGTAGAGAATCAGAAAGTAAACGTTTAGGCGTTAAAATTTTTGGCGGTCAAGTGGTAAAAGCAGGCAACATTATTGTTCGTCAACGCGGAACTGCTCACAATCCCGGTAGAAATGTTGGACTCGGAAAAGATCATACGCTTTTTGCGTTGTCTAATGGCGTGGTGAAATTTCAAAAAAAGAAAGATAATAAGTCATATGTTTCTGTAGTAGAAGCTGAGGCATAACAGATTCATATGTTTGAATAATATACTCCTGATTATATATTCGCAATGCGGGTATTTTTCAGGAGTTTTTTTTTATTTTTGTGTCTATAATATATTAGTATGATTACACTTCAACGCATTCGTGATAACAAAAACGAGATAATAGAACTCTTGAAAAAAAAGCATTTTGATGCTCATATAGTTATCGATACAATTTTACAATTAGATGACAGTCGTAAACTGATACAGCAACAATTAAATGCAAAACAAGCTGAATTAAATGCTTTGTCTAAAGAAATTGGCGAACTATTTAAACAGAAAAAAACTAAGGAAGCTCAATTTGCAAAGGAAAAAACAGCTGTTTTGAAACAAGAAATTAAGGAGCTTGAAACATCCTTTTCTACCTGTGAGACCGATTTGCAAAAAAATATTGTTACAATACCGAATGTTCCGCATCCTTCTGTTCCCGAAGGTCGTTCTGATACAGATAATGTTGAAGTGAGTTCATGCGGATCTTTACCGCAGTTGAAACAACGCAAACCTCACTGGGATTTAGCAGAACAATACAATCTGATAGATTTTGAACTCGGAAATAAATTAACAGGAGCCGGATTTCCGGTATATATTGGTAAAGGGGCAAAATTGCAACGTGCTCTTATTAGCTTTTTCTTAGACAAAGCTGACGAAGCAGGCTACGTGGAATATATGCCACCGATAATGGTGAATGAAGATTCCGGTTTTGGTACCGGTCAATTGCCTGATAAAGAGGGACAAATGTATCACGTAACGGAAGATAATCTGTACCTTATTCCTACTGCCGAAGTGCCGGTAACTAATATTTTTAGAAATACCATTCTTTCTGTATCTGAATTTCCGGTGAAATGTACTGCCTATACGCCGTGTTTCCGTCGTGAAGCCGGTTCGTACGGTAAAGATGTGCGTGGCTTGAACCGTTTGCATCAATTCGATAAAGTGGAAATTGTACGGGTCGAACATCCCGATAATTCGTATGCTGCTCTCGATGAAATGGTAGCATATGTTGAGTCTTTGTTGCAGGCTTTGGAATTGCCCTATCGTGTTGTTCGTTTATGTGGCGGTGATATTAGTTTTACCTCTGCTTTAACGTATGACTTTGAGGTATATTCTGCTGCACAAGAACGCTGGCTCGAAGTAAGTTCGGTTTCGAATTTTGAGGATTTTCAGGCAAACCGATTGAAATTACGCTTCAAAGATGAAGAGACCAAAAAAACACGTCTTGCTCATACATTAAATGGAAGTGCCCTTGCATTGCCTCGAATAGTGGCAGCTTTGCTCGAAAATAATCAAACGCCAGAAGGAATTTCTATTCCTAAAGCTTTGGTTCCATATACCGGGTTTTCGAGTATAGAGTAAGTGTTGGTTTTATGAAAGAATTTAATCAGTATTGAATTGACTGTTTAATGAAATCTTAGGCAAGTTTAAGCTTCAAACCGATAAATATAAAAGAGGCAGGAAAATAAATCCTGCTTCTTTTTTTATGAATATTTTGGTAAAAAGGCTTTTCTTAAAACTTTCCGGTAAGAATCATTATTAAATCCATAAAATACCATACTGCACCTATTAATCCCAGTAATGGCGAGCCTATAATTACTGAACCTGCAATACCGCCCCAAAAACAGATGATGAAAACAATATTCCATAAAACAGGTTTTTTTTGGTACCATCTGTGTCCGGCAATCCAACCCAAAAAGAACCATAAGAGTAGTGTAACGAGTATTTCAACAAAATCGTCTGCCAATGGTTGAACAGCTTCTTTTTCAATTAGGGTTTCGGTTAATACCTGTGTTTCTGTTGAGGTTTTTTGTTCTTTCGTGTATGGGAATGAAGCAAAGGCAACACTCCCGGTAAAAAGACTAATCAAAATAACTAATGTGATGTGCGATAATTTTTCCATAATAAGTTGATTTTTGTTAGGAATTAGACAATAAAAAAGCTGCTATGATAACATAGCAGCTTTTGATATGAATTTAGAAATTGTCGGTTAGAATGTTAATTAAGTCAACAAGCCACCAAATACCACAACCTCCGGCAGTGAGAATAAATATAATATTCCAAATAGCCGGTTTTTTCTGATACCATCTGTGAGCAGCTAAACCACCTAAGAGAATACATAGAAGTAAGGTGATAATAAATTCATCGTCACTTTGCAATGAATTAATGCTTTCTTTTTCAATGTGTGTTTCTTCTAGCACAATTGATTCTGTTTGTTCTGCTTGAACAACTTCTGTTTTGTCTGTTTTTGCATCTTTCGAGTACGGGAATGATGCAAATGCGATACTTCCGGTAATTGCGGCAAGTATGAGCACAAGAGATAATCTTTTAAAATTTTTCATAATTGTCTTTGTTTAGGTTTATATTTGTGGTAAAGATAATAATTATTAAAATACAAAAATGAAATCAGGAAAAGTTTTTTATTTAAAGAGGTATTTGTCTGTTTTTGTCTTGCTTTTATGTTGGCAGGTCTGTTTTAGTCAGCTTCAAACATATGAGTTTGTTGGTGCATTGAAAACTTCAGAAAATACTGTTATTACGTATAAATTGGTGTTTGTAGAATATGAACATGGCAGTATTGAAGGCTATACAATTACCGATTTTGCAGGTAAAAATCGTACAAAATCTAATATTAGCGGAACGGTTGATTTTAAGAAAAAACTCATTTCTTTTTCCGAAACGCAGAATGTGTATACTCAATCAGATGCCGATGAGCAAGAATTTTGTTATGTGCATGTGAAGGAGGCCGAAATTCAGAATAAAAACAATAAAAGCTTTATTTCGGGCAATTTTCAGGGCTTATTTGCTGACAATGAAATGTGTGTAGACGGAACTCTCCATTTAGTGGGAAAAGAATTGCTTTTAAAGACTTATAATAAGGTTGTTGAAAAAGATACTTCAATTATTGATTTAATTGATTTTCCTGAAATTATAAATACGGATGCAAATAATCATATTCAGTCCGGTGATGATTTTAAAATCTCTTGGCTTTCGGATACTATTCGTTTGTATATTTCTGATGAGGAGCGAATAGACGGGGATAAAATTTCGCTCATCATAAACGGTGAGAAGGTGTTGGAAAAGTATGAATTGACTCGAACTAAAAAAAATATTTCAATACCAATTACTGAATCGGAATATGTTATAGAAATTGTAGCTGTTAATGAAGGTAATCATTCGCCAAATACTGCATACATACAATTAGTTGATAGTGATAATGCATGTCGGGTCATCTCGCATTTGAATGTATTGGAGACGGCAAAAATAACTATTAAAAAACGGTAGTATGAACGATTCTACACATAAAAGGAAGAAAAAAGCTGCTCGTCGATTTTATGCTGTATTAGGCGGAATATTGATTCTTATGATTGTTTTGCTGTGTTTACCTGCCGATTATTTCGATACCGGACAATCTGTGTGTCTTTCTGTTTTGCTGTTCGACAGGGAATGTTATGCCTGCGGTATGACGCGTGCTATTCAACATCTTCTTCATTTAGAAGTTCGGGAAGCGTATGAAGATAATAAGTTGGCATGTATTGTGTTACCTCTTTTTGGTGTTGCTAGCGGGTATGAAGTGCGAAAATTATATAGAAAAATGAACGATTGATGTCTTATAAAAACTTCTTTGTATGGTAAAATGGTATGCATGTATTTTCTGTGTGCTTTTGGTTAAGATTATGATTGCAAATAATTCAAAACACGTTGTGTATCTTATTCTGGGACAAGGTTCGGATTACCGTCTTTTTGAAAATATTGATATTGACTCTTCATTTGAAATAAAACATATTTCCTATAGCATTCCTCAAGAACAAATTTCGATGTCGGCATATGCCCGCATTTTGTCTGAGCAAATTGACACATCGCATTCTTATAGTATTGTCGGAGTGTCACTCGGTGGTATGATTGCTACAGAAATGTCTGATTTTTTGAATCCCGAAAAGGTTATTATCATCTCAAGTGCAAAATCAAGAAAAGAATTGCCGGTGAGATATAGAATGCAAAAGGTATTACGTTTGTATAAACTTATTCCGGGGAAAATCGCTAAAGGTGGAGCTAAAATTCTCCAACCTCTAATAGAACCTGATAGAAATAAAGAAAAAGAAACGTGTAAAAGAATGTTAGAAGATAAACATCCCGAATTTTTGCGGAGAACTATAGCGATGATTCTTGAATGGAATCGGATATCTTATTCCGAACGCATTATTCATATCCATGGTGATAATGATCGCACAATTCCTATTCGGAATGTTACCTATAACTATTGTATTTCTGATGGATCTCATATGATGGTGCTAACGAGAGGTAAAGAAATAAGCGAAATTATTAATACTATTTTGCACGATGAATAAAGTGCAGTTTAAGTTAAAATCTCATACCCCGTTTCTGTCACAACAAGTGTGTGTTCCCATTGAGCAGAAAGTTTTCGATCCGCTGTAAGTACCGTCCAGCCGTCATTTTGAAAATCGCAGGCGTAGGTTCCTTCATTTACCATGGGTTCTATGGTGAAAACCATACCGGGAACCATAAGGACTCCTTTTCGGCGCGGTTGTGCATAATGAACAATTTCGGGTTCTTCATGAAATTCCTTACCGACACCATGTCCGCATAAATCCCGAACAATACTGTA
>CAZLCY010000088.1:0-8575 GCA_964558075.1 uncultured Bacteroidales bacterium
AAGTCCAACTATAATGTTCGAAACAGAACCGGACTTCCAATATAAGGAATTTGATAATACTCAAAAAACAACCATCATTCAACCCTACGACCAATTACAAATATTGATGTATACCAATAACGGTAGTCGACTACTCGAATCAAACCAAATTGGTACAACTCAATCTCAAAGCTCTTCACGAAGCTCTCAAGGTTTAACCTACATGGTTCGCACAGACAGTACCGTAAAGCTACCGACTCTCGGTTTAGTAAAACTTGGGGGAATACCAAAAGATTCGGCTGAAGTATTTTTAGAAAAAGAACTGGGAAAATATTACCAAAATCCATTCATTAAATTATACATTACAAACAGAAATATTATCATGTTCTTTAACGAAGGAACAAACGGTTTATCAATAACCATTCCCGAAGAAGGCATTACTTTACTTGATGCTATTGCAGAAGCGGGTGGTTTAACCGAAAACAGTAAGGCTTATAAAATCAAACTTATTCGGGGCGACAATAAAAACCCGAAAATATATAATTTCAACATCCGAAGTCTTGATGAATTCAAAAAAGCAAATTTTGTGCTTGAAGCAAACGATATCATTTACGTTGACTCCAGACCTCAATACATTAATAAAGTTCTGAGAGAAATTCAGCCATATTTAGTATTGGCATCAACAAGTGTACTTATTTTTAGCATATTTAATTAATGGCAGAAAATATAAAAAAAATACCGCTTTTCAATGATTCTTTTGACATGACAAAACTATCACATGTCCTGAAAAAGAACATTTTATACGTTATACTTTTTGGCATCATTACTATAATAGGAACTATTTTGTATCTTCGATACACTCGTCCTGTTTATCAGGTTTATTCGGTAATTCAAATTAACGAAGAACAGAATAATAATTTTATGCAAATTGAAAATATTTATGGTAATACATCTATAACTAATTTAATTGAACTTATTCGTTCTCGCGAATTTTTAAAACGTTCATTACATAAATTAAACCTCTATACCGGTTACTATATAGAAGGAAAATTTCTTACGAGCGAATTATACAATAAATCTCCATTTTTTATTGAGACAAAAGGATTTCCACAAGCATATGAAAATCAAGATATTTATATAGAATATGGCGAAACTTCGGAATTTGTTGTGTTGAAAAAAGAAGATAATTCAATTATTTTAGATTCAATAACACCAAATACTTGGACTTCTTTTTTTGGCGGTGAAATATACATAAACATAACTAATCCGGAACAATTCGAAACTCATCAGTCAAAAGAATCAAAAAATCGTTTATACTTTAAAATTTTTAATGATAACGGTGCTTTTCAGGAGCATATTTCCGGATTACAAGTTTCCGTACTTAGTCAACAGGCAAATACAATTCAAATTAATTATATCGGAAATAATCCCCAAAAAAGTTCTGATATTGTTAATACTATCAGCGAAGATTTTTTGAATTATAATATTGAAAAAAAACAAGAGCGAGCAGAAAAAGTATTGGCATTCATTGAAGAACAACTTGCTATAGTTTATGAACGTTTAGATGAATCGGAAAAACAATTACAAGAATTTAAAAAAGAAAATAACCTTACCGGAAATATTTTTGACAGCAAACAAGCTGTAACATCCAACTTCCTTGAAAATGCTGATAAAGTGTCGTCATATCAAGAACAATTGACATCTCTGCAAAAGATAAATCAACAAATAGAAACCGGTGACGACATTAATACGGTTCAATTAATATCTATCCTGTCGGGTTCGAATTCTCAAAGTATGATTTTAAACTTCTTAAACGGAATACGTCAACTGCAGGAAGAACGGAAAAAATTACTTTTAGAAGTTACCGTCGATAATCATAAAGTAAAAATTATTGATGAGCAAATTGCAGAACAACGCGAACTTCTCAAAGAATTCATTACAATTACAAACCAACGTATCCAATCTGAACTTGAAGCAACAAAAGAGTTAAAACAAGAAAAGGTTGTTGAAAGTGATTATAATGAAATTGAATTGACAAAACTCAAACGAATTCATTCTGTTCATCAAAATTTTTATAATGAACTTGTCTCAAAACGAGCGGAATACATGATTTCGAAAGCAGGTCACGTAACAAACAACCTGATTCTTCAAAAATCAAACACTCCACAAACTCCAATATCTCCCATCAAATCAGAAGTTATATTTATAGCTGCTGTTTTATTTTTATTGGCGTCATTAATTCTCACCCTTGTACGCTATATGTTGTACAACAATATTATGTCTATAAGTGATATTAGTAAATATACAAAGGTGCCTGTAGGCGGAGTTGTTCCGGTTTCGAATAAAAGTAATAAAATCAATCGGTTTATTGTTGAAAACAAGGCAAATTCTGTTATTACTGAAGCATTCAGAACGTTGCGTTCCAATTTGGAATTTATGCAACAAGACAATAATTCTAAAAAAATTATTGCCGTAACTTCTACTATTTCAGGAGAAGGAAAAACCTTTATTGCAATTAATTTAGGTGGTGTATTTTCGCTCAGTGGAAAACGCGTAATTTTACTGGATCTTGACTTACGTAAACCAAAAATTCACTTAACTTTTAAATCATCAAACAAGCATGGTTTAAGTACTATTTTAATTGGGAAAGATAACTACAAAGATTGTCTTATAAAATCTGAATTCGAAAATTTTGATGTTATCACATCCGGTCCTCCTCCTCCCAATCCTGCTGAATTGGCAAATTCTCAAAAATTTGATGATTTATTAGCAGAACTCAAAAATGATTATGATGTCATTATTATTGACACACCTCCTATTGGTATTGTATCTGATGCGATTTTTAGTTTTAAACGAGCAGATTTGCCGATATATGTAACTCGGGCGAACTATTCAAAACGAAATTTTGTGAATAATATAAATTACCTTTACGAAGAGAAAAAAATTAAAAATATCTCTGTTGTATTAAACGCAGTGGAAATAACATCATCAAAATACGGGTATGGCTACAAAGGTTATGGCTACAGTAATTACGGCTATGGTTATGGTTATGGCTATGGGTTTGGCTATGGTTATTATTCGTATGAAGAACAAGAGAAAACAAAAAAGAGTTGGATTTCAATTTTTAAGAGAACATAATGAATTTTATTATTTTGGGAGTAACTGCTATTGTATCGCTTATTATCAGCATCTTTAGTTACAAATTGCTTTTGCACAAACGAACATTTCAGATTTTAACAAAAAAAAATACAGATAGCGAAAGGTGGGCATCGCAAACGAAACCCATTTTTGGTGGAATCGTTTTTTATATCAGTTTTATTGTAGCAAATATCATTGCTCTTGTATTTCTCGATTTTGGGAATATTGAAACTCAGTATATTTGTGTATTATTGGTTACAGTAAGCCTCTCTTTTTTTATGGGCTTGCTTGATGATCTACAAAATCAAGACCCGTTCAAGAAATTTATCGTTCAATTATTCTGTGCATCAGCTCTTATTTATTGTAATGTTTATATTACAACATCCGACAATAATATCATAAATTATACATTAACCATTTTATGGGTTATTGGTATTATGAATTCCATTAACATGCTCGATAATATGGATGCTATCAGCGGATCGGTTTCTACAATTACGCTTATTGCAATTGCGGGAATAATCTTCATGACTCATCAAAACATGTTAGATTTACTCATTTTAACCTCTCTTATTCCTGCATTGCTTGTCTATTTGTATTGGAATTGGTATCCTTCAAAAATGTATATGGGCGACAATGGAAGTCAGTTTTTAGGAATTATTCTTGCTATTTTCAGTATTCAATACATTTGGAATGCACCTCAATCAATTGTTGGAGTGAATTATGAAAGTTTTATCCTTGTAGGATTGGCTTTTCTTCTCCCCCTTACCGACACTACCATTGTTTCTATCAACAGATTAGCAAAAGGCAAATCACCTTTTATCGGAGACAAATATCATACAACTCACAATTTGGTTTATATGGGTTTATCCGAACGAAATGTTGCTCGTGTATTTATTGTATTATCCCTTATTTCAAATAGCATTGTTTTTTATATTATTTCATTTACAAATATTGCAATTCATACAAATTATTATATTATTGCTCTTATTTTTATTGCAATGATTTCAACCAGCTTTTATATAATTTCACGTATAGTACACACACAAAATAAAATATAATAATTTATGCATATACAAAAGAATCGTTTATATATTCTAATCTTCATTATTCTAGTTTGTTTTCTTTCATTATGTTTTGTGAATTTTTCACAAAACAATCATCAACAAATCAAACCACAAAAAATCAAACCATATACTATAAAAATAGAACAACTCTATATCCCCGATTCAATAACACTTTTTAATGAAAACGTTCCAATTGATAACTTTGACACTCGTGAGAGTCTTGAACGTGAATTGCTTGTAAATGTATATTGGCAATCGCAAACCACCCAGTTTTTAAAAAAAGTCGGACGGTACTTCCCTATTATAGAATATGTTTTGAAAAAAAATAATGTTCCCGAAGACTTTAAATATCTTGCACTTGCCGAAAGTGGTTTTTTACACAATGTTTCACCCTCAGGGGCTACCGGATATTGGCAGTTTTTAGAAAAAACAGCATTGCAATATGGTTTAACGGTAAATCATTACATTGATGAACGATATCATATTGAAAAATCAACAGAAGCAGCCTGTAAATATTTTAAAGATGCTTATGAGCGATTTGGCTCGTGGACACTCGCTGCGGCATCGTATAATGTTGGTATGTATGGCTTAAATAAACAGACAGATTATCAATACATTGATTCGTATTACGACTTGCATACAAACTCTCAAACCGGTCGTTATGTCTTTCGTATTTTAGCGTTAAAACTGATTATGGAACATCCCGAAAAATATGGTTACTTTATACTGACTGAAGAGAAATATCATCTACCGGAATTCACGACGCTTACTATAGATACAGCAATTTCCGATATAGCACAGTTTGCAAAAGACCACAATTCGAACTATAAATTACTACGAATTATGAATCCCTGGATACGCTCGAAATCATTACCTACTCCACAGAAAGAGAATCCATACAAAATTAAAATAGTTGATATTTCACACCGAAACAGTCAGCAGTAATAGACATTTCAATCATATAGTTTTGATTATGGAGACTCGAAGAGAAAGCGAAAATTCGTTAAATATACAAGAAGAAGATGCAATATATGTTGAAGGTTCTCGTGTTCACAACTTAAAAAACATAACAGTATCAATACCGCGAAATGCACTAACCGTAATTACCGGACTCAGTGGCAGCGGAAAGTCATCACTTGCATTTGATACAATTTATGCAGAAGGACAACGACGGTATATTGAAACATTTTCTGCATACGCACGCCAATTTCTAGGCACAATGGAACGTCCCGATGTAGATAAAATTACCGGCTTAAGTCCCGTAATTTCAATTGAACAAAAAACAGTAAACAAAAACCCTCGTTCAACCGTTGGCACGGTTACGGAAATATATGATTTTCTCCGTCTTTTGTATGCACGAATTGGAGAAGCTTACTCATATAATACAGGAGAGCTAATGGTGAAATATACCCCACAAAAAATTATTGAACAAATACACAAAGATTTTTCCGATAAAAAAATTCTTCTCCTCGCTCCTGTTGTTCAAGGACGAAAAGGGCATTACAAAGAACTATTTGAAACGTTCCGTAAAAAAGGGTACTTACATGCACGAATTAATGGTAAAATAAAGGAATTAACCTACGGACTAAAACTTGATAGATATAAAACTCATTTCATTGAAATAGTGATTGATAAATGCACTATAAGTCCGGAAGGGGCTCCACAACGACTGAAGCAATCATTAGATACAGCAATGAAACAAGGCAAAGGTGTTTGTCTCATTATTGAAAAAGATGCCGAAGAAGGAAAATACTACAGTAAAAATCTTATGTGTCCGACAACCGGTTTGTCATACAATGACCCTGCACCTCACTCATTTTCATTCAACTCACCTCATGGAGCATGTGAACGATGTGCAGGATTGGGAATGATTAATGAAATTGATATTGAAAAAATTATTCCGGACAAATTATTGAGTATAAAAAAAGGGGCTATAAAACCATTAGGTACATTTAAAAAAAATCTTATTTTTTGTAAATTAGAAGCAATTGCAGCTAAATATGATTTCAGTCTTGATACCTCTTTTTCAGATATTTCAGAACAGGCTCAAAGTATCATTTTGTACGGTTCCCAAGAAATGTTTACTTTCAAAAACACACCGATTGGCATTCAATCAAATCATTTTCTCAATTTTGAGGGAATACTGGCATATATTGAGCAACATGGTTTACTTGCTGATGAAAAAAAGGGTGCTGTGAAACAAGAATACTTAAAAAAGACAACCTGCCCGGTGTGTAACGGACAGCGATTGAAAAAAGAATTTCTCCATTACAAACTCGCAGAAAAAAACATTTCTGAAGCATCACAACTTCCTATAAATGATTTACATAAATGGATACAAGACTTACCCAATAAGATAAGCACAAAACAACATAAAATAGGTGTTGAAATTATTAAAGAAATTGAAACACGCATTACGTTTTTATTAGACGTTGGACTGCATTATCTGAGTTTAAACAGAAATTCCCGTAGTTTGTCGGGTGGCGAAAGTCAAAGAATACGTTTGGCAACCCAAATTGGTTCAAAATTGGTAAATGTTTTATACATCCTCGATGAACCTAGTATTGGATTACATCAGCGAGATAATCAACAATTGATAACGGCATTAAAAAATTTACGCGATAACGATAATTCTGTTATTGTTGTTGAACATGACAAAGATATGATTCTTGCAGCCGATTATGTTATTGATATTGGTCCCCATGCGGGAAAAAACGGAGGTGAAATAACTGCTCAGGGAACACCTTCTGAATTTATCGCACAAAACAGCATTACCGGAGAATATTTACAAGGCACAAAATTTATCCCCATACCAAAAAAACGGAGAAAAGGCTCGGGTAAAAGTATTACGATACGAGGTGCACGGGGAAATAATTTACAAAATATAGATGTTTCCATACCCCTTGGCACACTTACTTGCGTAACAGGAGTGTCGGGAAGTGGAAAATCAACCCTTATCAATCAAACCCTTCACCCTATTCTCAACCAACACTTTTACCGTTCAAAACAAGATCCTTTGGCATATTCAAAATTTGAAGGATTACAATTTGTAAATAAAGTTATAGAAATAGACCAATCTCCTATTGGAAGAACTCCTCGGTCGAATCCGGTAACCTATACAAATATTTTTAGTGATATTCGGAAACTATTCGAACAATTACCGGAATCGAAAATGAGAGGGTATAAAGCCGGTCGTTTTTCTTTTAACATTAAAGGGGGGCGATGTGAGACGTGTAAAGGAGCCGGTGTAAAAACCATCGAAATGAATTTTCTCCCTGATGTATATGTAACATGCGATGAATGTTATGGAAACAGATATAATCGTGAAACACTCGACATCCGGTTTAAAGGAAAATCTATAAGTGATATATTGAAAATGACCATAAATCAGGCTGTCGAGTTTTTCGAAAATATTCCTCATATATCACATAAACTCAAAACAATCCAAGATGTCGGCTTAGGATACCTCACGCTCGGTCAATCATCGACAACCCTTTCGGGTGGTGAAGCACAGCGAATAAAATTGGCAGCAGAATTACAGAAAAAAGATACCGGAGATACCGTATATATTTTAGATGAACCTACTACAGGTTTACATTTTCATGATATAAATATGCTCATGAATGTGCTCCAAAGTATTGTAAACAGAGGTAACACCGTTATTATTATTGAACATAATTTAGATGTAATAAAAACTGCCGACCATATCATAGATATAGGTCCGGAAGGTGGAAAAAATGGCGGCAAACTTGTTTGTGCCGGAACGCCCGAAGAAATTATAAATCACCCAACAAGTTACACCGCTCAATTTCTAAAAGCGGAACTTAGTATTTAAAATAATATTTTTTGATATCTTTGAAAAAAATAAAAAAATGGAACATAATAATAACGAAGATTTATTAAAAGAAGCATTTAAGACAAAAGACTGGCAAGAAATTAAATCAAACGATTCATGGTCAACGTTTAAAATAATAGCTGAATTTATTCAGGGTTTCGATAAATTAGCACGTATCGGTCCGTGTGTATCAATTTTTGGTTCGGCTCGAACTCCCAAAACCAATAAATTTTATAAAATTGCAACTGATATAGCATCAGAACTGACCAAAAGCGGATATGGTGTTATAACCGGTGGCGGTCCCGGAATAATGGAAGCGGCAAATTACGGAGCACAAAAAGAAAACGGAAAGTCTGTTGGTCTCAACATTGTTCTTCCGTTCGAACAAACCCCGAATCCATATATTGACCCCGACAAACTTATTAATTTTGATTACTTTTTTACACGAAAAGTAATGTTTGTAAAATATTCTCAAGGATTTATTGTAATGCCCGGTGGATTTGGAACACTCGATGAATTATTTGAATCATTAACCCTTATACAAACAATGAAAATA
>CAZLCY010000088.1:8585-9810 GCA_964558075.1 uncultured Bacteroidales bacterium
TTATTTTGGTTGGAAAAGATTATTGGGGTGAATTAGTTGCATGGATAAAAAATTCAATGTATAAAGAACAAAATATTAATGAAGAAGATCTCAATCTTTTAAAATTGGTTGATACTCCCGATGAGGCTGTTGATATAATCAATAAATTCTATTCAAAATACTTGTTAAAACCAAATTTCTAATAGTAGTCTCTATTGAGAATAATCTAAAAATAATGCACATATAATACAGAAAAACTATTTTTTTTGCTTGTATTATATTGATTTTTTGAGCATTAACACATCAACACACATAGTGTTTACCGCATTTCGAATACATATAAATACTCATTTTTAACGATTTTTCTTGTTTTATAACAAAAGTTAGCTTTACATTTGCGGAGAATTTTAGAACACATTATATGTTTTAAAAAAAATTGAGAGTATGAAACGAAGAAAACAATACGTAAGAACATTAATCTTGTTGGCGTTTACAACATTACCCAACTTTGCTGCCAAAAATTCTCTGTATTTTGAAGACAAAAATTCAATACATGTAGAAAAAACCTATGAATATATCAGTAAAACAGATTTATATAAACATATCGCATTCAAAGAATCAAGCAACCGATATAATGTTTCGAATCAAAAGAATATGTTAGGAAAATATCAGGCAAGCAGACAAGCTCTTGTTGATTTTGGGTATCCTATAGATTTGATTGACTCAATACACAAGACAATATATTCTGACACCCTTTTAAGCGGCAGAGTTGTATATTATTTTGATACAAAAATATTTACTCCCGCCGAACAAGAACGATTTATTCGATGGTTTATTGCAAAAGTAGAAAAAGTATATATGAAAAAAACCATAGAAACATATGTCGGGCAGGATATTGACGGTGTTCATATTACCAAAGCAGGCATTTTATTTGCTTCAATGTTAGGTTTTGGCTACGTAAAACAATACCTCGAAACAAACGGACAAACAAACTTTAAAGATGCAAACGGAACATCCATTAAAGAACGACTCAATGAATTTACCGATATTGAACTTATGAGTTAAAAATTCGTTTGATACACACGAAAACGCATTTATGAATTGCCGTTTTATTAACACTAATTTGTTAATATTTTTTTAATAACTCCTTGTTTAAAGGCTGAAAAATCATGGAATATTAATAGTAATTTAGTTAAAATTATAAAATAGGTACATTATGATGTTTGATCATATTGATATTCACGAG
>CAZLCY010000089.1:0-9720 GCA_964558075.1 uncultured Bacteroidales bacterium
CAATAGGAGTTATAACATCTCCCTCACAATACTCTCCACCTGCTGTAATTGTATAATCAGGCTGAGCATTTTCTATTACCGTAACGGTATCAGTTATAAACTCACAACTATTCATGCTAATTACAGCATAATATTCTCCGGCTTCAGCTCCGGTTAAAGCACTTGTTGCTATAGCCGTTCCATCTTTATACCAACTTACCGTAGCTGAACTTATATCAACACCACCGGATATACCTTCTAAATCTAATAATACGTCACTTGTTGGAGCACAATATTCTAAGTGATTATACGTAATTGTTCCCTCCGGAATCGGGTTGATTTTTATAGTTTCATTAGCCGAATTTGCGTCAGCTTCACAATATTTATCAGACAAAGAAGTAACTGAATATGTCCCCTCATCTGTTCCTAAATCGAATGTTGACGTAGTTATATCTATTTCGGAATTTGAGCTGGTTGTTGCAGACACAACATCCCATTCAATATCAAAAGGTGCAACCCCGGCAGTAAATTCTACCGAAACAGGGAGCACATCATCTCCGTCACAATATTCATCTCCGCCACTTATAGTAAATTCCGGTTTTACTGCATCTTTCACAACAATTGAATCTTCTCTAAAACAATCCGATGAAGTCGGATTATCTTTATCAAAGGCTCTCACATAATACGTACCTTCATTACCATAATCTACAGTCCATGATGAGCTGGCACCACTGTTTGGACCATCAATAGAAGTACTCAAATCATCTTTAAACCACTCGAAACTGAATTGTGTTGCATCTGACTGTGCAGGAGAAGTTTCTAAGGTAGTAGATTCATCGGGACATAACGTAGAATCAGTATCGGTAATAGAAATAGTAAACTCGTCTGGTTTTGCACACGGAGGGCAATAATACGTTGACGTAATCGGCATTCGCCCGCAATCGTATGCAGAAAGACTATTGAACTGAATATTTTTAAACACAGATTTATTCGTTGGATTATCTCCTGAATTTTCCAATGCTCCAATAACAAGTAATGTACCACCATCAATATTATCTTCGTGTGGGTTAACAAGCAAAGGGCTTTGATCTGGTTGATTTGCACCTAACTCAGTATAAAAAATATTACAATTATCACCAGTATATTCAAAAGCTAAAATATATTTCGAACCGCGAACCGGATTAGCAGGCAACTCAACACCCTCTAAATCAACAGTAACTGTAGTGGGTGTATCTTCAAAATTAATAGTCTGGGGTGATCCTGTATGAAAAACCGAACCAGGAATTTCTTGACCATTATTATTTTTATCAACATTATAAATTACAGGTGTCACAACACCAGTTGCTGGTCCATAATACGATTTAAAATCCATATCAAAAGACTGTAATGCGATAGGTTTCCATGCCTCAAGAATTAATTTTTGATCTTGCGGACTGCCTGATTCAGTTAAATTAATACTTTCCAACACCGCACCACCAATAGTGGTAATATCCTCAAGATATAGTGTGTAAATAGTATCTGTTGAACGTTCTGTGGCAGTAACATTATCTCCGGTTACGCAAAACTCACCTAAGCCCGTTGCAGCATCTATAGATAATGTTTGCAAAGCCGTGCCGCCTGTTTGTTCACTATATACCTCAAAATCACTATCAACCAAATAATTCGACAAAAACTCAAAACAAATCATATCGGATGCAGTTGGATTCAAAGGATCATCCACACACGAAGTTATATCCAAATCTTCAATAGGCATTTCTTTATCTAAAACCTCAATAGAAGCTTCTGCAATTTTACATGCATTACATGGCACATTGGCGTCAATATATTCAATTTCCACATTATATTCACCAACCTCATCTATTTCGATGGTAGTATTATTATACACATCTGCCTGACGATCAGCAAGTGGATCATCTTTGGTTGTTGTATTCAACAACACTCCGTCTTTGTACCATCGAAAATAATATCTGTCTTCAAGTCCTGTTGGTGTTGTAAAACCCGAGAATAATTCTGTTGATTGTCCTGCACATTTATACAAAGGGCCTACCATATATGCTTCAGGACAAGGATCCGGAATCTCACAAGGAATTGCCAAAGGAGTTACGCAATCAACATATTTAATAGATGGATCTCCTAAACCTAATGTACCAACATAATTTGCTGTAGCACCTGCTTGAGAATTTGATCCCCATACATAATATTCATTCGCTTCATTAATCATAAATCCCCACATATCTCCCCGTGAAATAGCAACAGCATCATCAACTACCGATCCATCACAATATTCCCCAAAGATAGGTCCATAATCACACGCATCTGTCTCAGGAAAAGGTCTTGGTGCAGCACCACCATTCCCGGCCTCCGGAGTATTATTACCCCAATATAATAAATATCCTTCTTTGGTAATAGCAGCTCCATAACCATTACCTCCCATTACTTGAACAACATCAGTTAAATATTCTTCACCGGAAATAGTTTGATATTCACCAGCTTCCACCTTTGACGCAAAGGTAGTTGTTTGATTATTCGGGAGACCATTTGAACAGCCCCAACCACCATTACCCCAACCATATACATAGCCGGTTACACCATCTACTGCAAAACCACCAACGTCCATAATACCAGACATTTTAATAGTATTCAATTCATTACCGTCTTCGTCTAATACCGGAGCAGCAAATGTAGAAGTCGCAGCACCATCACCACCTCTACCATTCCAGTTACCTATCGAATAGAGAGTACCTAAACCATCACCATCAGCATCTTGTAAAAACAAAGCATTATTATCTCCACCCGAAACATGAATAATATCTGTTAATCTATCGCCATCTTCATCAGTAATATAAAACGGGTCGGGTGTTGCCGCAGCAACCCAACCACCACCATCTCCATTACCACCCCAGCCTACAACCTCACCGGTTTCAAGCAATGCAAACGAAGCCGACGTAGACGCAGCAATCATTTTTACGCCACCAAGGTATATACCTCCGGGTGAACCATCAATATTATATCCAGGTGTAGCACCTTTCCCGACAGGTAAAATTTCATCTACAACAGAACCGGCACCACTCGGTGCAATTTGTCCTGTTTGATATCCATCATTAGCTCCCCATGCATACACAATACCATTACATGATAATGCAACATTATGAGAACCCGATCCCGCAGTTACCTGTGAAAAGGTCAAACCTCCCGACTCAACCGGTTGCGGCTCCCATATAACATCTACAATATCATTTGGTGGTGCCAATGCTAACTGATTTTTATTATTATTTCCCCAGGCATACATATACCCTTCTGAGCAAATAACAACAGCATGGTCATTCCCACCTGTAATTGACATACTCTGAGAAAATCCGAGATATGTTCCTCCACACATTACCAAAAAAACGGTTAGAATTACAATTATTTTTTTCATAGTATCTTGAATATTAATTAGAATTTAATACAGTTTTGAATTTAAAAGACAGACTTCAAACCCTTTTGGTTGCAAAGAAATACAAAAAAATTCATAAAAAAATACATGGCATTGCAATCAAACTCAAAAACAACGCTGTAAATCATTAAAAATGAGCAACAACAAGGCTTTGTGGGTGTTTTTACTCAATTTTAAAAACATATGCTATTGTAAAAAAAACAAGAGAAGGAGCAAAAAGAGAAGGTTTAATTGTGCAAACACTATTTAGTCTCTCCCAAAAACTCAACCATTACAGATATATGAATCTCATATTATTTTCTCAAAAATTTATCAGAAAAAATATAACCTATCAAGTAAGGATAATCAATACATTAAACAATAATTTAATGGTGTACAAGGTATTGTTACCCAATCACTCACTAATAAATAAACAGATGAAATAGTACAAACTTCTTTTTTTTCTGTATTTTAGCATATAATTTTTCAAATACAAGTAATATTTTTGTGCCACATATGAGAGCATTTATTGTTGGTATTTTTGTGTGTTTATCAGTGCATGTGTGTGCACAACGAGAAATAGCGGGTATAGTAACAAATACAGATGGTAAGCCTATTGCGTATGCTTCTGTTGTGGAGGTAGGAACACAAAACGGAACATATACAAATGATGAAGGACGATTTGTACTTGAAATTTCCGAAACTACTGATTCCCTTGAAATTAGCTTTATCGGATATATACCGCAATTAGTAGACATTCGAAATAAAGAATCTCTTGAAATTGTATTACAGACCGATGCGGTGGTTTTGTCTTCGGTTGTTGTTACTATACCCTATGGTATGCAAAAAAAAGAAGCTTTTACGGGTTCTTTATCTACCCTAAAAGCTAAAGATTTGCAAGCTTCTGCACACACTTCTCTTGAACGCAGTTTGCAAGGAACTACTCCGGGAGTTACTATTACACAATCATCAGGACAGCCGGGTGCTCCATCGGATATTACTTTGCGAGGTGTTGGTTCTATGAATGCAGGAAGCTCTCCATTAATAGTCATCGATGGAATTCCGGTATTTTCGGGTAATGTCTCTCAAACGGGCTCGAGCATGTCTGTACTGTCGTCTTTAGCTCCTTCTGATATTGAGTCAATAACGGTGCTTAAAGATGCTTCGGCGACATCAATGTATGGTTCGCGTGCATCTAACGGGGTAATAATGATTACGACTAAAAAAGGAAAAATAAATTCTCAGTCTTATTCTTTCGATATGTCGCAAGGTGTAGGGATGGTGATGTATAATAATTTTTCGGTCTTATCTGCTGATGAATATTATGACTTTCAGGCTGAGGCTCTCAGAAATAATGGTATCTCTGAGCAAGAAATATCGGATGCCCTTCGCTATGATACTGCTTCTACCTCCTGGTTCGATGAAGTTTTTCGACCCGCCCATGTGCAATCTTACAATTTTTCGGCTCAAGGTGGCTCAGCACAATCTAAGTATTTTGCTTCAACGCACTATCTCCTGCAAAATGGAATAGTCGAAAATACCGATATATCGCAGTTTTCGGTGCGTCTTGCTCTAGATAACAAGGCTACAGAAAAAATCACGTATGGTCTTTCGATTGCTCCAACTTATAGTGAGCAACATAAAACGGAAGAGCCGGGTGTGTTATCGAGTCCGGTGACGGGTGTATTTCTTGCACCTCCTACATTCGCAGTTTTCGAAGCTGATGAATATAACTTTACCAATGGTTTCTATAATCCTGTCGGAAGCATTAATCTGAATCAAAACTCTGCGACAAATCTCCGTTTGTTAGGAAGCACCTATCTTTCCTATGCTCTCAGTTCCGATATGTCATTTAAAACAATTGCACATATTGATAATGTGAGTGTCGATGAATTTATTTTTCGTCATCCCTCTACGCCTGACGGAAGATTGGTTAATGGCATTGGCGAATTGTTTGGTGCTGAACGACGCACACTTACCAGCTCATCTACGCTGAAGTGGGTAAAAACATATAATTATATTCATAATATTGAGATTTTGAGCGGTATAGAATATGAATCGGCTGTTCATACATCGTATAATATGAAAGCTTCAAACTTCCCGTATCCGGATGTTACAAGCTTGCATGCTGCCTCAAAAATGGAGCAAATAAATTCATATCGTGAAGATGAGGCAATGCTTTCGTATTTATCTCGTATGCAATATGAGTACAACTCTCGCTACTATGTAAGTCTCAGTTATCGTGCAGATGGTTCTTCTAAGTTTAGTCCCAATCATCAATGGGGACATTTCTGGTCTTTCGGGGCATCGTGGATACTCAGTAAAGAGTTGTTTATGAATGATGTGTCATCTATTTCTTTTTTGAAAATGAGGGGAAGCATCGGAACCTCGGGAAATGCAAATATTGGCAATTATGCATACATGACACTCTATGGGTTTGGTGCAAATTATATAGACGAACCCGGTGTGCGACCTATACAAATAGGTAATGATAATCTAAGTTGGGAGAAAAACAGAAATTGTAATCTGGGACTTGATGTCGATTTTCTTTCAATTTTCTCTGTGTCTGTTGATGTGTATACACGCAAAACATTTGATTTGCTTATGCAAGTTCCTATTAGCATGACGAGTGGTTATTCGCATCAATTGCAAAATGTAGGATCATTATCAAATAAAGGCTTTGAATTTGATGGAACTGCTACAATTATTAAGTCAAAAAAACTGACGTGGAATGCAACATTTACCGCAGCGTTTAATAAAAATGAAATTCTTGAATTATATACAGAAGGCAAACAAGATACCATAATACAAGGTACAAAAATACGTACCGAAGGACAAGCCTTGCAGAGTTTTTATCTGCCACATTGGGCAGGAGTAAATTCTGCAGACGGCTCTCCTTTGTGGTATGACAAAAACGGAAATCTAACACGAAATTATGATGACGCTGCCTATATTGTAGCCGGAACAGCCGACCCTACATGGACTCTTGGACTCCGCCAGTCTCTTGAATACAAACAAATTTCGCTTGGCATTTCTCTCTATGGAAACCTTGGGAACATGATTTTTAATCAACTCAATACCGATTTGCTTGCAGATGGAGCTATTATGAATAAAAATCAATCTTCTCTTGCTTTAGACCGATGGCAAAAACCCGGAGACCAATCAGAGAATCCTCGTATTGTACAAAACAATTCATCTCACAGTAATGAATTTTCAACACGATATATTGAGTCGGGTTCGTATATGCGTATTCAAGATATATCTGTTCAATACGCTATGCCTCGAAATACAATTGAAAAATATAATGTGCAAGAATGCCATATTTCGTTGCAGATTAACAATGTCTGGGTTTGGTCGCAATTTACCGGTATGGATCCCGAAACACGCGGTTCCGGTGTGTATTATTATGATTATCCCAAACAACGAATGCTGAGCTGTAGTTTACATATTGGATTTTAAGTAATGGGTAGATGATATTTACTTTTTTTTCTCTCGTTTCTCTCGCAAAGAAGGCAAAATAGGCACAAGGCAAAGACGGAAATTTCATTCATCTCATATCGATTCACCACACGGTGTCCGAACTTCGACGGAGAGAACACAAAGTCTGTTCCGCCTTAGCGAAAAACACAAAGTCCATAATAATTAAGTGAAATTGGCTGAAAGCCAAATATAATTCAGCCCAATGGCAACGCCTTGGGTTTATAAATGCAGAACGTTCATCATAACGCCCTGAAAGGGCAATATAATTATTACGTGCACATTAAAGGCTGACAAATTTAATTAATCTTTGTAATAACATTAATCTGTCGCAAAGAAGGCAAAATAGGCACAAGGCATATGGCAGAGACAAAAAACTAATATCTCATATCTATTGTCACCAACCACCAACCACCTAAAACCAATAACCATTAAGGCAAAAAAAGGCAAATGGCAAATGGCAGAGATAAACTAATATTTCATATCTCCACCTCATACCTGATACCTAATAATAATTAACAATTGACAATTAACAATTAAAAAACTTTCAATTTCATTTGCAGAGAAATATGAAATATCGGAGTGTTTTAGCTCATGTGAAGATGAAATATGACTCAAAATCTTGTATTTGTGAGCTATAAATCTTATATTTGTGAGCTAAAAAAATAAAAATGGTTGAATTACGAGAACAAAAAATCATTGATTTTATAAAAAAAAGAAGCAGTTGTTCTTCAAAAGAAATTTTTGATAATGTTGGTATTTCGGTAAGTTATGCAACATTAAAAAGGGTTTTATCTAAATTAATAACAGAAAATTATATTATAACAACCGGAAAAGGTAAAGGCACTAAATATTTTATATCTCCGATTTTTGAGCTTTTAGTACCAATTGATGTTGAGAAGTACTATACAAAAGAGATTGACTCACGGAAAATAAAAGAAAATTTTAATTTTTCAATACTTCATGAGGTGTTTGCCAAGCATAGTGTTTTTAGTAATGTTGAGCTTGAAAAATTACAAAAACTTCAACAAAAATTTGAAGAAAACATTTCGCAGTTATCGAAAAACGAATATAAAAAGGAATTTGAACGCTTAGCAATTGATTTAAGTTGGAAATCATCGCAAATCGAAGGTAATACATATTCATTACTAGAAACGGAAAGACTTTTAAAAGATAAGGAAACTGCATCAGGAAAGACTAAGGAAGAAGCAATTATGTTATTAAATCATAAGGAAGCATTAGATTTTATACTTGCCAATCCAGATTACCTTCAACCATTATCAGTATCTAAAATTGAGGATATACACAGAATTCTCACAAAAGAACTTTTAGTTGAACAAAATTTACGAAAACGTCGTGTAGGTATTTCCGGCACGAATTATCGACCTTTAGATAATGAATTTCAAATATTAGAAGCTCTACAAAAATCTTGCGAGGTTATAAATTTAAAACAAAGTGTATTTGAAAAAGCTTTGCTGACATTAGTTTTAATATCGTATATTCAACCATTTATGGATGGTAATAAACGAACCGCACGAATTGTGAGTAATGCTATTTTAATGAATAAAAAATCTTGCCCGCTGTCATTCCGAACAGTAGATTCAATTGATTATAAAAAAGCTATGCTATTATTTTATGAACAAAACAATATTTCTCGTTTTAAGGAAATTTTTATTAATCAATTTGAATTTGCAGTTAACACTTATTTTTAACTCTTTGCCGATTTCATTAAACTGTATTTTCTCTGGGCGTTATCATTAGGCTCAATTGAAATAGGCTTTCAGCCAAAGAAGGCACAGAAATAGGCACAAGGCACAAGGCACAAGGCAAAAAAAGAATTGCCTATATCTACCACCTAATATCTCATACCTGATACCTAATAATAATTAATAATTGACATACAACCACCTGTTTTTTTTTCGTGTTTCAATTGGTGACAAAGAAAAATTTTATCTCGCAAAGTCGCAAAGACGCAAAGAAGTTAAAATTATCATACAAATATTTTCACTTAAATTTCTTGTACAATATTTGGCTGAAAGCCATACATAATTCGACCCAACGGCAACGCCTTGGATTTAATACAGAACGTATATCATAACGCCCTGAAAGGGCAACATATTATAATTATGTATTTTTGAATTTATATCATGTCACCCCCTCCGGGGGTTATGTGCCATATCATATTGTGTATTTCTATAATAACTCCACCCCCACCGAAAGTTATAGGTTGTGCTCACTTGCAAGTATAAAAATATATGTACATGTTTTTTTTCATTACGAGAGCATTTGTAATTGTGAACATATATTATACCTAAAACATTTTTTCTCAAGCACTATATTATGTACTTTAAAGATATGCTGAATTTTTACAATTAAAGCTTACGTTTAATTTATATTACTAATTGATTTCAGTTTAATAATAATACCAAACATTATTAAACTCAAAAACAAGACAATCCAAGAAGGTGGATTGAATGGCACATATACAACTGCTATAATGCCATTAATCATAAGAAATATTCCGATTACTAAAATTGGAAAAAATAAAAATGAATATTGTTCAACTTTATTAAATAATATTATTAAAAGCAAACCGCATAATATTAGAGATGTGCCACAAATCAAGCTAATGTAAATAATTGCATTAAAATCAATGGATGCTAAACATAATAAACCTCCTTGAATGATTGGAGTAAAAGTTGCAATATCATGAATTACCCCTAAAATCAAGATAGCAATTGCGACGACTTTACCAAAAGATATATATTTAGTTGCTTTCAAAATATAGTATTATAATTACTAATGTTTCGCACTAAAATTTAATTTGTTTTATTTCAAACAGATAAGCA
>CAZLCY010000090.1:0-8775 GCA_964558075.1 uncultured Bacteroidales bacterium
TATATGTAGCATCATTAAAAATAGTAGTACCATAATAATCGGTATATTCGTGAGGAAGCGGTATACCATATTTTAAAGCCAAAAATGATTCAATTGATTTTCGGGTTGTTTCATTAACATCTACTTGATAAATAATTAATTCAGCAATTGAACCGTCAAAATCGTAATTTATAGGTGAATTGCATTGACCTCCTATGGTAAATCTACTGGTAGAAGGTGTAACTTCAGTTTCTTCAATTTTTGTGAGTGTTACCGCATCAGATTGTTCTTGTGCACCATTAAGATACAATAATTGATTTCCATTCCATGTTGTTGTTTGAGTTAATAGAGTAGGAGCAGCTCCTTGTCCGTGCGGTGAATGTGAAGATTCTACACCTCCGGCTGAAATAGGAGTATACATTTTGTAGGTATCTTCGCTATACATTAATCCATAACCTTCAGTATCGTAGGTTCCATAGTCAAATGCAAATTGGTCTCCTGTTGATTTCGGAACAATAACTGCAAATACACCATACCCACCATTTGCATTATCAAAATAGAGCACCTCTCCATCAATGTCATCTAAAATAGTATATATTTCTGACCCATCAAATGAAACTGTTGGGTTAAAGTTAACATTATTAGTTGAATTGTTTTTTAGTGTTGGTTGATAAGCTTCGGTTTGTTGATTCATTTTAAAACCATATTGATTTGCTAAATCAAACCATTGGTATATTTTTTCATTATCATCACCTTGTCCGTATCCTATAAAACCCGCATTAAGCCATAATTTTCGACCTAAAGTAACCTGATTTCCGCCACTTAAAAAATCTGCACAACTTGCATAACCTGAGCAGTTTGCGGATGAATTTATAGAACCATAATACAATTCTCCTAATTTGTCTGGGCAGCCGGGACAGTTTGACCCGTCTGTAATGATTTCTTCAATTACAATAAGAGTTCCATTTGTATTGTCTAAACCGGGATTATTTGTGTTTGAAGCATATCTGAAATTTGTAGATTGAATGTAACCATCATTTATTATATGACTACCTTCCATAACATAAATTTGACCAAAAACTATAAGATTACCGGATGCATAATTTTCTAATTCGGTTTTAAATAAATTTAAATCCTGATCAATGGTGATAATTCCATAATTATACATTCGTAAAACTGATTGTCCTTCAATATTACCGTGAACTAACATTGCACCAGTTACGTAATTGTATATATTTATATCCAATGTAATATCAAAGCCGATTTCGATATATCCGTAATTGTGGATATATCTATCTTCATGAGATGAAGAAGTGCTGGTTATTTGATTTTCAACGAAAAGTTTACCTCCATTTTCAACAGTTATGTGCATCCCGGGTTCACCAATATTAATCTCAATATTATTACCAATATTAACTTCTCCACCATTTTTAATAGTTATATTGTCGTCAGACCATTGATCAAATATCAAATCATCTTCAATAGTTAGTGTGCCGGTAACTTCTAAAGAGGCAAAATTCGCATTAGTTGTTAAATTGCTACCGGTAGGCTGAGTTACCGTGATACCGGTTGGGATAATAATATCATCGTTTGTTGTTGGTACAACCCCCGAATCCCAGGTTGTTCCGTCAGCCCAATTACCGTCAGCTACTGCTGTTATTGTAGCTGCTTGTGAAAAAAATGAAAATAATACTAATATAATTAGTGCAAGTGCATGTTGCTTATATATTTTTCGTGTTTGCATGTGTTGTTTTGGTTTTAATTGTTATAGCAAATATAGAATTATTAATTCTTATTGCAAAAAGAATCATAAAAAATAACAATGTTCACTCGATATTTTTCGAATAAAAAAAATATTCTTTTGAAAATGAGGAGGGTAAAGGTTTTTTTTTGTTCAATTTTTTTTAATTATTCCCATTCAATTGTCGCAGGTGGTTTTGAACTTATATCGTATACCACTCGGTTAACACCTTGTACTTTATTGATGATTTTATTTGACATTTTCGCAAGAAAATCATATGGTAAGTGAACCCAGTCGGCGGTCATGCCATCGGTAGAGCTTACTGCTCTAAGTGCAACAACGTTTTCGTAAGTTCGCTCGTCACCCATTACACCAACAGATTGAACCGGTAATAGCATAACGCCAGCTTGCCATACAGATTCATATAAATCATGTTCTTTAAGGCCGGTAACAAATATATCGTCTACTTCTTGTAATATTGAAACTTTTTCGCGAGTAACTTCTCCTATAATGCGTATTGCAAGTCCCGGTCCGGGGAATGGGTGTCTGCCTAAAATATTAGCAGGAATGTCTAATGCTTTTCCTACGCGACGCACTTCGTCTTTAAATAGTAAACGAAGAGGTTCTATAATTTTTAATTTCATAAAATCGGGTAATCCGCCAACATTATGGTGTGATTTTATGGTCGCACTCGGTCCGTTTACCGATATGGATTCTATTACATCAGGATAAATTGTTCCTTGTGCCAGCCATGATATGCCGGTAAGTTTGTGTGCTTCCTGGTCAAACACCTCAATAAAGGTGTTGCCGATTATTTTTCGTTTTGTTTCGGGGTCAGAAACGCCTTCAAGTTTATCTAAAAATTGGTCTTTTGCATCGACGCCGATTACATTTAGTCCAAGTACTTTGTATTGTTCCAGTACGTGTTCGAATTCATTTTTTCGTAACACACCGTTGTCGACAAAAATACAGACTAAGTTTTTTCCAATTGCCTGATGTAAAAGCATAGCGGCAACACTTGAGTCTACACCGCCGGAAAGTCCGAGTACTACTTTTTCGTCACCTATTTGGTTTTGAATGTCTTTTATAGTGCTTTCTATAAATGAATCGGGTGTCCAATTTTGTGAACAGTGACAAATTGAGACTACAAAATTTTCTAGTAATTGTTTTCCGTCGGTTGAATGATATACTTCGGGGTGAAATTGAATTCCGTATGTTTTTTGTCCGTGAATATGGTATGCAGCAACTGCAACATCGAAGGTGCTGGCAAGTATTTCAAAATTTACCGGTAGTTTCGATACAGTATCTCCATGTGACATCCACACTTGTGAGTTGATAGGGATATTTGTGAACAATGGATTTTTTGAATCTATAGATTTTATATTAGCTCTGCCGTATTCTCGGGTGTTTGATGGGGTAATTTCCCCACCATTCATTTTTGCCATAAGTTGTGCTCCGTAACATACGCCAAGAACGGGAACCGTACCGATTATATGTCCTAAATCAGGATTGGGGGCATCGGTGTCGTTAACTGAATAGGGACTGCCGGATAATACCACTCCTTTCGTATCGTCTGTAAGTTCCGGAATTGAATGAAAGGGAACGATTTCGCAATATACGTTTAGTTCTCGTACTCGTCTTGCTATCAGTTGTGTGTATTGTGATCCAAAGTCAATTATTAGTATTTTTTCCATTGTATTTTTTTCTTTTGTCAAAAATAGTTTTTTCCTCTTTTATAATGTGTGCTTTTATTCGAAAATAATTAACAATTTGTTGATAATTTTTTTTATCTACATATTCTATAGTGTATGTAGTGTTTGTGAGAATAGTCATAATTTGAGAAGTCTCTGCATGGAAAACTTCAAAGACGAGGTTTTCCAAGGCTTATTAATTGGGGTTTTACGTGAATAAATGACCAAATAATAAGTCGAGAATACGCAGTATTTGGAGTTTTAGGGCAGAGACTATGTATGTGTGCATATCCATTCTATAGATGTGTGTATAGTTTTTTTATGTATTGAAATTTTTTGAAATCCAATGTTTGTGTTAGCTATTTTAAACAACTGCGAGTTGTCGTCTATTTGGTAAAAATTTGACGGACATATGTGTACTGTTATATTTTTTGATTGTATTGTTTTTGCACAATGATAATGACCACAATATATTGTAAGCGGGTATGGGTGGGAGTGGAATATGTGAGTTAATTCGTCTCGGTTCTGTAAAGGATATTTTTTATCCATATGGGGAACATTTGCAAAAAGGGGAGGATGATGCATGAAAATAATGCAGTCTTTTTCTCCCTGCAATTCTTGTGTGAGCCACGATAGTTGTTTGTTATCAATAAACCCGTTTGACGAATCAAGAAAAATTAGTTTTTTTTCTTCTACCATTGTGGTATAATAGAGATGTTTGTCTAGAATCGCATGAGAAAATGTTTGAAATAACAGTTGTTTATTATCATGATTCCCGGCAATAATAAAAACTTGTTGGTGGATAGTTTCAAGTTGTTGGGCTATATACGAGTAGATAGTTTTACTCCCTGTTGAATATGCTAAATCGCCACCAATAACTAATACATCAAATTCATGTTTTTTGATGTGAGAGAGAAGGGTTGTTAGGTTTTTTCGAGTGTCTATATTATGAGTAAATTCAGTTTCTTCTCCTACATGTAAATCGGAAATGTGAATAATATTCATCTTATAGTTTTTCTAATTCTTTGTGTACAAAATTTATTAATTCTTGAATATATTTTTTGTCAAATGAAAATGTAATATCGGCCTCTGCGTAAATTTCCGGGATTGTTTTTGTATATCCAAGTTTAAGGAAGTTTTCGTATGAATTGAGTGTTTGCTCAGGATTGTTTTTGTAATTTTTCCAGAGTGCAATTGCACCTAATTGGGCTATGCCATATTCGATATAATAAAAAGGAACTTCATATATATGAAGTTGTCGTTGCCATGTGCTTTTTTGAATATGCTCTAATCCCGACCAATCAATAATTCCGGTATCGTATAATGAGAGAATTTCTACCCATTTTGTTTCTCGTTCTGCAATAGTGTGATTGGGTTTTTCGTATAGCCAATGCTGAAAAGCATCTACACTTGCTACCCACGAGAGGGTTGATAAAATTTGCTCTAATTGCGAGCGTTTTGCCCGATTTAAATCTTTTGTGTTTGCAAAAAAGTGATGCCAGTATTCCATGGAAATCAACTCCATACTCATTGATGCTAATTCTGCCACTTCGGAAGGCATACTTTTAAATTCTATGAGTGGTAAATTTGCTGTTAAACATGAATGTATTGCGTGTCCGCTTTCGTGGAGCAGGGTTTCCACATCACGTAATGAGCCGCTTGCATTCATGAAAATGAACGGAATATTGCTTTCATAAAGCGGATAGTTAAATCCTCCCGGAGCTTTACCAATGCGTGATTCTAAATCCATGTACCCTTCGTCGACCATTGTTTGTATAAATGATGCGTATTGGGGGCGAGTTTCTTGTAAACAGGCGAGGGTTTTTTGAATTAATTCTTTGGAAGAATTAAAAGGTTTTACCGGCGGTTTATTTTCCGGATCAACATCTAAGTCCCATGGTTTTAAGACTGAAAGTTTGAGTGATTTTTTACGTTTTTCGTGTATTTCTTTAACTGCCGAAGGTATTGTTTGTTGGATTGATGTGTGAAAAGCAAAGCAGTCTTCTTTGGTGTAATCGAACCGACCTAAGTCTTGTAATTTGTAATCACGGTAATTTTCAAAGCCTGCATTAATAGCACATTGATGTCTTTTTTCAATTAATTTTGAGAGAAGAGTGTTAAGTGCGGTTTCGTCTTCTAATCTTCGTGAGTGAATAGCACCATAAACTTCTTCTCTTAAACCCCTGTCGGTTTCTTTTAAAAACAAAGCTGCCTGTTGAAGGGTGTATTCTTTTTCGTGTATGGTAACGGTCATTTTCGACGCAATAGAACCATACTCTTGCTCCATTCGTTGGAGTTCCGAGAGAATAGGAATATTATCTTTTCGAAAAAGACTGTGTCTGTTTTTTAAACTTCTAATTAAGAGATGAAATTTGTGTGTGTCAATAAGGTCTTTTTCTATAAATTTGAGAACCCTATCATCAAGCTTGTTTGAGAATTCGGCAATATGTGGTTCTATATGTTCTACAAAAAAATTAAAAGCTGAAGAGTATTCTTCGTTTTGAGTATCGCAACTCATACGAATGTAGAGCCACGCCATTTCTTCTTCTATTACAGCTTCTAGTTCCGAACGGTTAATTAACCATTGCTCGCTCTCTTGGTAAGTGGAAATTTGTTCGTGTAATAACTGTTCAAAAAACGGAAGAATATCTTCCCATTTATGTATTTCTAAATCTACCGGAACAAATTTTCGTTTTTGTTTTGCTTGATGATACAAATTTTGCATATGTACTGTCGATTATTATTTCTCTTCTGTTTTCTCTTCTGTTTTCTTTTTGTCTTTTTTCACGTCATTCACTTTTTTTTCTTCCTTTTGAACAGTTTTTTTCTCTTCTTTTTTTGCTTCTTTCTTTTGTTCTTTTTCTTCTTCCGAAACAATAGGCTCTAATACTTTAGTGTCGATGAGAATATTATACCAGGAAATCACCTTTTTCATGTCAGAAACATATACTCGTTCTTTGTCATAATCGGGAAGAATATCTTCAAAATAGTCTTTTATTTCATCAGCAGATTCTTTATGACTTACCGATGTGTTTGATTTGTTCTCAATTGAAAATATTTTCTTAAATACTTCGTATAATGGTACTTCTTCCTCTTCTGTGTAAATGGCAATATCGTCTAAAGCACTTACTTTTGTTGTTTGATAGACCGGAATACGTTTTTCTGTTTGCAGGTTTTCGACAATAATGCTTTTTTGTGATTGAGCTACCAGTTTAAACAGACCGGGTTGTCCTGAAATTGATAAGATGTCTTTGAGCATAAAAAATTATATTTAATGGTTATTTAATATTTCGTTGTTTTTTAATTTGTTCGTATGCTATGTTTACTTTCTGAAATTTTTCGGTTGCAGATTTCTGCACACCTTCTCCTAAATGACTTACTTTATCGGGGTGAAATTTGAGTGCCATTTTTTTGTATGCTTTTCGTACGTCTTCATCGCTCGCATTTTCATCTATTTCGAGAATTTTATAGGCACTTTCTATATCATTTTTGAATGTTGCCAATATTGAATGCATATCGGTTTGTGTGATGCCGATTAATGAGCTGATTTGATGAATCGTATTTTGTTCTGAAGAATGAAGACTGCCATCAGTCACTGCCAGTTTAAATAAAAAATGTACCAGTTCGAGCCGAGCTGCGTATGGCATATTATATTTAATTTGCTGACAGACATCAATAAGCGGAATGTCTTTTTTAAGAACATCTCGCAACATAATTATAAGTTCAGAAGCTTTTTGTTCGCCGTATGCTTGTACCAAATAGCGTTTTACAAAATTGAGTTCAGATCGGGATACTTTTCCGTCCGATTTTATAACCACAGCAATAAGTGCAATAAGGCTGATTGCAAAATCAGTTGGTGTAATGCGTTGTCCGTAATTTCGTTGAGATGAATGAACTTGTACTGTTGTGTTATCGAACATTGAGCCGATGGCAAAGCCAAATAAAGCTCCAATTGGGCCACCAAATACAAAACCGGCTGCAGCACCTATAAATTTCCCCAATTTAGCCATGAATTGTGTGTTTTATAGTTGAATAAATTTGTGTTATCTGTGGTATAATTAACTCTGTGTTGTCGTTGTGAATGACAAAATCAGCTTTTTCTATACATTCGCTGTCGGTTGCTTGTGCAGACATCCGTTGTTGAATTTCGTATTCAGATATATTATCTCGTTGTGCAATTCGTTGTGCACGCATATTTGCGGGGCAATACACATATATGCTTTTGTCAAAATTGGTGTAGGTGTTTCGTGCAAACATAAGTGCATTTTCGTGTATTACAAATGCTGCTTGTTGTTTCAAAACCCATAGTTTGTAGTCTTTTTTAACAGTAACATGTACAAAGGATTCTATTTTTTTTCGTTTTTCAGAATCCGAAAAAATTTCTTGTGCTATATATTCTTTGTTAATTGTTCCGTTTGTATATGCTTGAGAGCCAAGAATTGATGTTATTTCTGAAATTAAAGCAGGTTCTGAATTCATGAGTTTTTTTGCTTCAATATCTGCATAATAAACCGGTATTCCTATGTTTCTGAAGACTTTTGAAACACTTGTTTTACCACTTCCTATGCCACCGCTTAATCCTACTTCTATCATTCTCCCATTTTTAAATATTGTAATTCAGATGGTTGTACGGAAAGTATGGTGACATGTTCCGGAATGTTTGAAAGTGATACCGGAATTGTTTTTTGTTTTTGAGATTGTTTTGAATATTGTGCAACAGCGCGAATTGTTGTATCAATATCAGAGTTGTAGTGCGATGAAAATATTTCATATGAAACAATTACTTCCGATTCAGATATACGTTGTCGTTCTTCTTCGGGGACTTTACTGAAATCAATCGGAATTTCAATTATGTGTAAAAGTTTTTTGTCAACATCTACCTTTAAATCAACATTTGATTCATACAGACGTATACCCGGTACCGGTTTTATGTTAAGGGAAACCGAAAATGAAGATGTCACATCCGTTTTTTCAAAAAAATCAGTTTCAATATATTGCAGTGTGTCCAGTATTGCTTCTGCTCCTTCGAGCATGATAGAATCAGGACTGATGTTCAGACTGTCGACAAAACTATAATTTTTTGCACATAAAATATTCACATTTGCCAGAACGGGAATATTTTTTTTGGTAATTATTGAAATTGTATTTTCTAATTTTTTGGGGCTGATAGAGAGAATTGTTGTTGCAGATCGCGAGATGTTATTTTCTGCAAATTCTTCTGTTTCAAGTTTTTTATGATGAATATTTTTGTTGGTGTCTTCAATGAAATTTTGCGAATCAATCGGGATAACGAACAAAGGATCAACAATAGAATATTTGAGAAACATATATACCGTGCCTTTAATAAAAACTATCATTTGTTGG
>CAZLCY010000090.1:8785-9713 GCA_964558075.1 uncultured Bacteroidales bacterium
TGTTGTTGAGCTGATTTTACGGTGGTGAAATTTTTCGGAATATTTTGATATTCTATAGTGTACGGTACGGTAAGTGTATAAATTTTCGCAAAGGCATTCAAAAACCAAAAGAAGGAGGCAATAGCAAAAAATAGAGCAAAAACTATGTAGTTTGGGCGGTTTTTACGTAACCAAAGCCAATTAGAACGAATATATTCTGCTATTTTTTGTAAATGAATCATACTGAAAAATATGGAAAGGATATACCTTTCCATATTATAAAAAAATTATTTTCCTCCCTGTATTAATGCTTCGGGGCTTTGTACAAGAGCTGATTTGTCAACTTTTATATTCACGTCTTTTGCTATTTCCACAATAACAATATTGTTTTCTTTTATTTCAATAACTTTGGCATGAATACCACCTAACGTTAATACGTTATCTCCTTTTTGAAGAGCTTCGCGAAATTTTCTGGTTTCTTTTTGTCGTTTCATTTGCGGACGAATGATGAATAAAAAGAAAATAACCATTATACCGATAAGTAAAATAAAACTTCCGGTTCCTCCACCTTCACCGGGAGTTCCTGCTTGTAATAAAATGTCTAACATGTTCATAGTTTTTAATGTATAATTATTAATTTGATTCTGGTTCTATAACCGCAACAAAACGTAATGTTGTGGCTTGGGGAACGGTGTTTGTCATGACCGTTACAGTTTTTGATTGTTTACCTTGTCTGCCTTTCGTGTCGAATGTAATACTGACATGTCCTTTTTTTCCGGGTTTAACGGGATCTTTTGAATAATCGGTAGCAGTGCACCCACAAGATGCTCGTACAGATGATATGAGCAAGTCGTTGTCTCCTGTGTTGGTAAATGTGAATGTGTTGGTTACAATCTCACCACTTGCAAGTGTTCCTAAGTCTAATGTTTCTTCATCAAATGAAATACTC
>CAZLCY010000091.1:0-9646 GCA_964558075.1 uncultured Bacteroidales bacterium
CGAGGTTCTTGTTTAATTAAAAAAAATGCCTTATAATTTCAATTCCAATATGGTACGATTAAAAGAAGGTCGAGCCGTCATTAAATCAATGCCTTTATCAGATTTCAATTCCAATATGGTACGATTAAAAGTTGTTCTCATTATGTTTTAAAAGGTGTTTATGTGTTTATTTCAATTCCAATATGGTACGATTAAAAGTAGGAAATGCGATTACGGAGTTGTGTAGTCCTTTTGCATTTCAATTCCAATATGGTACGATTAAAAGATAAAACTCGAAATCAAAATCATAACCATAATCGAAATTTCAATTCCAATATGGTACGATTAAAAGCCGTCAAACGACGACTAAAAAAAAGCAGTGTTTCAACCGCTTAGCTTGAGCAAATATATAAAATATTTACTAAAATGTTGTCGATAGCTAATACTATGTTTTTGCCGGGGGAACGACAACTGTTGTTTTTTTCTTTAAACATAATATGTCAATGAACGTTTTCTGATTTTTTTTTCATTTATGTAATACTGTCTTGTTCAAAATTATTGACTTCGACGACTTTTTTTTATAAAAATTGGTTTAATTCATTTTTTTCTTTTCCTATTATATGTTTGTCAAGCCAATTTTCATTTCTGCTTTTAAATACAATTATGCTATCTTCTTCTTCATTCATTATTAATTGTGCTTTGTGTTCTAACTCTTTAAATGAAACGTTTGATATTTCTCCTTCAAAAACGGAATTCTGAATCCAGTTTAAATATTGCCGACATAATTTAAGCATTTTGCCAACTCGTTTTTCCCCTATGTCGTATACTAAAATAACATACATTACCACCACATTTTAAATGGTTTATACTCTTCTATTGCTAATATGTGTTTTATTAATTTATAACATTCCAGTTTTATGAGATGTTTGTAACTAACATGTCTGTTTAAATTTCTGTGTTTTATTGTTTCTTGCAATCTATCTTCGAACGATTGTATAAATATTTTTTTGCCGGATTCATTTAATACGCATCGCTCTATTTTTTTGTCGAAATGTTTGCTCTGCAGTTCTTTTTTATTTAGTATTTTAAATATAACTCTGTCAACCAATATGGGTTTAAATATTTCTGAAATATCCAAAGATAATGAAAATCTTCGTTCGCCGGGTGAATGCAAATAACTTATTGTCGGATTTAATTGTGTTTGGTGTATTGCTCGTACACATTGGCTGTAACACATCATGTTGCCAAATGATATAAGTGCGTTTATTTCATTTTTCGGTGGTTGCTTACTGCGACCACTCATTGTGAAGTCATTTATTATTACGTTAAATGCTTCATAGTACCAATGTCGAATGTTTCCTTCTATACCCATTAATTCATCTATATCTTCTGTGTTATAAATTTTTGTGCGAAGTGTTTCAATTGATTCTATACAGGGGTCGGTCACTTTTCCGCGTTTATTGTAATATGAAAGATTTTTGAGCATGTTGTATGATGCTCCGTCAATTATTTTTTGTGCAATTGGTATTCGTTTCTTTTTTTGTTTATATGCAGAAACTTGTTCTACAAGAAGTTTCCCACTTAGTAAATAATCTTTTGGCATAAAAGAACCGGTGTAGTTCTCGTAATAATCAAAAAAATGTACACTAACTTGATGTTTGCCCAAAAAATTATATAATGCACTATTTGCATCTAAAGAGCCAAAAGCGTATAGTTCTTCAACATTTTCTACAGGCAAATATTTCGTCTTTTGTTCTTTTCCATGTTCATCTATTGCAATAAATTTGAGTGTGTTGTCGGTTCTGCTTAATCGTCCGGGGTTGAATAAATAGTATGATTTTTTCATGATTGTGTGGTTTTATTCCTGTGTCCAGCAAAAATCAAAATAACTGCAATGCTTACAATATTTTTGTTCCAATTTTTCAGGACAATCTGCATGTATTATTGAATGTATATGTTGTATTATTTCTTTTATTTCTTCACAATCTCGTGTGCTTAAAAAAACTTCTTCAGTCTGCCGTAGTTTTGGGTATTCCAAAATACCGGTCGGGTTTTGTATGCCGTGTTTTTCTAGTATGAATAAATAATATTTTACCTGCCAAATATGTGCAGTTTCACGTGCTGTACTTTTTTTTACCTCATGAACAACTTTGCGTTTTGCATCATAATAATCGATTTTTATCCCATCAAGTTCTAATTCAGTATATTTTTCGCTCCGTTGCAGATAACTTGTTTCATGTATCAATTTCCCTTCCCGAACGATATCGCTGGTTTGTTCCATTTGAATGCTGTTGGCAAACAGCCAGAGTTTACGATGACAAAGAAAGTAGTAATTAAAATGTGTGCCGGTAATATTCATAAGTCATTATTCAAGATTAATATCAAAAACATTGGTACAGATAGAGTGGGAATATTTAAAATTTTCCTTTCCGCCAAATAAGTCTAATACCTCTTCGCGTTTCAGGTTTGTTGAGTTTTTCGAAATAGTTGAAAGATAACTTGTCCACGGATATTCTATTGTATGTTCGCAAAAGCCATGATGTACCGGATTGTTTTGTACATACATAATCACATGACGCAAGTATGTTTCGGACGTTATTTTTAAACGTTTAAAAGGTCGTTCGAATAATGATCCGTGGCGGTTGTATTTGGTGTTGTAGTATTGAGCATATGAATTAAACAAATGACCAAATTGATTGGATACTTTTGGTTTGCGGGTATATTGGTTCTTTTCCTGAAACCCCGTCAGTGGTTGCAAACCCTGGCGGTGGTTGTGTGTCGAAGTGTTTTTTATGGTATTACTATTACCATCAACAGGGTCTACGACCACTGTTGAGGTGTGGTCGCTGTCATTACCAGAATTCCCGACTTCTTTCGAGTTGTAAATATCCTTTTTGCCATATAATTCAAATAAGGTTTGAATATTTTTTTCTTCTTTTAGTCGTACGACCAAATGAAAATGATTTCCCATAAGAGCCCAGGCATATGTTTCTGCTACCGGGTCTATGTATGTGTCGTGTAATCGTAAAAAACGTTCGTAATCATTTTTCTCTCGAAATATTTCGCAACCGTTTATTCCTCGGTTGTAGATGTGGTAAAACATTCCGGGTGTCAGTGGCTGAGCTTTCATGGTGTTTTGTTTGTTTGTTGTCTGTTTTTTTTTGATGGTTTGAGTGGTGGGGATGAGTAAATAAAAAAACTCTCAGCATTGCTGAGAGTTTTTATTGTAGAACTACGCTAATTGATTTTCATAATCAAAAGCCATTATTTTGTCATAAATTGATTTTTCCGCTTTTTCAAGAGCATCAACTGTTTCTTTTTTAGTTCGAATATAACCGCCTGCTTGGAGGGTAACAAAACTTTCAACTCCTGCCATATCTTCTTCAATTATTGGTTCAGCTTTGTTTTCTTCTTCCTCTTTCAGCTTTGCTCTGATGCTTCCCGCAATTTTGTTGGCATTGTCAGATATTGACACTGCTAGTGTTTCCATAAGGCTAAAGGTGCGAGATTGATTCGAGGTAATTGTCCAATTTATAATAGCATATGCAAGAGCTTTAGCAAGTGCATCTCTTTTTTCTTTAGGCGCAACTAAACATTTTCCAAAAACAGTTTCTGTTTCTTGCCAGCCTTCTTCACGCAATTTTGCTTCTGTCTCTTCCGTAATTTCGGGTTCTAACTTGTTTAATAATACACAAAACAACCTACGTAAATCTATTGCCATATCTTGAACGAAGAGACCTGTAGCACGATTTGATGAACCACTCTGATCTTGTATCCATTTCCTATTCAAGCTTCTATCTTGACCTTTTAAAATTTCGTCTATTTCATCTGGAGATAAGACTTTTCCTGAACTATCTTTAACAACTATTTCATTACTCGGAGTTTCACTTCTATCAAAAGACACATTTTCTTTTTTAACACCTGCTAATAGAGGATGCAACCCTCTCATTGAAGAAATAGAGAGAGGACTTCTTCTTTTAATGGTTCTTGATTTCTTACCATCGTTATTTTTTTGTGCTGTTTTCATCCAACCACCTAATAATTGGTCTGCATCCAATGGATTACAAGTGCCGTGAACTTCTGCTTCTTCTATTTTACCATCTTTCATTAAATTATGATAAAATGTTGTTGGAGAACGAGATTCATTTAAGTTTGAAAGGAAAGAGTCAATCAATGATCTTTTAACTTGTTGACCACTCGAAAAAGGTATTGAAGTATTAAACTGTGGATCATAATATGTCTTTTGAACTTTATCAACGCAAAATACTGTGTGTTCTGCTCTTTTTAGTGTTCTGATATAAATTGTATTCATGATTATTATATTTTAAAAATTAATTATTTCTACATTTTTGAGGCTGTCAGGTCTATCGACGCTGACAGGTCGTTAAAATTGTTTATAGACCAGGCCGCGTGCGAAGCTCCTGTCTGCGTCTGTATTAATTGCGTTCTCGTTCTTCATACGCATAATCAAACTTTAGTAATACTACAAAGTACCCAAAGTCTTCAGCCGACATAAGATGTACCTTATTTCGAAGTGTTTTAAATACTTGAAGTAAATCTTGCTCCACTTCTTTAACAATGGTAACTAATGCATCTAAAAACTGCTTTTTTGACTTTGCTGAAAGTAATTCCTTGTCAATAAGGTTTTTTCTGTCGTTTTTCGATGCCTTGTCTCTATACTCATGAAGTGCTTTTGCAACTTCGGCAGTATATTCAAGCGATTCTTCTTTGTTTTTTGTAATCATAGCTAATAACCAAGTTTTATATGTTCTGTATGTTATAATATTTTCGTAATCTTTCTGAAAAGCTTTATTATTCTTTTCTTCATCATTCCCTGTTTTAGGTTTTAATAGTTTCAAATTAGAATCGTTTCCAAAATATTTTCGTAGGTTTTTTGGTTCTAAAGCTTGTAACCCAATTGAACCTAACTCACATGCTTTACTTAAACTATCTTTTCCAAAAAGACTTTGATATTTACTTGCATCATTTATATATGCATTTTCACCAAATAATTGTCTGTAATATTTAAGTATAGTTGTTACTTTTTGAAAATGAAAGGGAATAAAACCTATAGTTTGATTCGTATCTCCAACAGAATGAACATATCCAATAAAAATAGAATCTTTATATTTTCTACTTAAATTAAATATAAGTTCAGACCAATTGATTTTGTTGAGTTCAATTCCATCTTTAATATTTGAAAAAAAGTTATTGTTTGTTAATGTGGTCGTATCGAAATATTCTCTATAATTTTTAGAATATAAAAATGAAAGCCACAAACCATTCCAAGAATTTATTTGATTTCCTTTAAGTTTATCTAAAATAACATCATTTAATAATCCTCTATAAATACGCCATCCTAAATATGTATCGTATAATATTTCTGGATTATCAAAAAGAATTGAAAGCTTACCTGTCCCTATACTTAATCCACTCCCAATCCAAGAAAAATATGCTTCATTTTCATCGACACAAAATTGAATATCTGTAACCTGACCTGAAGTTACTGCATAACCTTTTTGCTCAGAAGCAGGATACCCTATAACAGTACTTCCATCAAATATTTTTCTATCACAAACTTTGGAATTAAATTCTTGTAGTGCTTTGATACGTTCTTCAGATATATGATTCAATTTTCTTTTACTTATTTGATCAAACGGTGAATTATTTATCCACTGCATATATTTTAGATGATTGTAAAAGCATTCAAAATATTCCTTCTCAAAAAACTCTTTTGCCGAATATTTCTTTCCGGTTTTCTCGTTGAATGTTTTAAGAAATGTTTTTCCTATTGTTGCTGCTATCATAGTATTTGTGTTTTAGCTGAAAATTTTGTGTTATAGTTTTCGGGTTTTGCTAATTGAACATGTAAACCCAATTCAGAATTATAGGCAATATCGGGTATTACAAACGGTTGTGAACCGCTATCTAATTGCCGTAATCCTCGCACCACATAAAATCGGGTACTTACCTCCATCATTGCTTTTTGTTCTGGTGTAGCTGTTGTATAATTATCTTCGTTGCTTTCGCATATACAACTTACGCTGTCAATATCAAGCAAATCCATAAGAATAGCTTTTGAGTTATGCGTTAGCTTGTCAATATTCCATTTACCTGTTTCTTTAAACACCGAATGTTGTTCAATTTTCAAAAAATCAATTTCTGTAAAAACAGTATCTATCTTTTCTTGCAATTGGTTTTCCTGCATCACTTCACCATGAGGCAATACATCATAACTTCGCTTAATAATTTCTAAATTATATGGTAAAGCTTCCTTTTCATTTTCAGGCGGTGAAAGTACATATATTGGCTTATATTTCCCTATGGTATCGTTGTTTCGTTTTCGATTAACACGCCCAAAACGCTGTGCAAGTGCGTCGAGAGGAGCGGCTTCGGTTATCATAATATCGAAACTAATATCTATACTCACTTCTACCACTTGTGTAGAAACAACAATACAAGCTTTGGTTGCTGTGTTAAAATTGCCGTTCGGATTGCCAATTTCGTCCAATCCCATGAGCAAACGTTCTTTTTCGTTACGGTCGCCTTTGGTAAATCGGCTATGAAGCAAGAGTATTGGCGTGTCGGGATATTGTTCTTTCAATCGTAAGTATTGTTCTTGTGCATGTTTTACTCTGTTGCACACAATCAATATTTTCTTGTCTTCCAAAACCGCTTTTTGTATTTCATTGTCAGCACTTGTCCATGTATCAATTTTATATACTCGGTGGCGGTTAAATTTTTCTAACTCATCGTTATTAAGGGATACTTCAAAAACATTCTCTTTACCGAGTATGCCAATTATTTTATTGTACAAAATGCTTGGCATGGTTGCAGTACCAATGTGAATATTACAATCTAAATGGTTTAACACTTCAATAATCTTCAGCACTATAGCTTGGGTTACTTCTGTATAGGTATGAATTTCATCGAGTATTACATCACAGGCTTTTATGTCCAGAATCATAGCTTCGAAACCATTTGTGCCAAAAGCAATGGCTGCAATTTGATGCGGTGTAAGAACTTTTACCGCAGCCCCAACATGTCCCTGTATAATTTTTTCTTCTTTTTCTTTTCCTGCAAGAACAATACTCGAAGCTGCATGTAATAATCGAATATCAATATTTGGATTATCTTTCTGCAAATCCTTTTTTACCCGCTTATACATTGCATTAATAGAAGCCTGAAATGGTAATGTATAAAAAACCCTACCTTTGCACCGCCTAAATAAGTAATCGGTTTTTCCTGCTCCTGTCGATGCCAGAACCATCGTATGTTTTTTTTGTGAGTCGCTACTTTTGAGTGATAGCGGATATAGTTTGTGCTGCCGATTAAAAAAGTTAAGGTTTGGTGTTTTGAATAAGCGTTCGAGATAATTCTCTGTTTTATCGGACAATGCCGATGCGAAATAATCGGCAGCTATTAGAAGTCCCCGCCATTCAGAATATCCACGTTCCCTGACTTTGTTTTCACAATATTCGACAACTTTTTCAAAATTCTCTTTTGCTTCTTCTTTTGAAATATCGTGTGTTTTTATGCCAAATGCATTTAATATTTCACAAGCATCATTTTTCCATACTTCCCAATCTTTTATGTGATAGTTGAAATTATTCTCATCCAATTCTTCCATTAGGTCTAAAATGCCTTTTTTTCGACCATCATGGAGAATCGACTTATGATGGGCAATTATCATCTCAATCAATGCTGGATGAATTGCTTCCTCAAACAACGAAAGAAAAAAGCATGACGCAATTTCATGTCGAAATGGAGTATCGGGGCGTTTGTTCTGTGTAAGCCGTTTTTGAAAAACAGTGCTTGTTTTTCCAATATCATGGAGAATAGCTCCCAATCGAGCTATTTCTTTATCCATATTGGAATATTCAGCTATTTTTTTTGCAACTGAGCAAACCAAGTATAAATGGTCGTACAGGGTTGTTTCTTCCGGCTTTCCTTTTGCTTTTATGTGTGGGCATATTTGTTTCATAACTAGTAATTAGTTTTTACAGGTGTACCAACTACTTTTAAATATCCATACATAGGTTCATTTTGTTTGAATCTATTGAAGCCTACCATAAAAGACTGTTCATTTTTTTCAAATACTAGTTCAAAGCCAGCAAACAAATCTTCATTATTATTAAACTCTTCTTTTGTTACTTCTAAAATATCTCCGTTCGGATAAAGAATATCCTCGTTCCGAGCTAAACAAATATGTTGCGTGAAAGCCACCTCTGCATCTGTTTTTGATTCAAATGCTACATATAAAAGAGGTTCTATAAGAATGCCTCTGACAAGTATTGCATGTGGTCTATGATATTCTTTATTTTTCCCTCGCCCTTTTTCATTCCAGCCTCGTGGTTGAATTTGTTCTTGTTGTTGGGATATTTGTTTGTATGATAATCTGTGTCCAAAAATCTTTTTTATTTCGCCATTATCATCTGCCAACAATTCTGGAAATAATTTTCTCTCAATTCCAGCTACAATTGAAGGTGTTAAAAACTGTTGACTGTAAGTTTCGCTGTCTCTAACCGCTGTCCAAGGCTTTATAAAACCAAACGGACCTGTATATTTAACTATGTATATTGTCTCCATATTTAATATTTTTTTCTTTCTTGAATATCGACGCTGTCAGGAGCTTCGCACGCTGACAGGTCTTCCGTATCCCAAACCTGACAGCGTCGATAGACCTGTCAGCGTTTATATATATTATTTCAACGCACCAAAACCTATTCCGGTACTATTGCCTAAACCAACATTCCAAGCGAAGGCTTTTGTTTCGGGTTTTGCTTTAATTATTACAGGGCATATGCTTGCTCTGTTGTTAATTGAATTGTATTTAATAAGCTTTGTGGTTGCTTTTTTGTAATTAGTGTCAAATGAAATATCTAATGAGGAGTCTTTTAATCCAACTAATGCCATTTTTGTTTCTAATGTTTCTTTTAGATAGCTGTTTGACTCTTCATCGGAATATGTAAAGTGTTTAATAGAATTTTCATTTTTTCTTTTAATGAAAATTGGACTTGCAGCATAGAATGTGTCTTTATTTTCAAAATCTGGATTTTGTTGAATAATAATTTCTTGTGCAATTAAATCATTAAACATTATAGGATCGGTTTGTATATTTTTTATTATTGTTTGCAATAACTCATCATTATAACAGCTAATAAAAAAAGAGCCGTTGTTATTAATAATTAAATTATTTTCATTTGGATTTTTATATGTTCCTTGTAGCCACGAAAAAGAATATAATGAAACATTTCCGTGTTCTTGATTTTGCTTCCCAATCCATTTATGAATAGTTCCTGTAAGTAAATGTTGGTAATTAATAGGAATCGTTGCGTTACTACCTTTGAATTTAATGTGTATTCTCATTTTTATGTTTTTTTATCAAAAAAATTATTGTTGTCGTAGATTTTTTATGTTTTTTGTTGCGAACTGATTCCCAAATATACAAATAAAATTTATATGGCAGTTTTATTTATATATTTTTTTTCTTAACACTTTTAGTGTTGCAGATTACAGAGCGTTTATGAAATCTGCATGTAATTATATTTTCAACGACGCTGTCAGGAGCTTCGCACGCTGACAGGTCTTGAGAATGCCATTTTATTCTTGAACCTGTCAGCGTCGCAGACCTGACAGCGTTTAAATGATTTATTATTACTATCAC
>CAZLCY010000092.1:0-9591 GCA_964558075.1 uncultured Bacteroidales bacterium
ACTATGAATATCATTTCAAATCTCCAACCGGAATGTGTGTGGAAGCATTTTGAAAAAATCTGTTCTATACCTCACCCATCACATCACGAAACGCAGATAATTGAATATCTATTAGATTTTGCAAAAAAACATAATCTTGATACATATAAAGATTCTGTAGGAAATATAATAATTTCAAAAAATGCACACAAAGGTTATGAATCATGTGAAACAATAGCTTTACAGGCTCATGTAGATATGGTTCCCCAAAAAAATCAGAACACCGAGCATGACTTTACATGCGACCCCATAAAACCGTATGCTTTAGATGGATGGGTTTCTGCAGAAAACACAAGTCTTGGAGCCGACAATGGAATTGGATTGCCATGTATTCTTGCAATTTTAGAGTCCGATACAATAACACACGGACCACTCGAAGCATTATTTACGGTGTCGGAAGAAACAGGGATGATTGGTGCATATGCTCTCGAACCGAATAAACTGAAGGCTCGATACATAATTAACACAGATACCGAAGACGAACATGATATTACAATTGGCTGTGCCGGTGGAATTGATGGAAATTTCATCTGTCCCGTTACACATGAATCTTGTCCCAAAGATGCTCTCTCATTTATTATCGAAATACAGGGTCTCACCGGTGGTCACTCCGGATTTGAGATAATGTATGAACGAGCAAATGCTGCAAAATTAATATGCGAATTACTTTCAGCACTTTGTTTCAATCACTCGGCATCTCTTGCTCACATAGAAGCGGGCAATATGAGAAATGCAATTCCACGAAATGCACATGCTCAAATTGTCTGTTCTCTTGCACAGAAAGAAACAATTATTTCATATATTCAGTCATTTGCTCAAACAATTGCAAAGCGTTTTTCTAAAACAGATTCCAACATTTTGTGTACGACAACCGAACACGAATTACCTAAAAAGATTATTTCTACACCGTCTACTCATTCCTTTTTACAAGCAGTATCATCTTGTCCTAACGGAGTAATTTCATACGAAAAAGAAATAAATACTGTACGGACTTCAACAAATCTTTCTATAATTCAAACACACAACAAAAATATTGAAGTAAATTGCCTGTTACGAAGTTCTCATACCCAAGAAAAAACAGAACTTGCTCTTGCGATGCAACATATTTTCAATATATTTTCAATTGAAGCACATTTCGAAGGAGATTATCCAGCATGGGAACCACAAGCTGATTCAAAAATTGTTTCACTTGTTCAAGAAGCATATAACAAATGCACCGACACAAAACCAACACTACAAGTCGTTCATGCGGGGTTAGAATGTGGTGTTATTCAAAAAAAATATCCGAACATTGAATATGTTTCTATAGGTCCTAACATTCGCGGACCGCATTCACCTGACGAAAAAGTTGAAATTCGCTCAGTTGCTCAATTTTGGGACATATTATTATATGTACTAAAACATATCCCCAAAGCAACATAAAAAAATCAGGTATTTCTCTTTATGCTCATCGGTTTTAATTACATTTGCAAAAAAAAAGTATGAGAACCTTATTGTGGAAAGAAATAGTAAGTTTTTTTAGTTCTCTCATCGGATATATTGTTATTGCAATATTTTTATTGGGGACAGGTCTTTTTTTATGGGTGTTTGAAAGTGAAATGAATATTCTTCAGACGGGATTTGCCGGTTTAGACGGACTATTTCTTATTGCTCCCTGGATTTTTTTATTTCTCGCCCCGGCAATTACCATGCGTTTTTTTGCCGATGAAAGTAAAAGTGGTACAATAGAACTACTTCTTACCTATCCAATAACAGACAAAGACATTGTATTCTCAAAATTCTTTGCAGGTATTATTCTTATCTTTCTATCATTAATTCCAACCGTTTTATATTTTATAACAGTATATGCTTTAGGGAGTCCTCCGGGAAATATTGATTTTGCTGCAACAATTGGAGCATATATTGGATTGTTTTTTCTTTCGGGGGTGTATATTGCAATTGGAACATTCATTTCATCAATAACAGACAATCAGATAGTTTCATTTATTGTGACAGCCGCACTCTGTTTTGTGTTTTTTATAGGATTCGACTTCATTGCCAACATATTTCAAAACAGTACCATCAATAATATTGTGGTATTAACGGGTATTCAACAACATTACGAATCAATTAGCAGAGGTGTGATTGACACGCGCGACATTCTTTACTTTCTAAGTATTATCGGACTGTTTCTCTATATGACAATAATATCGATTAAAAATAAACGGAAATAAAACATGCGGAAAAAGTTTACTATAGCACGTAATATATTAATTGCAATATGCATTGTTTTTACCCTCAATTGGATTGGTAATTCCAGCTATCTTCGATTTGACCTAACCGAAGACAATAGATATACTCTCTCCGACGCAACAAAATCATACCTGAGCAATATTCAAGACACCATTCGTTTTTCGGTATATCTGCACGGAGACTTGCCCTTAACGTTCACTAAAATGAAACGAGATGTGTCTGATTTTTTAGAAGAAATAACACGAATAGGTGGTTCTCGTATACATATAAAATATATAGATCCTCTTAATATTGGTACCGACAATAAATCAAACAAAGCTGCTTTTAACAGATTAATTGAAGATTATGGCTTACGACCATACACGATTCAAGAACAAGATGAATCGGGAAAATTTGAACAACGATTTATTATTCCCGGCATAATAGTATCTACCAGTTCTTCATTTGTGCCGATAAATTTATTCTCAGATGTAACCGGCTCTTCAACAGATGAGCAAGTGTATGAAGCTCTTGGGAAACTGGAATATTTATGTTTAAAAAGCACCAAACAACTAACACAAAATCGCACCAAAAAAATTGCTTATATTACCAATCACAACGAATTGTCCTCTGTGTACGTATATGACGCTCTTAAATCATTACAAGATTTTTACGACATCGATAAAATCACTACCCGACAACTGCTCGACTCTCTTACCACATACGATATGGTAATGATAGCACAACCCACCTCAAAATTTTCCGAAGAAGATAAATTTATTCTCGATCAGTATATAATGAACAATGGTAATTTGTTCTGCTTTTTCGATAAAGTTCAGGTAAATGCAGACACCCTTCAATATGTTTCAGAAGCTCTTGCTATACCTCGGGACATAAATATTTCAGACTTTTTATTTCATCTCGGCGTCAGAATCAACAGTACCATTTTACTAGACAACCAATGTGCAAAAGTACCGTTAAATACATCACCGCCGGGAATGCAACCTAATTATCAAGGCGTGCCGTGGTATTATTACCCGCTATTGAGAGGTAACAAAAATCACCGCATTACTCAAGATATTTCTTTAGTAAAAGCTCAATTTGCAAGTACTATTGACACAACAGTTACCGGTAATGGCAGCTTGCAAAAAAACGTATTATTATCATCTTCTGCATACGCACGGGAAATACAAGCCCCCATTCAGGTGGGGTTTAGTATTCTGCAAAGAATTGGCGGAAACTATTTCAACTCATATTATTTACCTGTTGCTATTCTTAACGAAGGCTCAATGAAATCATTTTTCGAAAAACGTTCCTGTCCTATTCCCGCACATAAATTGCCCGAAAACTTTTCTATAAAAACCAGGTCAGATTCTAACAAAATGGTATTTGTGGCAGATGGCGATATTATAAAAAACGAAGTAGAAATAAAAGGTTTCGACACTATTCCAAAACCTCTTCACTTTTACAAATATGTAGCTGTAGACAATAAATTATATACAGGTAATAAAGAATTTATACTTAATGTTGCCAATTATATATGTGGAGATGCTGAATTTATCCCCCTGCGTACGCAAGAAATGAAAATCAGATTACTCAATGAAAAACGAATTTTAAAAGAACGAAAAAATTGGCAATTGTTTAATATTGCAATTCCACTACTATTACTTACAATAATTGGAATAATAATTATGGTTATTAGAAAAAGGAAATACAGTCAACATGTTAGCTAAACGAATCATTCCATGTCTTGATATAAAAAACGGACGCACGGTTAAAGGAGTTAATTTTCTCCAATTACGAGACGCCGGTGATCCTATTGAATTAGGAGCATTTTATGCTCAACAAGGAGCTGACGAATTGACGTTCTTAGATATTACTGCTACGCTTGAACGGAGAGAAACGCTCGCTTCATTGGTCAAACGTATTGCATTGCATCTCAATATTCCGTTTACTGTTGGCGGAGGAATCACCTCAGTGAAAGACGTTGGCGTATTGCTCGAAGCCGGAGCAGATAAAATTACTATTAATTCCGCTGCGGTGTTAAATCCAAAATTAGTTGAAGAATTAGCGAAAGAATTTGGTTCACAATGTGTTGTTGTAGCAATAGACACGAAACTCTATGGTACTGGTTGGCGTGTTCATACTCATGGTGGAAAAAAACCAACAGATATTCGAACACTCGATTGGGTCAAAGAAATATATAACAGAGGAGCCGGAGAAATCTTATTAACATCAATGAATCACGATGGCACAAAAAATGGCTTTGCCGTTGAAATAACCAGAACCATATCAGACATGGTAGACATTCCAATTATTGCGTCCGGAGGTGCGGGAACAATGGAGCATTTTAAAGATATTTTCATTGATGGGAAAGCTGATGCCGCACTTGCTGCAAGTATTTTCCACTTTAAAGAAATAGCTATACCCGATTTAAAAAATTATTTACAAAACAATAATATTTCTATTCGTTAATAAACTTTTTTATGGAATTACAATTTTCAAAATCATCTGACGGACTTATTCCCGTAATTATTCGAGATGCTCACACCAACGTTGTTTTAATGTTAGGCTATATGAACAAAGAGGCGTATGAAAAAACATGTGCAGAAAAACGTGTTACATTTTATAGTCGCTCACGTCAGACACTGTGGACAAAAGGAGAAACATCCGGCAACTTCCTTGATGTAGTTGACATGTCGGTAGATTGTGACCAAGACACCTTACTCATAAAAGCAAAACCTCACGGTCCAACTTGCCATACTGGTGCTGACACTTGTTTTAATGAAATAAACAAACAAGAAACAGACTTTTTAGCATACTTAGAAAATGTAATTCAAACACGAAAGAAATCTCCGGTTGAAGGCTCATATACAAATCATCTATTTAACAAAGGTATAAACAAAATAGCTCAAAAAGTTGGCGAAGAAGCTGTTGAATTAATTATAGAGGCAAAAGACTCGAACAAAGATTTATTTCTTGGAGAAGCTGCAGACCTAATGTATCACTATTTAGTACTACTTGTAGAAAAAGAATATTCTCTCGAAGAGGTTATCAAGGTATTACAATCGAGACATTCATAGATTATATAAAAATATATGGTTGATAAAAAAAAAGAGGTTGTCTGTTAAAACAAACAACCTCTTTAAATATTCTCGGATCTTACTCCATCAATCTACCTCAAACCTCTACAAAAATGAAAAACTAATCATAAACCAAAACTAAACTATCATACCAACTTCACTACCGAGAATATTTGAATAAAAATGAAAAATGATACATGTCTGTATCTCCAACTTCACGAATCCATCTCACATAACTCTACTTACAAATCTATAATAATGAACGTGTAATTTTCTTATGCAAATATACATTCAATATTCTTATAAATCAATGATTTTCAGATAATTGAGTATTTATTTAGAGTAAAATACAATAGAGTACGTATATGTGTAAGTAAAAATAATCATAATAAATTGTTAAATTTATCGAAAATGACCTTGTAAATTCGACCTAAACAAAAGAAATTACACATAATATAAATGCACACTTTTGGGGATACTACCAAAGTATACATGATATAGTACTACCAATGAAAACAAAATATGTAGTGTACCATTAAAATTTTAAATCGCTGATTTACTGCATTGTTTGCTTAAATATGTACAAGTTGGGTTAAATAAAACCGAGTAACAGTAAAACCTTTCTTTCTGTTATATAAACATCGTGAATACTCAATAATAAATAAAGAATAAAAGGCATATTTTAAATTTACATGTCCCACCGAACTATTAGCACACACATAAATCTCATTACTGTTACTTATCCTCTCCTTCTATTTCGTATAAACGGGTTTTGTTCATAAACGCACTATAACCGATGCTTTGATATCCTGTTGGGTATTCCTCTATAAAATAATAAGTTGCTCCCCAAGAATGTTCAACACGAGTATAAACTTCAACCACCTCACCAATATTTAAGATAACACGCGTAATTTTCTTATTTGGTGTTTCAGAATATTCAACAGTTCGCTCTTCCGGATATCTTTTTCTCAAGGAATCTTGATAAGTTTTATAGTCTACAACTTCAGGGTAATCAATAGTATCCTGTAAGACATCTGATTGAGAAGCCTCAGATTTATCTTGAACTTCTTGAATAGTATCAATTACCGTTTCATCAAATTCATCAGCCGGCATATCAGACTCCGACTCTATCGTTTCTTCAACAGGAATATCGGGACTCGTAAAATCTACTGCACGTTCCTCAGGCTCAGGTTCGGCGATTGGGATTTCAGTATCATCCGGAATTTGAATCACATCTTCGTCGACATATGTTTCGTTAAAGAAATCATTCATTGCACTTTGCAATTCTTGTTTTTCAGCAGGGCTCTGTGCCATCAAATCAATTTGTTTTCGTATTTCTTGTTTAAAAATAGAATCCACTTGTTCTTCCGTTAAAGGAACATAAGTCGGATAAGGTTCCTCAGTTTGTTCCGGTTCAAGCAGTGCAAATTCCCGTTCAACAATAGAATCAACATTTACCCCTAGTATCTGAGCTTTGTTTTCAAATCGATCTAATTCAGTTCGAATATCCTCTATTTTATATTGGGGATATTTTCTGTCGGGACGCAATTTACCGGCTTCATTAAATAATTGTCGGGACGCATAATAATGTTCTGAATTATATAATTTTGTTGCTTGATTAATTAATGCAATATATTTTTTTTCGGTAAGTATCTCTTCTTCTCGAATAGCTTTTCCTTCTTTTGTCATGAGTTTTTTCTTCTCAAATAATTCGTAATTAACTATTCGTTGCTGTACCATATAATCAACATCAATATCATAATTAAATCCTTTAAGTGAGGATTTATACGCAATAGTATAAAAAGTACCCGTAAACAAATGAGCATACATACTGTCCGGTTTGAAAAAATGAAAAGATATTTCCATTGGTCGGTAACAACACTGCTGAGCATTTTCAGGTAATACAAGCTGTGCTTCAAATTCTACAGTAGTATAACCGGGTTTTGTAAACGAAATGGTATAATTTTCACCATAAGGCAAATTCAACACATATGCCCCACTTTTTTCAATAGGATTATGATATACAGTTTTATATGTTTTCGAATTAAGAACTTTAAGCCATGCCCCATCAAGCGTCCCCTCGTCTACACTTACGGTACCGTGTATCATTAAAGAATTTTGAGCAATTACACCCGAATACGCAAATAAACTTGCAAAAAAAATAGTGTAAAATAAGGCTTTCTGAAATATATGCATGTGTAAGATTTTTCTAATCAATTTTCATTTTTATTATCTATGCAAAGATAAATAATTTTATGTCTTAAACTTAGGTCTTATTATTAAAAAAAGAAATTACAACTATTTAAAATAGTTATTTTCTCTCAAAATTTCCAATACCATTTTAGTTTGTAGTTCCAGAGGCTCTTCGCCATCTATCCAGTGGATAAAAACCCCTCGTCTTTCCATTCCGCGAAACCAAGTCATTTGACGTTTTGCAAATTGAAAAATAGCTGTTAGTAAAGATTGCTCAAATTCTGATTTATCAATTTTTTTCTGTAAATAAAGTGATGCAAATTTATATTCCAAACCATAATACTGCAATGTTGTATGACTTACTCCTTTCTCAAGCAACTGCTCCACCTCTTTTACTAAACCTTCATGAAGACGATTGCGGAGTCGTGTTGCAATACGTTCGCGACGAAGTTCGCGGCTTATATGTATACCAATTACTATCGGTGTATAATTGAGATTAAATGATGATACAGAGTCGCCAAATTTATGTTCATATCGAGCAATTTCGAGTGCTCTAATTAACCTTTTTTTGGAATCAATATCAGTAGTATTATGCAAGTCTTTATACGATTGAAGTTCTGCCACTAATTCATCATATGTACGATGTTCACAAGCTTTTCTAAATTGAATATCTTCGGGAACTTTGTGTAAATTATATTTTTTAATAATTGATTCTAAATACATTCCGGTACCACCACAAACAAGTGGCAGCTGATTCCGTGATATTATATCATGGTATGCGGCAACAAAATCATGCATAAATTCATATAAATTATATGCATATCCTGCCGGAACTATATCTATTAAATGAGATTTTACGACTGTATTATTTATAGAATATTCGTGCAAATCCTTTCCGGTTCCAATATCCATTCCGGTATATACCTGACGAGAATCTGCACTCAGAATCTCTGCACCAATCTGATGAGCAACAGACACTGCTAATGAAGTTTTCCCACTTGCCGTGGGACCTAAAATAAGCGGTAATATTTGTGTTTGTATCAAAAAATATTTTTTTAATAGAATGTTTTCGAATAGTAAAAAAATTGCTTCTCTTTGTAAAAAAACTATATTTGTCAAACAAATTTAACAAAAAAGTAAGAGTTAAACTATTATGGCACTCACAAAAGTTTCTATACAAAATAAAAAAGCATTTCACGAATATGAAATTATTGAAACGTATACTGCCGGTATTGTTTTAACAGGTACTGAAATAAAATCTATTCGTGAAGCAAAAGCCAGTATTCGCGAAGCATACTGTTACGTTCACAGAGATGAAATATGGATAAAAGGCATGACCATTGCCACCTATTCATTTGGGAGTTACAACAATCATCAAACTGACCGTGAACGAAAATTATTATTACGAAAAAAAGAAATTCTCAAAATCAGAGAAAAGCTCAAAGATAAAGGTACAACACTTATCCCAACAAAAGTATTCATAACCGAACGAGGATGGGCAAAAATTAATTTTGGCTTGGCACGAGGCAAAAAACTTCACGATAAACGGGAATCAATAAAAGCACGTGATGCTAAAAAAGATATTGACCGTGCTATAAAAAGATATTAAGCAATTTTATTTGTATGGATATAGATTTTTCTACGTACATTATTGGACCTTTACTTATTTTCACTGCTCGGATGTGCGATGTGACATTGGGAACAACAAGAATTATTTTTGTATCACGCGGATATAAGCATGTTGCTCCAATTATTGGTTTTTTTGAAATTTTAATATGGTTATTCGCCATTACATACGTTATGAACAATCTCACAAATTGGGTGAATTACATTGCATATGCTGCCGGTTTTGCTATGGGAAATTATGTGGGAATTAAAATTGAAGAAAAAATTGCACTCGGCAACGAATTAGTACGGATAATAGCAAAAGATAATACCACAACTATTATCCAACAATTACGAGAAAAAGGATACGGCACCACCGTAATTGATGCTCAAGGAAAATACGGAAAAGTTGCAGTAATATATGTTATTGTAGATCGCAAAAAACTTGACAATGTAATAA